>JAFUCP010000146.1 GCA_017459565.1 Clostridia bacterium | reverse complement strand
GGAGCCGTCGGTGAGCCCGTTCACCGTGCAGCTGGGGGCGTAGCCCGCGTCGTAAACCGGGGTGTGGCCGGGAGCCGCGATGGGCTGCTGGGGCGCCAGCACCGTGCCGCATACCGCGCAATGGGAGCCGTCGGTGAGTCCGTTCACCGTGCAGCTGGGGGCGTAGCCCGCGTCGTAAACCAGGGTGTGGCCGGGAGCCGCGATGGGCTGCTGGGGCGTGATCACCTGTCCGCACACCGCGCAATGGGAGCCGTCGGTGAGTCCGTTCACGGTGCAGCTGGGGGCGTAGCCCGCGTCGGCGACGGGGGTGTGTCCCGTGGGGGGCAGCGTGCCCGCCACGCGGCTCTGGGGCGCGAAGCCCGGATTGGCAAAGGCCACCGCCGCCGTGATCTCGCCGCCCGTCTCGCAACCGGGCCACAGGCTGACCCAGGTCTGCGCCGGAGCCGTCTCCGTCTGGACATGGGCAGGGTCGTTCAGGCACGCGCGAACCGCCGTCACGCTGCCGCCGTCCTCGGACCAGGTATATTGCGCCTCGCCCCAGTTGTGCCCCACGGGCGCGATATCCTGAACGGCGCGCGTCTGGGGCGCGAAGGCTTCATTGGAAAAGGCGGCGCTGTACAGCGTCGTTCCCCACGTCTCGCAGCCGGGGTCCTCGACGACCTCACGGGCAGTGTTCACCGTCTCGGTCTGCGTCTGGGCGGGGTCGTTCAGGCACGCGCGAACCGCCGTCACGCTGCCGCCGTCCTCGGACCAGGTATATTGCGCCTCGCCCCAGCTGTACTCCAGGGGCGGAGCCACGGGCTCGATGGCAAATCCCGCCGTCGCGCTCTTTGGCAGCGCGTAGTTCGCATTGGACAGCGCCGTGGCCGTGGCCGTGTAGTTGCCCGCGTTCGTCTGCGCCCCCGTCACCGTCACCGTGCAGGCATCGCTTCCGATCAGGTTGGAAACCGTCGCCGCGGGCGCGTGGGCCTTGCCGTCATAGGTAAAGGACTGGTTCGACCAGCTCAGCGCCGCCGTCCTGGGCTCGATGGCAAATGCCGCCGTCGCGCTCTCCGGCAGCGCGTAGTTCGCGTTGGACAGCGCCGTGGCCGTGGCCGTGTAGCTGTCCGCGTTCGTCTGCGCCCCCGTCACCGTCACCGTGCAGGCATCGCTTCCGATCAGGTTGGAAACCGTCGCCGCGGGCGCGTGGGCCTTGCCGTCGTAGGTAAAGGACTGGTTCGACCAGCTCAGCGCCGCCGTCACAGGCGCAATCGTCACCTTCTTGCTGCCGGTGGCAAGCGCGTCGTTCCCGGTCACCGCGCGCCAGTAGACCTCGTAATCGCCCGCGTCCGTGAATACCGGGCTGGCCGTCAGGGTGCAGGCCCCCTGCTCCGTGCCGTACAGCACCTGAACGCCCTCGACCCCTTCGTCCAGGGTCACCGCAATGCCGTGGGGCTGGCCGTCGTAGGTTCCGGCATAGCCGGAGGCGGTCAGCAAGGCATAGTCGCAAACCGTGCATACGCCGTTGACAAAACGGTGCGTCAGGTCACAGCTTATGCTGTTGGCCACCGCGTATTGCTTCACCGCCGTGGCATCGCAGGGAATGTGGAGGATCAGGGAAGCGTGGCAGCCGGAAAAAGCGCCTTCGCCGATGCCCGTCACGCCCGCGGGAATCGTCACATCCGTCAGGCTGCCGCACCCCTCAAAAGCAGATCCGCCGATACTCGTCACGCCGCTCTCGATCACAACCTGCTTGATCGCGCTTCCCCAAGGCGCTTTATCGACGCCGTAATTGGCCATCTCCCCATCGCCGGAGATCGTCAGCAGGCCGTTTTCATCCAGCGTCCAGGCGAGGTTATCGCCGTTTGCGCCACAGGCGCCGCTGGCGACGATCTGCACCTCAAAGGCGCCAGTCACCGTCACGTCCCCATAGGGCATGGTGAAGCGCCAGACGTTTTCCCCGGCCTGCGTGGGCAGGATCACGTCCTGGTCCCGGGCAATCGCGGGCTGGGCGGACTGATAGCCCTCCGCGGGCGTCATCGTCAGCTCGACCTCGCTTCCCGCGTCGGCCCGCTCGGCGCCCGCGCTCACCGTGCCATGCTCCGCCGCCGCGATCTGCACCAGGTAACCCTTGCCATAGTCATAGGCGGAAAGCGCCAGCCAGGGGCTGTCGCTGCCGTAGGTGGCCAGCGTGGTTTCATTATAGGTATAGGTCAGATTGTTGCAGACATAATAATCGCCGGACCTGTCGCAGCCCTTGAGGAACAGCTTTTGCGAACAGCCGCTGCCGCTGTCGCAGTTGGTCAGATCCACCAGATAATAGCGCCCGTCGGGCATGGAAACCGCGTTCCACATGTGCCGACCCGCGCCGGTGCCGTGTTCCATCACGCCCGAAACCAGGATGCACTGGACATCGGGGCTTTGGAAGCTGCTTCGGTCGCACAGGTACTTGAAGGCCTTGGAATAGCCCTCGCAAACCACGTCCGTCTCGGTGCTGCTGTCCCCGTCAAAGACATAAATCAGCTGCCAGGGATCGCCGTAGGGGGTCGAGGAATCGTCCGCCGCGGAGTGGTTGTAGCCCACCAGGCCGCAGATCGTCTCGGCATAGCTCGTCAGCTTCTCCAGGTCGCCCAGGGAAGCTGCGCCGCTGATGATATTGTTGATATTCGCCACCGCGCTGCCGACCCGGGCGGGCAGCTCGTTGACCGTAAAGTCCACGCCCTCCACGGCATAGGCCGCCGCCACGTGCAGCTTCACGGTCACGCTGGTGAGCCGCACCTTGACGGGCACCCCGCCCTGGCTCATCTGGGACGCGCCGCTGGACAGGCTGATGCCCTTGGTCTTGTCGAACCAGTACAGGTCATAGGGGCAGTCGTTGAGCAGCGCGTTCAGCATGGCGCCAAAGTCAATGCCCTCCAATTGAAGCATGGGCGTGTAGATGTCCGTACCCTTCAGGGAATCAAGGCCCAGGTCCCCGGCGGTGTACCAATGCTCGGTATCGATGCCCAGCGTCGCCGCGTCAAACGTGAAGCTCGTGCTGGTCAGCGTGCCGCCCGCAACGGCCTCGATTTTCGGCTTGATGGCCCTGTAAAGCGCCACCGTCCCCGGCAGCGTGCCCTCCGCCTCCAGCGTGTCGAAGGCGACGCTGGCCAGGGCGCGCTCATGCCTGAACCGCCCGCCGGGCAGCAGTTCGGAAAGCTCGCGCTGGAAATAGCCCTCCAGCAGCGCTTCGCCGTCGTCCGCCGCCCCGGACAGCGCGATATTCTCCGGCAGACTCTCCGCGGCGATCTCCACCGCTTCCCCGGCGATCTCCGCCGCTTCAGCTTCCGGCGCGGCATCCTCCGCCACCGCCAGAGCCGCGGCGCCGTCATAGGAAAGCGCCAGCTCCGTTTCGGCATAGCCTTCCTCGATCATGGGGGCCTCGTCCCCGCCGTCCGGGACCTCCTCCGCTTCTTCCACAGCAAAAAAATCTTCCGTTTCCGCGGGATTTTCTTCCGTGGCCGGGGCTTCTTCCGCGACAGGGGCTTCTTCCGTTTCAGTGGGATTTTCTTCCGAAGCCGGGGATCCCTCCACTTCGGTGGGGATTTCTTCTATAGCGGGAACCTCTTCCGTTTCGGCGGGAATTGCTTCATCTGTATTGGAAGCATCTTCCGCCACGGCGGCTCCCTCCGCCTGCTCTGTGGCGATCATCACGTCATAGCGGCCGCAATCCGGCATTTCAAAGCAGACGGTGCCGTCCTCGATCCAGGTTTTCACAGCCACGGCCCCGCCGTTCGCGTCGCGCTGCGCCGCCTGTGCCCAAAGCTCCGCGTCGGGGACCTGCGCCGTATCCAGGCCCCAAAGCCCCGCCACGGGCACGCCGGCGGAAATATCCGGCAGGCTCTCGTTGCCCGCCGCGTCCGAAACCGTCACATCGAACACCGCGTGCCGCACCGCCGCCCCTTCTGGCAAAAGCGCCGCCGCGGCCTGTTCAAAGCCGCCGTCCTCCGCAAAGGACGCGCCAAGCGCCAAGCCCGGCAGGAACACGCCCGCCGCGGCGCGCACGGTCAGCGTCAGATCGCCCAGCGCCGTCGCGGCGTCAAAGGCTTCGGTCTGCGCCTCTTCGATCTCCTCCGCGACGTCAAAAGCCTCCGTCTGCGCCTCCTCGCCCTGCGCCGATCCATCAAAGACTTCGTCCTGCGCAACAGCGCCAAGGGTTTCGGTCTGCGTCGCGCCGTCAAGGGCCACAGCGCCCTCCGGCCCAAGATCGATCTCGGCATCCTCAATTGCAATCGGCGCCGTCTCGTCCACCACGGGCAGCAGGGCCTCCCCCGCCTCGATGCCCTCCGCCAGCGCGCCCGTAAGCAGCGCGCACGAGAGCAATATTGCCAAAAATGCCGAACAGAGTCGCTTCATGTCCATCGGCCCCCTGAATCAAGCTTTACCCATTTAAGTGATAACATTATATACCAATTTCAGTTACCGTGTCAATCAATAAAACAACCCTCCGCGGCTTGGAAGGATTAACGCCCGCCCGCGGGGCATGGAAACGGGGCCGTCTCACGCAAGTCCGTTGTCCGCCCATGCCGCTTCTTTGTAACGGTAAACGCCCTGGCGGCCGTTCCCGGCAGCGCGCAGACCGCCGCAATGTAAAAATTCCCGCAAAGCCTTGCCACGCGGGGGCGCGTGTGCTATAATACCCATTGCGTGATTAATCAGATGCCGGTTCCGCCGGAGGGCCGACAGTCCGATTAGAGTGAGGTGAAAACCATGAAGGAGAATATCCATCCGAATTACGGCAAGGCAGTCGTCCGCTGCGTCTGCGGCGAGACCTTTGAGACCGGTTCCGTGAAGAAGGAGATGCGCGTTGATATTTGCTCAAAGTGCCATCCTTTCTACACCGGCAAGCAGAAGCTGGTAGATACCGGCGGACGCGTGGAACGCTTCAAGAAGCGCTACGGCATGTAGGCACACTGCAAGCATCGGCGAAGCTGCGGCTTTGTCGGTGCTTTTGCCGTTTATGCGCGTAATCAATTTCCAGGATCGGCGGTTGCGCGCCGGTCCTTTTTTTCGTTTTGCGCGCCATCGGGCTTTTCGCAGATGGGGCGGCCAATCACAGATAAGTAGGTGTTTCTATGTCCAAAGACACGGCCCTGAACCTCCATGCCTCGCCCGTGGCGGAGGGGGTGCGCATCCAGATCGGCACCGCCACCGCCTTCGCCGTGCGCAAGGAAAACAAGGACGTGGCCCTGCGCATCCGAAGGGAATACCATCCCGCCCGGGACGCCATGGCCCGCGTGCCCTTTCTGCGGGGCATCGTCCGGCTCGTCTCCGGGACGGCGGAATTCATGGACGGCGTGTTTGAATCGGCCCAGCTGGATCCGCAGCGGATCGTGAAGGGCAGCCGCTTTGAGCAGCGCTTCGCGGAGCTGTTCCGCATCCATCCCACCAGCCTCGTCGCCTTCGGCAGCGCCATCGCCATACTGCTGCTGTTTGCCGCGCTGGTGATCCTGGGGCCCTGGGCGCTGGCCCGCTTCGCGTTGCCGGCGCTGGAAATGTCCCGGCAGGGCATCAACGCCGCCGCCTGCGCCGCGCGGGTGCTGGGCGGGCTGGTCTGCGCCGCGCTGGTGCCCCGGCTGCGGGTGGTCAACCGGCTGTGCATGTATCGCGGGGCCATCAACAAGGTGCTGAACACGCCCCCCGACGGGGACGGCCAGGTTTCCCGGGAGCGCGCGCAGCAGGCCCTGCACCTTTCGCGCAAAAGCGACGCGGCCTTCATTGTGGCGGTGCTGCTGCTGTCGGTGATCGCCTTCGCCCTGGTGCGCACGTTCACGCTGCCGGTGCAGCTGCTGGTGCGGGCGCTGATCGTGCTGATCATCGCCGCCCTGCTGAACGAGCCCGTCCGGCTGCTGGAAAACGCCGCCGGAAAGAGCGCCTTCGCCACCGCGCTGCACGCTCCCCTGGCGGCTCTGGAGCGGCTGATGGTGCGCAGGCCCCACGAGCAGATGGTGGAGGTCGCCGTCTACGCCTACAACGCGGCGCGGGAAAACGACCGGTAAGCCCTATATATAATGAAAGGATCGATTCCGTTGACCATATCCGACTGGCTGAGCCGCGCGCAGGAGGCGCTGACCGAATCCGGCTGCCCGGACCCGGCCATCGACGCCCGCTGGATGGCGGAGGACACGCTGGGCATGAACCACGCCGAGCTGAAATTTGAGGCGGACCACGTCATCCCTCCGGCGCAGCTTCAGCGACTGGATGCCATGCTGGCGCGGCGCGTATCGGGCGAACCCGTGCAATACATCCTGGGCAGCGCCGACTTCATGGGCCTGAAATTCCACGTCGCCCCCGGCGTACTCATTCCCAGGCAGGACACCGAGACCCTGGCGGAGGCGGCGCTGATTGCCGTGCAGGGCATCCCCGGCTCCCCGGCGGTGCTGGATCTGTGCGCGGGCAGCGGCTGCATCGGGCTGAGCCTCGCCTCCCTGGCCCCCCATGCCCGCGTGACGCTGGCGGATATCAGCAGCAAGGCGCTGGAGATCGCCCACCGCAACCAGCGGGAGCTGGGCGTAAAGGCGGAGCTGCGCCACGGAGACCTGTTCGCCGCCGTGGGACGGGAGCGCTTTGACCTGATCGTCTCCAACCCGCCCTACATTCCCCGGGCAGAGCTGGACACCTTGCAGCGCGAGGTGAGGTTTGAGCCCCGCCTGGCGCTGGACGGCGGCGCGGACGGGCTGGATTTCTACCGGCGCATCGCCGACGGCGCCGCGGAACACCTCGCGCCCGGCGGCGCCGTCTATCTGGAGGTGGGCATCGGCGAAGCCCAGGCCGCGCTGGCGCTGTTCAAGGCACAGCTGTCCTGTCGGGAGGCTGGAACCATTCGTGACCTGAACGGCATCGAGAGAGTTATTTTCGCAAAGCTATAGGAGTCAATATGCAGTCAACATCGTATAACGAGCAGGAGCGCATCGCCGCCCAGCTGGAGAGCATACAGAGCCAGTTTGAGGAGCTTTCCATTCGCATCACGCTGCCCGAGGTCATTGCCGACACCGCAAACTTTGCCCGGCTCATGCGCCAGCACAGCGAGCTGAGCGAATTGAACGACATCGCCGTGGCCTATCGCAGGCTGCTGGAGGAGATCGACGGCGCGCGGGAGATGCTGGAGGACGCCGATATGGCCGAGCTGGCCCGGGAGGAGCTGCCCAGGCTTGAGCAGCAGCTGGACGAGGCGACCCGCCAGGCGCGCATCGCCCTGCTGCCCCGGGACCCGGACGACTACAAAAACGCCCTGCTGGAGGTCCGCGCCGGGGCGGGCGGCGACGAGGCCGGCCTGTTCGGGGCGCAGCTTTTGCGCATGTACACCCACTATGCCGACAGCCAGGGCTGGAAGGTGGAGATGGTGGAGGACGGCAGCACGGAGCTGGGCGGCCTCAAGGAGAGCGTGATCCTCATCCAGGGCCGCAACGTGTTTCAGAAGCTGAAGTTTGAATCCGGCGTCCACCGGGTGCAGCGCGTGCCCGTGACCGAATCCTCCGGGCGCATCCACACCTCCACCGCCACGGTGGCCGTGCTGCCTGAGGCCGAGGACGTGGAGGTGGAGATCGGCCCGAACGACCTGCGCATCGATACCTATCGCGCCTCCGGCGCGGGCGGGCAGCACGTCAACCGCACCGACTCCGCCGTGCGCATCACCCACATTCCCACGGGCCTCGTGGTCACCAGCCAGGACCAGCGCAGCCAGATCCAGAACCGGGAAAAGGCCATGCGCGTGCTGAAGTCCCGCCTGTACGATTTGCAGCGGGACCGGCAGGAGGGCGAGTACGCCAACCGCCGCCGTCTGCAGGTGGGCACCGGGGACCGCAGCGAGCGCATCCGCACCTACAACTTCCCCCAGGGCCGCGTCACCGACCACAGGATCGGGCTGACGCTGTACAAGATTGACGAGATCATGGAGGGGCATCTGGATGAGATCATCGACGCGCTGACCCTCGCGGAGCAGACCGCGCTTTTGAAGGGGTAAATCAAAAGCGGAGGCGCTTTCAGGCGGACCGCCGCCTAAGCCGCAAGCCCTTAAGCGCCGGATGAGCCCGCCACGCACAGGCATCCCGGCAACGCCACATTCCCGAAAGGAGCGATCCCATGTCCCTATCCGTCCGCCGCGCTCAGGCGCAGGACATTCCGGCCATCATGGCGCTGCTGGTGCAGGTGAACATGGTACATCACAACGGAAGGCCGGACCTGTTCAAGGGGCCGACCACCAAGTACACCGAGGATGAGCTGCGCGCCATTCTTTCAAATGAGGGCACGCCCGTGTTCGTGTGCGTGGACGGGGACGGGGACGGGCGGGTGCTGGGCCACGGCTTCTGCGCCTTCCAGCGGCCCGGGAACACGAACCTGCTGTGCGATAACCTCACGCTGTACATCGACGATATCTGCGTGGACAAGGCCGCCCGGGGCCGCGGCGCGGGCCGCGCGCTCTACGGGCACATCCGCGCCTTCGCCCGTGAAAGCGGCTGCTACAACGTGACGCTGAATGTGTGGAGCTGCAACCCCGGGGCCATGGCCTTCTATGAAAAGCTGGGCCTGGTCCCCTACAAGGTGGGCATGGAGGAAATCCTGTGATGCAATCTACAGAGGACAGGCGCAATTTCATGATACGCGAAGCCGGGCCGTCCGATCTTGGCGGGCTGCTCAGCCTCTATCTGCACCTGCACGAAACGAGCGTGCCGGCGGACGGCGAACAGCTGCGCGCCGTCTGGGCACAGATCATGGCCGACCCCAACCACCACGTCCTCGTCTGCGAGCAGGACGGGCAGATCGTCGCCTCCTGCGTGTGCGTCGTTGTGCCGAACCTGACCCGGGGGCTGCGCCCCTACGCCCTCATCGAAAACGTCGTCACCCACGCCGATTTCCGGCGCAGGGGCCTGGCCACCAGGTGCCTGGACGCCGCCCGGGAAATCGCCCGGGCCGCGGGCTGCTACAAGCTGATGCTTTTGACCGGGGCGAAGGACGAGGGCACGCTGAATTTCTATCGCCGCGCCGACTTCGACGACGGCGAAAAGACGGCCTTCATCCAGCGCCTTGATAAATGACCCTTCCTATATAAAACGCCCGACAAAGGAGACCTTTGCTTGCAAACCGAGCTTCTTCCCGTTTCACGCCCCGCCATCGACCGCGCCGGACAGCTGATCCGCCAGGGCGCGCTGGTGGCCTTTCCCACCGAGACCGTATACGGCCTGGGCGCCAACGCGCTGGATGCCGACGCGGTGCGGCGCATATTTGAAGCCAAGGGCCGTCCCGGGGACAATCCCCTGATCGCCCATATCAGCGCCGTGGAGCAGCTGGCCAGTCTGATCGATTGCGAGCCCTCCCTCGCCGCCCGCGCCCTGATGGACGCCTGCTGGCCCGGGCCCATGACGCTGATCTTTCCCCGCTCAAGGGCCGTCCCCGACGCCGTGACCGCGGGGCTGGACACCGTGGCCGTTCGCCTGCCCGCCCATCCGGCGGCGCGGGCGCTGATCGACGCGGCGCAGCGGCCCATCGCCGCCCCCAGCGCCAACCGCTCCGGTCGGCCCAGCCCCACCACGGCGCGGCACGTGCTGGAGGACATGGACGGCCGCATCCCCCTGATCCTGGACGGCGGCCCCTGCGAGGTGGGCCTGGAATCCACGGTGATCGACGTGACCGGCGGCGTGCCCCGGGTGCTGCGCCCCGGCGGCGTCACGCCGGAGAGGATCGCCGCCATCTGCGGCGGCGTGCAGGTGGACGACGCGGTGATGCGCCCCCTCAAGGAGGGCGAGCGCCCGCGCAGCCCCGGCATGAAATACCGCCACTATGCCCCCGCTGGCGCGCTGACCATCGTCAAGGGCGAAGAGCGCGCCGTCGCAAGCGCCATCTGCCGGCTGTACGACGAGGCGCTGGGCCAGGGCAAGCGGCCGCTGATCCTGGCGCTGAATACACACCTGCCCGCCTATGGGGCGCGCCGCGCCCTTTCCCTCGGCTCCGACGCCGGGGAGATGGCCCACGAAATCTTCGCCCGGCTCAGGGACGCCGACGCCCTCGGGGCCGACGCGCTGTTTTCCGAGGCGGTGGGCACCGAGGGCGTGGGGCTGGCGGTGATGAACCGGCTGGGCCGCGCCGCGGCGTTTCACATCGTGGAGGTAAAATAATCAATCATCGCGGGCATTTCTCAAATATTGCCCGCAATTTTCATATTTTGCCAAACGATTGATTTTTTCAGGAATAAATCCTGATTATTTGGATAATATGCTGGACAATATGAAGGGTTTGTGTTATAATTCTTTTTGCAAGCTGGGATACGGCTTGCGCCAAAGCGCGAAAGGCGCCGCCCGGACAAACGGCAAACGCAACTGTCGTTTTTATTTTCGGGACAAGCAAAAACGTTTTCGCGCCGCTCAAACCGATGCAAAGCCGAAAGGCTTGCAATATATTAACAAGGAGGAACCCCATTATGAAGAAAGTGCTTGCTCTGGTTCTGGCCTGCATGCTGCTGATCGCGGCGATTCCCGCGGCCTTTGCCGAGGAGAAGGTCACCCTCAACGTTTGGTCCTTCACCAACGAGCTCGAGGGTATGATCGAGAAGTACTACAAGCCCAGCCATCCCGATGTGGAGATCACCTACACCCTGTATCCCACCGACGGCGGTGAGTACACCTCCCACGTGGACACCCTGCTGGCCGCTGACGCGACCGCCGCGGACGCTCCCGACATCTTCACCCTGGAAGCCGCTTTCGTGAAGAAGTATGTCGACAGCGACTGGACCGCCGGCCTGCTGGACATCGGTTTCGAAGAGGCTGACTTCGCCACCTGCATCCCCGCCATGGTGCAGATCGGCTCCAACGAGGCGGGCGTGCAGAAGGCTCTGGCCTGGCAGTCCACCCCCGGCGCCCTGATGTATCGCGCGGACCTGGCTGAGAAGTATCTGGGCATCACCACCCCCGAGGAGTTCCAGGAGAAGGTTGCCGACTGGGATACCTTCATGGAGACCGCTGAGGAGCTGAAGGATGCCTCCGAGGGCGCTTGCAAGATGTTCTGCGCCACCGGCGATATCTGGAACGCCTATCAGTACAACCGTGAGGCTGGCTGGGTTGTCGATGGCAAGCTGAACATCGATGACAACCTGTATGACTACCTCGACCTGCTGAAGACCGCCGAGGAGGACGACCTCTACGCGAAGGGCACTGCCTGGTCCGAGACCTGGTTCGCCGGCATGAACGGCACCAACGAGATCCTGTGCTACCTGCTGCCCACCTGGGGCCTGCACTACACCCTGAAGCCCAACTGCGTGCCCGGCGCCTCCGGCGACATGTCCGATGAGGAGCTGCAGAAGCTGTCCGACGAGAACAACGGTACCTTCGGCCTGTGGCGCATGGTCGCCGGCCCCGTGGGTTACAGCTGGGGCGGCACCTGGGTTGGCGCCAACGCTGCCAAAGTTGCCGAGGCTGACGATGCCAAGAAGGCTGCCATCAAGGAGTTCATCCGCTTCTTCACCCTGGACGAGGACTTCCTGTACACCTACGCCAAGGACGTCAACGACTTCGTTTCCAACAACACCGTCGTGCAGAAGATCCTGGACGAGGGCGGCACTCCCAACCCCTTCCTGGGCGGCCAGGACCACTATGCCATCTTCGCCGAGGCGGCCAACCTGGCCAACGGCGCGATCATGTCCCGCTATGATGAGACCATCAACGGCCTGTGGGACAGCCTGGTGACCCAGCCCTACATCAAGGGCGAGAAGGAACTCGACGAGTGCATCGACGAGTTCAAGGCTCAGGTCGCCACTCAGATCACCGACATCACCGTCGAATAATCGGTCTGTAGATTTGAACCTTCCATAGGTTCAGAGCGCGGGCTGCCCCTCGCCAAGCGGCAGGGGCAGCCCCATTCTCAATTATTGCGTCCTTTTCCCAAAACACCCACCCCCTCGCGGGGTGACATCATACTGCAAAAGGGGTGGAACGTATGCAGGCATCCGCCAAAGTGCCTCGGAAGCGCAAGGTAACCTATGACCATTACGGTTATTTCTTCATTGCGCCGTTCTTTATCGTATTCCTCGTTTTCCAGCTGTATCCCATCTTCTTCACCTTCCGCACGTCGCTGACCGACGCCGTGGGCTGGAGCAAGATCCTGGACAACTCCGTCATCGGCTTTGACAACTTCAAAACGCTGTTTACAGCGAACGACATTTCCAGACTGTTCTGGCTCAGCTTCAAGAACACCGTCATCATCTGGTTCTTCAACTTTGTACCCCAGATCGGGTTCGCGCTGATCCTGGCCAGTTGGTTTACCGATACCCACCTGCACCTGAAGGCTCAGGGCGCGTTCAAGGTGATGATCTTCATGCCCAACATCATCACCGCCGCCACCATCGGTATGCTGTTCTTCTCGCTGTTTTCATATCCCATCGCCCCCATCAACACGCTGATGCAGAAGCTGGGCATCTTCAACACGCCCTTTGAATACTTCCGCAACGTGCCGACATCCCGGGGCCTGATATCCTTCATACAGTGGTGGATGTGGTACGGCAACACCATGATCATCATGATCGCCGGCATGAGCGGCATCAACCCGTCGCTGTTTGAGGCGGCCATGATCGACGGCTGCACCAGCCGGCAGATCTTCTGGAAGATCACCCTGCCGCTGATCAAGCCCATCCTGCTGTACAACCTGATCACCAGCCTGGTGGGCGGCCTGACCATGTTCGATATCCCCCACCTGATGACCCAGGGCAACCCCAACAACATGACGAACACCGTCGCCCGCTTCATCTACATGCAGGGCTTCTCCGGCAGCTATAACTTCAACATGGCTTCCGCGTCCTCCGTCGTGCTGTTCGCCATCATCATCATCGGCTCGCTGATCCTGAACCAGCTGATGAAGGACCGCGACGCCAGGCCGAAAAAGTGAGTAAGGAGGTGCGTGTATGAAACGGATAAGCAAGCTGGTCAGCCTTCTGCTGATCGTCGTTACCATCGGTTGTATGTTCCTGCCCATCGCCACCTTCCATGAGAATGCCGCCGGCGCCCTGGGCGCTGACATCGAAAAGCAGCAGAGCAAGGTGGACCGCGCCGTCGAGGCCAAGGAGCGCCACGAAAAGGGCGGCAAGGACGAGGCGACCCTGCAAAAGGACCAGGAAAAGATCGACAAGGAGCAGGCCAAGCTGGATGAGTTGATCGCCCAGCAGGAGACCGCCGCCAGCGAGAGCAGCTCCGGCTTCAAATACAGCCTGCTGCCCTCCAAGCTCCCTGCCGAGCTGGAGCTGGACATGCAGGTCATCAACGCCTACAAGCTGTATGAGGCCAACTTTGACGGCTTCTACAACATCGCCTGGGCCATCCTGATTTTGCTTGCGCTCACCTTCGCCTGCGAAATCATCGCCGGCGACCGCGTGGTCAGCAAGCTGTATACCGTCGCCGCATTTTTGAACCTGGTGGCCATCCTGCTGCTGTGCTACGAGGTGCTGCGCCTGCGGGCCTTCCCCATCAAGGCGCCCTATTCCAACGCGGATATCAACCCCGTCATCACCGCCATCATGCTGCTGGCCCCCATCGTGGTGCTGTCGCTGAATCTGCGCAGCGTGTTCAACAGCAAGCGGTCCATGATCTATGTGCTGTGCATCTTCCTGTGCGCGCTGTCGCTGCTCCCCTTCTGGATCATGATCGTCAACGCCACCCGCTCCAGCCAGCAGATCCAGCAGGGCGTCAGCCTGCTGCCCTCCAGCTATCTGGGCTATAACTGGCAGGTGCTGAACAGCCTGAACTTCGACCTGATGACCGGCTTCCGCAACAGCGCCATCATCTCCTTCGGCTCCACCATCCTCAGCGTGTACTTCTCCGCGCTGACGGCCTACGGCCTGACGGTGTATAACTTCCGCGGCCGCAAGTTCGCCATCGCCGTGGTCATGGGCATCATCATGATCCCCGGCCAGGTCACCGCCACCGGCTTCTACATCTTCATGTACCAGCTGGGCTGGGTGAACAGCTATCTGCCGCTGATCATCCCCTCCATCGCGGCGGCCTCCACGGTGTTCTTCTTCATGCAGTACCTGCAGGCCAACTTCCAGGTCGCCCTGGTTGAGGCCGCGCGCATCGACGGCGCGGGCGAGTTCTACGCCTACAACAAGATCATCATGCCCATCATGGTCCCCGCCATGGCGACCATGGGCATCATGGCCGTGATCGGCAGCTGGAACAACTACCTCACGCCCTTGATGCTGTTGACCAACCCCAATATGAAGACCCTGCCCATGATGGTCAAGGAGCTGCGCGGCGATATCTACCGCACCGAGTTCGGCTCCATCTACCTGGGCCTGACCATGACGGCCCTGCCGCTGATCATCGTGTACTTCGCCTTCAGCAAGTACATCATCGCCGGTATCGCCGTCGGTGGCGTAAAGGAATAATCCATACACGACCGCTGCCGCCCCAAATGGCTGAAAAGCCATTTGGGGCGGCTTTTTTCGAGACGAGATTTATGAGTGTGGAATGTGAAGAGTGGAGTGTGGAATTGAAGTTGGCCTGGCGGCGGGAAAACGAAGATTTCTGGGCGCAGTGAGCAAAATATGCCTTCCCCTTTGGGGAGGCCGCAGCGCCCGGAAAACAGCACAGTGGGCTGTTTTCAGCGAGATGGGGTCCATTCGTGCGCGATGGGACCCAATGCGCCAGCATTGGGCACGCGCGTTCGGTAGACCCGTGGACAGGTGCCCGAGCGAAGCGAGGCGGATGAGGTCGATTTCGAAAGCCGGCACGTACAAGCCGGATATGACGAGGGGACGGTTTATCCCGCGCCACAATGGCGCGGGGCAAACCGTCCCCTTCGGCATGGATATGCGGTCAATGGATGAGTTTAGCGGTGATATCGCCGCTGGCGGTGCGCACGGCGATCCTGGGCTTCAACCCCTCGGCGTCCCCGCGGCAGCCGTCGCCAAGTTCAATGCACCCGGAGGCGCTGCTGGCGGAAAGATCGTAGCCGCAGGGCAGGGGCTCCAGCCGCAGCTCCACATCGCCGCTGGCGGACCTGATCCGGGTCTCCCGGGCGATGCAGCGGGTCAGCTCCACATCGCCGCTGGCGGTCTCCACGCTCAGCTGGGGGTCGCTCTCAAGCTCCTCAAGGCGCACGTCGCCGCTGGCGGTGTGGACGGATGTAGCCCCCGCGCGGCAGCGGTTCGCCTCAATATCGCCGGAGCCGCTGACGATGGTCAGCTCTCCACCCTCGCAATCCCGCAGCTCCATATCGCCGCTGGCGGATTCCATCCACATTGCGCGCGCCGTCAGCCCGGAAATCTCCACGTCGCCGCTGGCGGCCTTCAGGTGAAGGTCCTCGTCCAGCTTCAGGCCGTCCAGCCGCGCGTCTCCGCTGCCCAGGTTGACGTTCAGGGCGGCAAATGTCGCGCGCTTGAGCTTTACATCGCCGCTGCCCGCGCGCAGCCGGGCCTCGCCGCCAATGCCCAGCCCCTCCACCAGCATATCGCCGCCCCTGGAGCTGAATTCAAGCGCGCCGGGCAGGTCGCCTGAAAGCGCCACGGTCAGCTTGAACTGCTGCATACTGATCAGCTGCCTGATCCAGCGCAGCCCGAAGAGCATACCCTCCGATTCGGGCTCCTCCACCACCAGGGTATCGCCCTCCATGCGCCAGCTGAAGCGGCTCGGGTCCGAGAAGCGCAGCTGGGCCGCCGCGCCGTTGTCCAGGGGCTCGCGCAGCACGGCCACGTCGGCGTTGGACACGCGGATGCGCAGAGCGTTGAGCGCCGTGACCTCCTCCGATCCGGCGCTGGGGGCCTGCCGGGGCTGCGCGGTGAGCTGGCGGGCGATTTCCGCCGGGTCTCCCAGCGTGGCCACGACGTCCGCCTCGGCGATGCCGTCCTCCACGCCCTCGTCGATCATTTCGCCGTAGTATTCCATCAGCCGCGCGCGCTCCTGATCAGAAAGAGCGCCCACCAGCCCGTTCAGGGTGTCCAGAAAAGCCTGCTTATTCATTTGTTCCAACCTCCGCTTCAATTCTGCTCAGCGCGCGCAGCAGCACTCGCCATTCATCGAGAAACGCGCGTATGCGCTCCTCGCCCGATTCCGTGATCCGATAGTATTTGCGGAGCCGCCCGTTATGCTCCGCGGAGTGAACCGTGACCTGGCCGTTGGCCTCCAGCCGCTTCAGGATGGGGTAGAGCGTGGATTCCGATACATCGATGATCTCCCCCACGTCCCGCACCAGCCGGTAGCCGTAGGATTCCCCCCGGCGCAGCACCGTCAGCACGCATACGTCCAGTATGCCCCGCTTGAGTTGAACGTCCATGGCTCCACCTCCCTGACACATAATATTATACTATGCATAGTATTGTGTGTCAAGGGGGTATGCTTTTGCAAAATCAGAATTTACCCGCCCAGTTCTCCCAAATCCGCCTCAGCGCGATGCCGAAGCCCTTTCCCTCCACGTCCGCGGCGGCGACGACGGGGATTCTGGCCACGTCCCGGCCGTCCATGCTCACGGCCACGTGGCCGATGAGCTGGCCGGCCCGAACGGGCGCGGCGACGGATTGGGGCAGCTCGCTGGTCAGCTGCACGCGCTGCTCGTCGCCCTTGGCGATCAGCAGGGTCAAATCGCCGCCCAGCAGCAGCTCCACGCCGTCCTGCGCGCCGCCTGACACGGGCAGCTGCCCGCGCACCCGGGTGCCCTTGCTGGCCACGGGATACCGCCGGTAGCCGGCGAAGCCGTAATCGAACATCTGCCGGGCGATGGCGAAGCGCTCCTTGCCGGCGCTCGCGCCCAGCACCACGGCGATCAGCCGCATATCGCCCCGACGGGCGGTGGCGCTGACGCAGTAGCCCGCCTCGTTCGTGGAGCCGGTCTTGCCACCGTCGCAGCCCTCGTACAGCTTGAGCAGCTTGTTGGTGTTCACCAGCTGGGTGACGCGCCCGTCGCCGTGGTCGATGTCCTCCATCCAGACGGTGGAATAATCGAAATAGGCCTCGTGGCTGAACATCTGGCGGGACATGACGGCCACGTCCCGGGCGGTGGTCTGCTGCCCCTGGGCGGGCAGGCCGGTGCAGTTGACGAAATGGGTGCCCGTCATGCCCAGCTCCCCGGCGCGGCGGTTCATGGCCTCCACGCACAGCGCCTCGCTGCCGTACATAGCCTCGGCCAGGGCCACGGCGGCGTCGTTGGCGCTGCCCACGATCATGCACTTGAGCAGCGTGGCCACGCTCTGGCGCTCGCCCACGTCCAGCAGCACCTGGCTGCCGCCCATGCCCGCGGCGCTTTCGGAGACCACGACCTCGCTCTGCGGCGAGAGCCGCCCGGACGCAAGCTGCTCCAGCGTCAGAAGGATCGTCATGACCTTCGTCACCGAGGCCACGGGCCGGGGGCTGTCGGCGTTCATTTCGAATATGATCTGGCCGCTGTCCGCCTCCAGCAGCATGACGGCGGCGCAGTCCGGGTGGATGGGCGGGCTGTCCAGCAGCGGCGCTTCGGATATGGGCGACAGGACTTCGGGGACGCTCTGCTGTGGCGCGGGAACGGTGGAAAGGTCCAGCTCCCCGGCCTTCGCGGCGGGGAATACGCACAGCAGCGCCGTCAACAGCAGGGCGATAAGCTGTTTGCGCATAAAAAATCACCTCCGGCATTGATGATGGCCTTTGGTTCATCATGTGCGCGAAAGCCGCAAATTATGAATTGCCGGCGTGCGGCGCCGAAGCGGAATGTAGACAAAATTTCTTGAATTTGTGCATAGTGTCAATTTGTGCTTGCACAGGATAAAGAATAGTGTTATAATGTTTATATTGGAATATGCACCCGGCTGGCATCGCGCGATCTGGCCGGGGAAAAAGGAAGGCGGGGGTTTCGGAAAATGAGTGGATTCCGTAAAAGCAAGGGCGGACGGACGCTGGCGGACAACGGCAAGCGACAGGGCGCGTATCTGATGATGGTGCTGCCGGGCGCGTTGTTTTTGCTGGCGTTTTGCTATCTGCCGATGCCGGGCATCATCCTGGCGTTCAAAAAGTACCAGATGACCGTGCCGACGGCGAACTCGTTCTTCAAGAACGTCTTTCTGAACAGCCTGTTTTCCTCGGAGTGGAACGGCATTAACAACTTTACCTATCTGCTCAAGGACGCGCCGATGCTGATTCGCAACACCGTGGGCTACAACCTGCTGTTCATGGTGGTGGGCGTGGTGCTGCAGGTGGGCCTGGCGGTGCTGATCAACGAGATGCGCAACCGCAAGACCGCGAAGGTTTACCACACCATCCTGTTCATGCCCTATTTCGTCAGCTGGATCGTGGTCATGTACGCGCTGTACGCCATGATCGCGGCCAACGGCTTCTTCAACCAGATCAACGCCCTGATGGGCAAGGAAGCGGTCAAATTCTACGCCCAGAAGCAGTATTGGCCGTGGATCTTCCTGATTGCCAACGTGTGGAAGTACACCGGCCAGGGCTCCATCATCTATCTGGCCACGCTGACCGGCTTTGACGAGCAGCTGTACGAGGCTGGCGCCATCGACGGCGCCAGCAAGTGGCAGCAGTTCAAGTACATCACCCTGCCGCAGCTGCTGCCCGTCATCGTGATGTTACAGATTCTGGCGGTGGGCCGCATCTTCAACGGCGATTTCGACATGTTCTACTCCCTGCCCAACGGCTCCGGCACGCTGCGCCAGGTGACCAGTACCATCGATACCTATGTGTACGACATGCTGAAAAAGGGCAACCTGCGCAACTCCTTCGGCTATGCCGGCGCGGGCGCGTTCTTCCAGTCGGTGGTCGGCTTCGTGCTGATTTTGCTGACCAACGGCATCGTGCGCAGGTCTCACCCCGACATGGCGCTGTTCTGATGAAGGGAGGATGCGAAGTAAATGACTTCCGTTGATGTCAAAAAGCTGAAAAAGGCCGAAAAGGAGGCCGCGCGCCACAGCGCTGCGCGCAACCAGATTTCCCGGGGCGCAAACGCGGCGTTCAACGTGCTGCTGATCGTGGCCTGTATCCTGACCATCTTCCCGCTGTGGATCATCCTGGTTTCCTCGTTCACCAGCGAGGTGGCGCTGACCACCTACGGCTACCGGCTGTGGCCGCTGGAGTTCTCCACCACGGCCTATACCTACCTGTTCCGCGGCGGATCGGTGATTCTGACCGCCTATAAAAACACGCTGATCGCCACCGTGGCGGGCACGCTGATTTCAGTGAGTACCGTGGGCCTGTACGCCTACGCGCTGAGCCGGCCGGACTTCAAGTACAAGAAATTCTTCACGTTCTTCAGCTTCTTTACGATGCTGTTCGGCGGCGGCATGGTGAGCTATTACAACATGACCCGCTCTGTGCTGGGGCTGAAGGACACGGTCTGGGCGCTGTTTCTGCCCATGTCGTTCTCGGCCTACTGGGTCATCATCATGAGGACGTTCTATCAATCCTCGGTGCCGGAGGCCATCATCGAGTCCGCCCGCATCGACGGCTGCGGCGAGTGGCGCACGCTTTTGCAGATCGTGGCGCCGCTGGCCCTGCCGGGCTTTGCGACGGTGGCCCTGTTCAGCGCCATCGGCGTGTGGAACGACTTTAGAAACTGCCTGCTGATCAACGACAGCGCGCAGTATTACAACCTGCAATATACCATCTACCAGACCATGAACAACCTCAGGTTCATCAAGGAGAACGCCAGCCGAATGGGCGGCGTGAACGTGGCGAACCTGCCGGCGGAGACGTTCCGCATGTCCATGGCGGTGGTCACGGTGGGCCCGATCATCCTGGCGTACCCCTTCTTCCAGAAGTACTTCGTCAAGGGCCTGACCGTCGGCGCGGTCAAGGGATAGAGCGTGTCTCTAAAGTCCCCAGGACGCAATTTCGGCGTCCAAGGTTGCACTTCTGCGTTGCTTTTCCTTGACTTAGCGCCAGTCCTGCGGGACCCCATCTGCATCCAATTTGATTTCAAGGGCGTACGCGGCCCTCGAAATAAAACATCCAAGGAGGGAAAACACATGCGTAAACTGGTTACTATGCTTCTGGCGCTGGCGATGGTCCTGGCCATGCTGACCGCGGCCGTAGCAGAAGAACCCTACACCCTGGACATCTACTGGGTGGGCAACGGCGACAACGAGGCTGTCCGCGCGGGCGTGGAAGAGGCTGTCAATGCTTACATTGAGCCCCTGATCGGCGCGAAGGTCAGCTATCACATCATCGGCTGGGGCGATTGGAACGACAAGGCCATCAACGCCCTGCAGTCCGGCGAGAAGATGGACCTCATCTTCACCGCTGACTGGGAAGGCTACGGCATCGAAGTGTCCGGCGGCCTGCTGCTGCCCCTGGACGACCTGCTGGCCGAGTATGGCCAGGGCATCACCGAGACCCTGCCCGAGACCTTCCTGGACGGCGTCAAGGTGAACGGCGTGCTGTACGGCATCCCCACCAACAAGGAGCTGTGCGTGCCCGAAGGCTTCATCATCAACAAGACCGCGGCTGAGGCGATCGGCTGGGATGTCACTGCTGACGATCCCTCCATCAAGACCACCGCTGATCTGGAGCCCTGGCTGGAGAAGTACAAGGAAATGTTCCCCGACAAGTACCCCTACCTGATGGATGGTCAGAATGGCCGCTGGGCCGACGAGCCCTGGTGCCCCGACTGGGCCGGCATGACCAACAACTCCGTCGCCATGAAGATGGCGCAGGTGGACGGCGCTTTCGACGAGACCGTGTACAGCATCTTCGAGACCCCCGAGCAGGAGGAGCATATCCGCCTGATGTATGACTGGGGCCAGAAGGGCTACATCGATCCCGATGCCGCTCTGACCTCCTTCGACTACAACGGCACCTTCGGCCGCGGCGACTTCCTGGCCTTCTCCCAGCCCCTGAAGGGCAACGGCATCAAGGCCGTCGAGATGTACCAGGCCAACTCCACCGCCGAGTTCGAGTGCGTTGAGATCACCATGCAGCCCAAGTACGTCGTGACCACCCATGCGGGCGGCTCCATGTTCGGCATCCCGGTGACCTCCCAGAACCCCGAAGCTGCCATGAAGTATCTGAACCTCATGCACAGCGACGCCACCCTGGTCAACCTGATGCTGTTCGGCGCCGAGGGCGTGAACTACGAGAAGATCGACGATTCCACCGTTAAGCTCACCGACCAGAACTGGTACGGCGTGCATGGCGGCGCCTGGACCGTGGGCAACACCAAGCTCCAGTACGTCACCGAGGGCGAGGACCCCCAGAAGAACGAGCTGCTGCAGTCCTATGCGGACGATGCTATCCCCACCGCTTCCCTGGGCTTCCGCTTCGTGAAGGACAATGTGGCCGATCAGATCGCGGCTGTTGACGCGGTTGTGACCGAGATGGCCAATCCTCTGATGTGCGGCCAGGTCGATCCCGACGACCCTGCCATGGGCATCGAGGCCCTGAAGGCGGCTCTGAATGACGCGGGCATGCCCGAGATCATCGCCGAGGTCGAGACCCAGTACGCCGATTGGAAGGCCGCTCAGGAATAATCCCTGAATTGCCTCAAGGCTGTACGGCGGGCTGTTCCCCTTGTGGGAACAGCCCGCTTTTTGGTCTGAAGGGCGGCTATAGGACGCCTGTATGGTTTCCGTAAGGGAAGGATAAAGGCGCATGACGACGATGCAGACGCAGCTGTATGGAAGAGGGGATTGCGGCGGGTTGGGGCAGGGTATTGGCGCTGTTTATACTAAGACCTGATTAAAAGAGGACAAGATTGCCGGGAACTTTTTTGTGCTGGCAAGGCGAAGTCCCGCAGGCTTGCTGGTGGCAAGTCAAGGGGCTTCAACGCCGCCAGCGCGGAAAAGAACCGGCAGGATGTC
>JAFUCP010000022.1 GCA_017459565.1 Clostridia bacterium | reverse complement strand
GCGCTGTTTGACGGCGCGGGTCTTTTGTCAGTTCCTGAGGCTGTGCAGCGGCGCGGGGATCCTGCCGCCCCGCCGGATAAAGCGCTGCGCTGAAAACTCCCGCACGGGGATCACGGGCGCATGGCCCAGCAGGCCGCCGAACTCCACATTGTCCCCCACCCGCTTGCCCGGGGCGGGAATCACGCGCACGGCGGTGGTCTTGTTGTTCACCATGCCGATGGCCGCCTCGTCCGCGATGATGGCGGAGATGGTCTCGGCGGGCGTGTCGCCGGGAATGGCGATCATGTCCAGGCCCACGGAGCAGACGCAGGTCATGGCCTCCAGCTTTTCCAGCGAAAGCGCGCCCTGCTGGGCGGCCTGGATCATGCCAATGTCCTCACTGACGGGGATAAACGCGCCGGAGAGCCCGCCCACGTGGGAGCTTGCCATCACGCCGCCCTTCTTCACCGCGTCGTTCAGCAACGCCAGCGCCGCCGTGGTGCCGTGGGCGCCGCATACCTCCAGGCCCATCTCCTCCAGGATTGCCGCCACGGAGTCCCCCACCGCCGGAGTCGGGGCCAGGGACAGGTCCACAATGCCGAAGGGCACGTTCAGCCTGCGGCTGGCTTCCCGGGCCACCAGCTGGCCCACACGGGTGATATGGAAGGCCGTGCGCTTGATGGTTTCGGCCACCTCGTCAAAGCTGGCATCCTTCACGCCCTCCAGCGCCACCTTCACCACGCCCGGGCCGGAAACGCCCACGCTCACGGCGCAGTCGCCCTCCCCGGGGCCGTGGAACGCGCCGGCCATGAAGGGATTGTCCTCAACCGCGTTGCAGAACACCACCAGCTTCGCGCAGCCCAGGCCCCCGTTATCAGCGGTGTTGGCCGCTGTGCGCTTCACCACCTCGCCCATCAGCCGCACGGCGTCCATATTGATGCCCGCCCGGGTGGAGCCTACGTTCACCGAGGAACACAGGAAATCCGTCTCCGCCAGCGCCTCGGGAATGGATTCGATCAACCGCCTGTCCGCCTCGGTGATGCCCTTTTGCACCAGCGCCGAATAGCCGCCGATGAAGTCCACGCCGGCGGTCTTTGCCGCCCTGTCCAGCGCCCGCGCCACCTTCACGGGATGCCTGATCGCCCCCGTCACCAGCGCGGCAGGCGTCACGGAGATGCGCTTGTTCACAATCGGCACGCCGTAATCCGCCTCGATGGCCTGGCCTACCTTCACCAGGTTCTCCGCCCGGCGGGTGATGAGGTCGTATATGTTGTCACACAGCCTGTCCTCGTCGTCCGTGACGCAGGAAAGCAGCGATATGCCCATGGTGATCGTGCGCACATCCAGCTTTTGGTGGTCGATCATGTTCAGGGTTTCCAGTATTTCAGAGGTATTGATCATGTGCATAAACGCCGCCTCCTATATCTGGTGCATCGCTTCAAATATCTCGCTGCGCTGGGTGCGAATCTGCACGCCCAGGCGGTCGCCGAGGGCGTCCAGCTCCAGCTTGAGGGCGTCGAAGGAGCAGACCTCGGAGGAAATGTCCGCAATCAGGATCATGCTGAACAGCCCGGACACGATGGTCTGGGAGATATCCAGTATGTTCGCGTCATTTTCATACAGAATCCGGCTGACCTGGGCAATGATGCCTTTTTTGTCCGTGCCCAGCACGCTGATGACCGCTTTTTTCATTTCGTTCATGGGAATGGTTCCTCCCGTTCTTATTCCTTTGCCCCTATTGTAGTATGCGTTTGGACATTATTCAAGGGAGAATGGATGAAGTTTGATGATTCCCGGGTCTTTTTCAGCTGGCCGGATTCAACCTGAACCTGCCCGGATGGAATAACGATTGCATTTCCCCCGCTTTCCGGCTATAATAGGAGCATCAATGGACGCAGCGGAGGGTGGAATATGCTTTCTGAATATCTGATGATCGGGGAAATCACAAAGCCCCAGGGGGTGCGCGGGGAGGTCAAGGTGCGGCCCTGCACCTGCGACGTGGCGCGCTTTGAGGGGCTTGAAACCGTATATACGGAAAGGGACGGCGCGTACACGCCCATGCGCATCACCGTGAACCGCCTGGGCGACGACGCGGTTTTCATGAGCGTGGCGGGCGTCACTGACCGGGACGCGGCGGAGACGCTTCGCGGCGCGAAGCTGTACATCGACCGGGCCCACGCCGTGGCGCTGGACGAGGACACCAATTTCCTCACCGATCTTTACGGCCTCAGGGGCGTGGTCAACGACGGGCGCGATTTGGGCAAGCTTACGGACGTGATGCAGCCCGGGGGCAACGACGTATACGTGTTTGAGGGCCCGCTGGGCGAGGTGCTGGTGCCCGCGCTCAAGAGCGTGGTGCTGAAGGTGGATTTGCAAAAGGGCGAAATGACGCTGGACGGAAGGCGTCTTGACGAGGTGGCCGTGTTCGATGAAGATTAAGGTCTTTACGCTGTTCCCGGACATGCTGCGCCCCACGCTCAACGCCTCCATACTGGGACGGGCCATCGCCGCGGGCCTGCTGGAGGTGGAGCTGGTCAACATACGCGATTACACGCAGGACAAGCACCGCCGGACCGATGACTATCCCTTCGGGGGCGGCGCGGGCATGGTGATGTCCGCCCAGCCCATCGTGGACGCCTTCGCCGCCCGCTGTCCCGATCCCTTTTGCGGCAGACGCATCTACCTCTCCCCCAGGGGGCGCAGGCTGGACCAGGGGATCGTGGAGGAGCTGGCGCGGGAGGAGGAGCTGGCGCTGCTGTGCGGCCACTATGAGGGCGTGGACCAGCGGGCGCTGGACGCCGTGATCGACGAGGAGCTGTCCATCGGCGACTACGTGCTGACCGGCGGCGAACTGGGCGCGCTGGTGCTGATCGACGCCGTCTCCCGGCTGATTCCCGGGGTGCTGGGTTCGGAGGATTCCAGCGAGGACGAGAGCTTCACCACGGGACTGCTGGAATATCCCCAGTACACCCGCCCCGCCGATTTTCGGGGCATGACCGTGCCGGAGCCGCTGCTGGGCGGCAACCACGCGGATATCACCGCCTGGCGGCGGGAGCAGTCGCTGTCCGCGACGCTTGACCGGCGGCCGGAGCTGCTGGACACCGCACCGCTGACCGACGGAGACCGCGCCATGCTCGCGCGCCTGAAGCGGGCACGGACGGTAAGCGCACAGTTGGGCCAGTGCGGCGTCGATTGCGCCTGCCGAGAGCTGCGCCTGGCCGACCTGTGGCCGAAGCAGTGGTTTTCGGCTTTCGTGCCCGAAGCGCGGCGCAAGGAGGCCAAAAAGCAGTGCTTTCCCGGGCGTCGGCACGTGGGCTGGCTGTGGCAGGCCTTCAGCATGGGCTTTGCCCAGGCCGAATCGGGAGACGCGGCCTGGGAGATGTGGCGTGCCGAGCTGGGCAGCGACTGCTGCCTGTACCTGCCGGACGATGGGCTGTTGTTTGACATACGCGACGCTTCGGCGCTGACTCGCAAGGTCCTGGAGCCGATGAAGCACTACATCCTTGCAGACCCGGCGCTCTCGCGCACCTATGTCCGGCCCAACAAGCCGGATTTCGGGCCTTATTTTGCCGCGGCCAGGTCATGAGGAAAGCGCCGTCAGTTTCTGCTCTCCATATAAATTCAATTGCTTCAAGCTCTGTTTAAGGAATAGCGCGTATCATCATGCCATCGAAAGCGCATGAGGTGATGCAACCGCTTTCGTTGACATAGAGTTTTCTTCATCCCCCTCCTTATACTAAGACCTGATTAAAAGAGGACAAGCTTGCCGGGAACTTTTT
>JAFUCP010000145.1 GCA_017459565.1 Clostridia bacterium | reverse complement strand
GCGGCCTTGGTCGCCCTGTTGACGCGCATCAGGGTTTTGATCACCTTGAAGAAGCCGCCGCCGGCGAAGTATTTCCGGTTCGCCTCGTTGTACTCCTCCTCGGTGAAATCATAGCCCAATTCGCCGGCGGCCTTGATGAGCAGCGCGTTCTTTCCCTCCTTGGGGCCGCTGCTGGTGAGGCCGCCATGGCGAACGACCTGTCCGATAAAGGCGTCGTCGGTAAAGAGCTTCTGCGCAAAGGTATCCGCGCTCTGCTGGGACATGTTTTTTCACTCCTTCTGCTGTGGTCGGGGGGCACGCGGCGCCCTTCGGGCGACGGCCCGGCCGCACACATACATTATACAAAAACAGGCCCGAAATTAAATAGGTATTTCGGAAAAATACATTTTTTCAAAATTGCCCTTGTGTTTTGCCCTGGAATTGTTTATCCTGTTGACGTGAGGACGGGGCGGGCCCGGCAGACGGCGCCTGGCCCGGCGCGTCACGACGTACAAAGGGGGAAGAAGCGACATGTACCTGTTTTACTTTTTGCTGGGCGCGCTGCTGTTCGTGGGCGCGCGGGTCTGTGGCCGGGGGGAATGGAACGAGGAATACACCTCCCTGCGCCAGACCAGGATGCTGCTGGGGGTGGCGGCGCTGGGGGTGGCGCTGCACCACATGGGGCAGAAGAGCTGCGCCCCCTGGCACAAGCAGCAGTACATCGTCCACGGGCTGGATTTCTTCGTGCCCATCGGCTTTCCTCTGGTGGCGCTGTTCCTGTTTTGCAGCGGCTTCGGGCTGTACAGGAGCCTGAAGACCAAGCCGGATTACCTGCGCGGGTTCTTCAAAAGGCGCGTGGCGCCCATCGTGGCGGCCTACTACCTGTCGGAGCTGATCTATCTGGCGGTGCGCGCGGCGGTGGGCCAGCAGATGGAAACCGCGGACGTGCTGTGGTACCTGACCGGACTGCACATGGCCAATTTCAACGCCTGGTACGCCGTGGTCATCGTCTTTTTCTATGCCGCCTTTTACCTGGCCTTCCGCTACAGCCGCTCGGACGGCGCGGCCATCCTGTATGTCACGGCCTTCACGGTGGCCTATACGGTGTTCGGCGCGTGCCTGGACCACCAGGACGTCTGGTGGATGCAGGGGGAATGGTGGTACAACAGCATCATCATGTTCCCGCTGGGGCTGCTGTTCGGCAAGTATGAGGCGAAGCTGACGGCCTTCTTCAAAAGGGGCTATCCCTTCTGGCTCGCGCTGTCCCTGGCGGCGACGGTCGGGCTGTTTCACCTGTCCGTGCTGGTTTCGGAGGTGTGGTGGGGCTATTACGGTGAAAACTGGGACGATCCTTTGAAGGTGCTGCACCGGCTGGGCAGCTGCGGGGCACAGTGGCTGGTGTGCGTGGCCTTCGTGGCCTTCTGCTTCTTGCTGCTCATGAAGCTGCGGCTGGGCAACCGCGTTCTGGGACTGCTGGGCGGCGTCACGCTGGAATTTTACCTGATCCACGGCGTCTTTGTGGAGCTGTTCGGCTATAACTTCCAGGAGATCGCGCCCAGCCTTACCTATATCCGGGATGTGCCGACCTATATCGCCGCGGTGCTGGCCTGCTCCGCCGTCGCCACCGCGCTGTTCAGATGGCTGTGGAAGCTGTCGCTGCGGGCGCTGGGCTTGCAAAGGCGGTGAATGATCCCGCCGGATTTGGTTAAAAGACGCGAATTTACAGCTTGCGCTTGATTTTATGGCCAAGGGCTGGTATAATTTAGTCAGCCTAATATAAAGGAGTGTTTCATATGGCTCTTGTTACTTCCACCGAGATGTTCAAGAAGGCTTACAACGGCGGCTACGCCATCGGCGCCTTCAACGTAAACAACATGGAGATCATCCAGGGCATCACCGAGGCCGCCATCGAAAAGCGCGCCCCCCTGATCCTGCAGGTCTCCAAGGGCGCCCGCGCCTATGCCAAGCACGTGTACCTGATGAAGCTGATCGAGGCCGCCATCGCCGACGCGGAGCAGACCGCCGGCTTTGACCTGCCCATCGTCGTCCATCTGGACCACGGCGATTCCTTCGAGCTGTGCAAGAGCTGCATCGACGGCGGCTTCACCTCCGTCATGATCGACAAGAGCGGCCTGCCCATCGAGGAGAACATCAAGATCACCAAGCAGGTCGTCGAGTACGCCCACGATCACGGCGTGGTCGTCGAGGCCGAGCTGGGCACCCTGGCCGGCGTGGAGGACGAGGTCAACGTTTCCGCCGAGGACTCCTCCTACACCCGTCCCGAGGACGTGCAGCACTTCGTCGAGGAGACCGGCTGCGATTCCCTGGCCATCGCCATCGGCACCTCCCACGGCGCCTACAAGTTCAAGGCTGAGCAGTGTACCCGCAATGAAAAGGGCATCCTGGTGCCCCCGCCGCTGCGCTTCGACATCCTGGACGAGGTCGCCAAGCGCCTGCCCGGCTTCCCCATCGTGCTGCACGGCTCTTCCTCCGTGCCGCAGGAATTCGTGAAGATCATCAACGAGAACGGCGGCAAGATGCCCGACGCCGTCGGCATCCCCGAGGAGCAGCTGCGCCAGGCTGCCCGCGGCGCGGTCTGCAAGATCAACATCGATTCCGACCTGCGCCTGGCCATGACCGCCTGCATCCGTCAGCACTTCTGCGAGCATCCGGATCACTTCGATCCCCGTCAGTACCTCAAGCCCGCCCGCGTGGCCATCAAGGAAATGGTGGAGCACAAGCTGGTGGACGTGCTGGGCTGCGACGGCAAGGCCTGATTTTCCATTCAAAGAACCTCTTGCGGGCGCGCCCTTGCGGCGCGCCCATTCATCTGGCCGGACGGGGGAGCGGACTCTGCGCCGAAGCCGCCCCTTGCGGATTTCCCGGCCCCGAAAGGAACCCATGAAAGCGCGTCAAAACCCCAAATCGCCCCGCCGGCCCCGCGCCGCGCGGGGACCGTGGCGGCCCAGGCGCCGGGGAACGACCCCGGCGGATTTGCTGTGCCTGTGTGCCTTCGCGCTGATCATGGCCGCGGGGGCCTGGGTTGCGCGGGCGCTGCCCGGGGCGGGGGCGACGGCGGCGGCGCCTTCGGTGGTGATCAACCGGGTCATGTCCTCCAATCCCTCGGCCTGCTTCAGCGTCAAGGGGCGGTATTACGATTGGATCGAGCTGGTGAACCTGTCGGACGAGGCGGTGGCGCTGACGGGCTGGAAGCTGTCGGACACGGCGGACCAGCGGGGAGCCTTCGCCTTTGACGATGTGACGCTGCCCGGGCGCGGCAGCCTGATCGTCTACTGCGACGACGCCCCGGAGGGGCTGGAGGACCGATACGTGTTCTGCGGCTTCCGGCTGGATGCCGACGGGGAGCTTTTGATGCTGTCCGACGGGCGGGGCGCGACGGTCCAGACGCTGGTGGTGCCTGCCATGGGCGCCTCCGACGTGTACCAGCGTACGGGGGACGGGGAATATGCCGTGACGGCCTTTGAGACGATGGTCGCCCAGGGCGCGGTGGACCTGTGCCCGCCCTATGACGCCGCGGGCGTGCAGATCAGCGAATTGATGGCGGGCAACCGCACGCTGCTGGCGGACGAGGACGGCGATTATCCCGACTGGATCGAGCTGTACAACCCGGGGCCGACGGCCGTGGAATTGGGGGGCTGCGCGCTGTCCGACGACGACGTGAACCAGCGCAAATGGGTGCTGCCGCCCATGACGCTTCAAAGCGGGGAATACCGGCTGGTGTTCGCCTCGGGCAAGGATCGCCGGGAGGGCGAGCTGCACGCCGGCTTCAAGCTGTCCTCCGCCGGGGAGACGATCAGGCTGTACAGTCCCGAGGGCGATGTGCTGTCCTGGGTGGAATACGGGCCGCTGGAGAAGGAAGCCTCCCTCTCCCGGCTTCCGGACGGCAGCTTCACCACCCTCATCAAGCCCACCCCCGGCTTTGAAAACACGGAGCAGGGGGCGCGGGCCGCGCTGAGCGTGGCGGGGGAGAACGGGCTGGGGCTCTATATCAACGAGATCATGAGCAGCGCGAGCGGCTTTGACTGGCTGGAGCTGCACAACGCCGGCGCCGCCGAAATCGACCTGGCGGGCATGGGCCTGTCCGACAGCACCCGCCGACCCCGCCGCTGGCAGTTCCCCCAGGGCGCGTCCATCCCCGCGGGCGGCTATCTGACGGTGGCGCTGGTGGGCGGCGAGGCCGGGCAGAGCGGCGGCTATGTGGCAAACTTCGCCCTTTCCGCCGGAGAGACGGCCTGCCTGTCCCTGCCGGACGGCACGCTGATCGACAAGGTGACACTGTTTGAGCAGTACCGCGATGTCAGCTACGGGCGCGCCGAGGGACACGGGCGCTTCCGGTATTTCACCGAGGCCACGCCCGGCGCGGCCAACGCCCGGACCTCCTATGAGCGCAAGGCGGCGGAGGTGGCCTTTTCCGAAAGCGGCGGACAGCACGCCGACGGCCATCTGACGCTGACCCTGTCCGGGGACGCGGACGCGCCCATCTACTACACCACCGACGGCACCGATCCCACCCCGCGCTCCACGGTCTACAGCGGCCCCATCGAATTGAGCGCCGGCGCGGTGGTCAAGGCCATCGCCTGGCGGCAGGACCTGATCCCGTCGGACCTGGCCGTGCGCAGCTTCCTGCTCAACGCCGACCACGGGCTGCGGATCGTGAGCGTGTCCGGCAAAAAGAGCCGGCTGAACGGCTCAAACGGGATGCTCAACACCGGCGTCAAGGGCGCGGGCAGCGAGGTCTATGTGGAGGTCTACGAGCCCGACGGCACGCGGCTGATTGGCCAGAAGTGTCTGATGAAGCTGGCCGGACACCACAGCCGCACGCACATGGCCCAGAAGGCCTTCTCCCTGCGGGCAAAGAAGCTCTACGGCCCCGGCCGCTTCAATGCCGCGCTGTTTTCGAACCGCGATTACGATTCCTACAACTCCATCGTGATGCGCGCCTCCGGCCAGGATTGCTTCAAGACCCACATGCGCGATTCGGTGTTGACCGCCCTGGCCGCCGATACCCGGGTGATGTACCAGGAGACGGAGGTCTGCGTGGTGTATGTCAACGGCGAATACTGGGGCGTCTACAACATGCGCGAACGCGTCTGCCAGGATTCCATCGCCCAGTTCGAGGGCTGGGACAACCCGGACGACGTGGAGATCGCCGAGGGGACCGGCGCTTCCTCGGAAAGCTATCAGCAGCTTTTGAGCTGGGTGAAGTCCCACAACCTGGCCACGGACGCCAACATCGATGCGCTGCGCAAGCGCATGGATATTGAAAACTACCTGGATTACGTGGCGCTGGAGATGTACGCCTGCAACACCGATATGAACAACATGCGCTGCTACCGCAACGCGGCGGAGGACGGGCTGTGGCGCTGGGTATTGTTTGATTTGGACCTGAGTTATTCCCGCCGGATCGACAATGTGGCCGACTGGCTGCACGGCGACACCGTGGGCAGCACCACCCTGCAGAGCAACCTGCTGTTCAAGTCGCTGATGAAGAACGCCGCCATGCGCGATTATTTTCTGACCCGCATGGGACAGCTGCTGGCCACCACCTTCAGCGTGGACAGCGTGACCGCGAGGATCGAGGCGCGCTACAACATCCTGCTGCCGGAGATGGCGCGGGAGTGCAAGCGCTGGGACTGGAGCCTTGAGACCTGGCGGAAGTACGGCGCCGGCATGGTGGCCTACGCCCGCTACCGCCCCGCGGCGCTCATCGGCTATCTCAAGAGCAATTTCAAGCTCTCCGACGCGCAGACCCAGGCTTATTTCGGCCAGGCGATGGCGGTAAACGGATAGTAGAGGCGCTTTTGCCCGGGCCCGGACACTTTTGAGGTCCGGGCTATTGCGTTTTTGGGAAAGTTATGATAATATAGAATTATGATAAGAATTGATTATTGATGCTAATATACAAATAAAGATGAATTATAGGAGGCTGCCATGATCGATGTCAAGCTGTTGACCTTGCTCAAGGTCCATGAAACCGGCAATTATACGCGGGCGGCGGAGCAGCTCTCCCTGACGCAGCCCGCGGTGAGCCAGCACATCAAGCAGATCGAAAAGGAGCTGGGCATCAGCCTGTTCGTGCGCAGCGGCGGCAAGATCCGCCCCACGCCGGACGGCAAGCTGGTGATCCAGTACGCGGAGCGCGTGGTTTCGCTGTATGGGAATTTGCAGCAGGCGCTCAGGGACCAGCAGCGCAGCATCAACCGCCTGCGGGTGGGCATCACCCACACCTCCGAAAGCAACGTGGTGACGGAGGTGCTGGCGAAGTACGCGGAGAAGAACGAGCGCGTGAGCATCACCATCCAAACCGATACAATCAATAATCTTTATGCCATGCTTAAAAATTATAAGATTGATATCGCCATCGTGGAGGGCGCGGTGCAGGACGCGTCCATCAACTCCATCATGCTGGACACGGACTTTCTGGTGTGCGCGGTTTCCAACGAAAACCCGCTGGCCAAAAAGAGCATCGTGACGCTGGACGAACTGAAGCGGGAGCGGCTGATTCTGCGCCTGCCCAGCTCCGGCACGCGCAACCTGTTCGCCGCCCATCTGGAGAGCCGCAACATCTCCATCGATGAGTTCAACGTCACCCTGGAGGTGGACAACATCGCCACCATCAAGGATTTGATCCGCCGCAATTACGGCGTTTCGATCCTGCCCCGCAGCGCCTGCATGGACGAGCTGAAGAAGGGCAAGATGACCGTGCTGCCCATCGAGAACCTGAGCATGATCCGCGAAATGAACATCCTGTACCACAAGAGCTTCCGCCACGCGGACATATTGCAGGACATCGTGAAGATATACAACGATTCCGTGCGCTTCTACAAAAACAACACGTGAGGACAAGCACATGCATGTACTATTGACCAACGACGACGGCATCCTCGCCCCCGGCATCCACACGCTGGGCGAGGTCTTTTCCGCGGCGGGGCACCGGGTTTCCGTGTGCGCCCCGGACCGGGAGCGCTCCGCCGCCAGCCACAGCACATCCCTGGCCGCGCCCTTGCACGCCGAGCCGCGGCAATTTGAATGGGCCGAAAACGCCTGGGCCGTGGACGGCACCCCCGTGGACTGCGCCAGCCTCGGCCTGTTCCTGACGAGGGGCGACGCGCCCGACCTGGTGATCGCGGGCGTCAACCGGGGCATGAATTACGGCGGGGCCGTGGTGTATTCCGGCACCGTGGGCGCGGCGATGGAGGCGTCCATGTGCGGCGCGCAGGCGCTGGCCGTGTCGCTGTGCATCGAAAAGTGGGACGAGGACTTCGATTTTGTCCCCCCGGCCCGGGCGGCGCTGCGCGTGGCGGAGTGGATGCGCGGCCATCCGCTGCCCCTGGGGGCCTTCTACAACCTGAACGTGCCCGTTCTGCCCTATGAGGATATCAAGGGCATCGCCGCCGCGCGGCTGGCCCCGGTGTTCCTGGACGAGCCCTTTTATGTGCGCGAGGACGGGGGCTGGCGATATCGCGGCAGGGCGCGGGAATTTGACGACACCGGCACCGACGCCGCCTTCATCCGGCAGGGCTATGCCACGCTGACAAAGCTGACCTGGAACTGCCGCCTGGACGCGGACGACGCCGAACTGAACGGGATCGAGCTGTGAGCATACGGGAGGTGCGAGCATGAGCGCGGGCAAGCATTACGAGATCGAGCGGAAGTATTTGATCCGCTTTCCGAATACGGACACCCTGCTGGCCCAGAAGGGCGTGGAGCAGTGGGAGGTCGTGCAGATCTATCTGACCGTGGACCATCCCGGCGAGACGCGCCGCATCCGGCAAATCGTCTCCGGCGGGGAGATTAAATACTACAAGACCTTCAAGCGCCATGTGACCGATGTGAAAAACGAGGAGGACGAGGGCGAGATCGACCAGATGGAGTATATCCGCCTGTCCCAGGAGCAGCTGCCCCAGTGCAGGCCCCTGGGCAAGACCCGCTACCGCATCCCCTATGAGGGCCATGTGCTGGAAATCGACGTCTATCCCTTCTGGAAGGACCGGGCCATCCTGGAAATCGAGCTTTCCCGGGAGAACGAGGGCGCGGCCATCCCCGCTTATTTGCAGATCATTCGGGATGTGAGCAACGATTTGCGCTATAAAAACCGCCAGCTGGCCGAAAATGTGGTGGTTGAGGAGATTTAGAGGGTAGAGGTTTTTGAGAGCGGAGTGTGGAGAGTGGAGTTGAAGCTGGCCGGGGCGACAGGGTGATTTTGCCTTCCCCAATAGGAATCGCGCGCGCACCGTGGGAGCAAGCGCCTCGCGCACCGCGCACGACATGGGAAGGCTGAGATGGCGTGGATATATTGCCTTCCGCCGGATGGGAAGGCCGGAATGGCTCTCTCACAGCGACGGTGGTATACAGCGCGTGTGATGCCAAAGAAGCAAACACTATTGGAAAAACGAGATCAAAAAACCGGGCAATCTGAAAAATCAGACTGCCCGGTATCATTTCGCCAGGCTATACCGCTCCGGCGCGCTTGCGCGGCATCGGAGGATGTCCGGAGCCCGGTTAAAGCCTGCGGCTATACCGCCCCGGCGCGCTTGCGCAGCACCTGGAGGACGATACCCAGCGCGATGACGCCCAGGCCGATGAAGTCGGTGAGGGTGCCGGGGACGATCAGGGCCAGGCCGCCGCCGATCATCAGAAGGCGCTCCAGCAGGTTCATATTGACCAGCAGGTAGCCGGACAGGCCCGCGGCGACGCCCACCATGCCCAATGTGGCGGTGAGGGTGATGAGGACGACCTCATACCACACCGTATCGATGAACAGCAGCGCGGGGCTGGCGGCGAACACGAAGGGGATGATGAACGCGCCGATGGCCAGCCGCGTGGCGGTGACGCCGGTTTGCATGGGCTTGCCCTTGGCGATGGCCGCGCCGGCATAGGCGGCCAGGGCCACGGGCGGGGTGATATCCGCCACGATGCCGTAATAGAACACGAAGAAGTGGGCGGCGATGGCGGGCACGCCCATCTGGATGAGGATCGGCGCGCAGGTGGAGGCCATGATGCAGTAGGTGGCGGTGGTGGGCACGCCCATGCCCAGCACGATGCAGCAGATCATGGTGAGGAACAGGCCCAGCAGCAGGGAGCTGCCGGACACGCCCACGATGGTGCTGATGAGCTTGTTGGCCAGGCCGGTGACGGTGATGCAGCCGCAGATGACGCCCGCGATGCCGCAGGCCACGGCCACGGTGACGCAGCTGCGCCCGCCGGACTCCAGCGCCTCAAAGATGGTCCTGGGCGTGAAGGCGGAGGGGATTTCGCCCGCCGCGCCGGACTGGTTGGCGGCGGCGGCGCGCTTGTAATAGCCGGTGAGGTTGTTGACGAAGCCCACGACGATGGCGGTCACGATGGCGACGGCCGCGGAGAACTGCATGGTGCGGGTGTTGGAGCAGACCAGATAGATCAGCACGATGAGGGGCAAGAGCAGGTAGGTATCCTTGAGCAGGCTCCCGAACCGGGGCAGCATGGATTTGTCGATGCCCTTCAGGCCCAGCTTCTTGGCCTCCAGGTGGACGGCGATGAAGATGCCCAGGAAGTACAGCACCGCGGGCACGATGGCGCGCACGATGATGTTGGAATAGGGCACGCCCAGGTAGTCGGCCATCAAAAAGGCCGCCGCGCCCATGATGGGGGGCATGATCTGGCCGCCGGTAGAGGCCGCGGCCTCTACCGCGCCGGCGAATTCGGAGCGGTAGCCGGTCCGCTTCATCATGGGGATGGTGACGGAGCCGGTGGTGACGGTGTTGCCCACGGAGGAGCCGGACACCATGCCGCACAGCGCCGATGAGATGACGGCCACCTTCGCCGGGCCGCCGGCGAAGCGCCCGGTGAGGCTGTTGGCCAGGTTGATGAAGAAGCTGGACACGCCCGTCTTTTCCAGGAACGCGCCGAACACGATGAACACCACGATGTATTTGGAGCAGACGCTCACCGGCGTGCCCAGGATGCCGTTATCGCCGTAGAACATCTCATAGGCCGTGCGGGGAACGGTCTTGCCGTTCAGGAACGTATAGCCGATGAAGAAGATGGCCACGCACAGGATCGGCAGGCCCACGCTGCGGCGGCACAGCTCCGCCAGCACCAGGATGCCCACCACGGCGACGGCGGTGTAGAGCGGGTTGGTGAGCTTTTCCTTCAGCGACATGTTCAGAATCGCGTGGGCGTTGAACGTATAAAAGAGGAACGCGCCCGCGCCCAGCACCATCAGCACGATATCGTACCAGGGCAGGCTGTTGGGCTTGACATGGCCCTTCTTGGCCGGGTAGGTCAAAAAGCCCATGACGATCACCAGCCCCATGAAGCTGGTCATGCGCACCTGCTCCAGGAAGTTGGCAAACAGCGTCACATAGATGCAATACAGCGAAAACGCCGCAAGGATCGCGCCCACGATGATCTTGGGCGTGCCCGTCCAGACGCGGGTGTTGGATTCGCGGTCGTATTTGCGCATGACGGCCTCGACATCCGCCGCGGAGCCCGTGGAGGTGTCGATATCCGGCGTTTTGAGGTTCGGGTCCTGGGGTTTGTCGGCCATGATATGGCCTCCTTTCGGTTAAAGGTGTGGCGCGCTCACAAGCCGCGCTCAATTTCTGCTTTGAAAATCGGGGCTGCGGCAGGTTTCTGTCGCAGCCCCGTTTGAATCAGGCTTTGGGGCGACCGGCTCAGTTGGCGGTCTCGACCTCGATGCCCTTTTCGGCGAAGTACTTGGCCGCGCCGGCGTGATAGGGCAGGCCGCAGGTGGAGGCGTACTCCAGGTCCAGCTCCGCGCCCTTGGCGTGGGCCTCGGCGATGGCGTCGGTGTTTTCGAAGATGGTGGACACGATGGCATAGGCCTCGTCGTCGGACACGCTCTCATTGGCGATGATGGTGGCCTTCACGCCCACGGTGATGATATCCTCCTCGATGCCGCTGTAGGTGCCGGCGGGAATGACGCTCTTGGCGTAGGCGCCGGAGATGGCCTGCAGCTTTTCCACGTGTTCGTCGTCCAGGCCCACCAGGTAGCACTCCTTGGTGGCGGCCAGGTCGACCACAGCGGGGGTGGGCGCGCCGGCCACGACGAAGGCGGCGTCGATCTTGCCGTCCTTCAGGGCCTCGGCGGAATCGCCGAAGGAGAGGTACTGGGGATTGATGTCGGCCTCGGTCATGTCATAGGCGGCGAAGAAGTCCAGGGCGTTGAAGTACACGCCGGAGCCGGAGGCGCCGATGGACACGTTCTTGCCCTTCAGATCGGCCACGGACTTGATCTCCGGGTTGCAGGTGACCAGCTGCACGGTTTCGGTGTACAGGGCGCACAGGGCGGTGAAGCCGGTGATGGGCTTGCCCTCATAGCGCTCGAAGCGGATGCCGTTGTAGGCGTAGTTGGCCACGTCGTTCTGGACGAAGCCCAGCTGGGCCTCGTCCAGATCCAGCGCGTCGATGTTGTCGGCGGAGCCGCTGCCCGAAATGGCGGTGACGGCCACGTCGGAATTGTTGGTGATGTACTGCGCCAGCACGTTGCCGAAGGCATAATAGGTGCCGGAGGTGCCGCCGGTGGTAAAGGTCAGCTCCGCCAGCGCCGCGACACAGCTCAGCGCCAGGATGAGGGCGATGGTCAGGGAAATAACTTTCTTCATGATGGGTTCCTCCATTTCCGGGCGCAAAGCTGGCCCGCTTGATGATTGTATTATACAATAAATCGCCAGCGGGCGCAATAGAATAATGCGCCTTAAAGTGTTAATAATTTCATTTTTGAGTCGGATTCGGGCACAGACCGTGTTTTTTGCATCAAATCAAGAAAGGGGATTCGAAGGGTTTTGGAAGGATTATGCATAAATATGCAAAAATCGGGCCGGTATACACGCGGCATACCGGCCCGGAGCCTTCGGCGGGGCTAACGCTCGTCCCGGTCCACCCGCCGCAAAAACAGCATACTCAAAAGGATGTATACCGCCGCGAAGGCCAGCAGCACCCCCCAGACGGTCAAAAGCGTGCCCGCCTTGGGGTCCGCCCCGGTCATGTGGCTGACGATATATTCGTTGTGCAGGGAGCTGGCGGTGTTGGCGATGGCGATCATGCCGTTGAGGCCCCACTTGCTGATGGTCAGCCAAGAGACGGCCTCGGTGAAGCCCTTCAGCTCAAACAGCGTGCCCGACATGACCAGCTGCACGATCAGCACAAAGGGCATGACCGTCATGGCGGTGTTTTCCCGGCGCACGATTGAGGAGATGAGCAGGGCGATCATGTCCGAGGCGAAGGTGACCAGAAGCAGCGTCACATACATGTCCACGGGCATGAACAGCGCCACGCCCGAGGGCGGCAGATGGCCGATGTTCTTTATGAGCGTGACCAGCAGCACGATCAGCGCCTCCGCCGCGCACAGGCACAGCTCATACACCACGTGGGCCAGGATATAGGAAGAGATGCGCAGCCCCGTGCGATGCTCCCGCTTGATGATGTCCCGCTCCCGGCAGACGGACTGTATGGAGTTGAACAGCCCCACCCAGATGCAGCCGGAGAGGATGGCGAAGGCGCCGCTGCGGGTATCGCCGAACTTTTTGAACATGTTGGCGCTGGTCACCAGGCTCACCAGCAGGATGATGATGAAGGTGGAGATGAAGTTCTTCCACTGCTTCTGGGCCGCGAACAGCCTGAAGCACTTGCCCAGGTAGATTCTGAACTGGCCATAGGCCGAAATTCTGCGCTCGCTCATTGCGCCATGCTCCCTTTCGCGAATAGCTCGATGTAGTGGTCGGCCAGGCCGTCCCCGCCCTCGTCGGGCAGGTTGATGCGCCGCACCACGCCCTCCAGGCTGTCGGTTTCGAAGAATTGACAGGCCTGCTTCGGGGAACCGAAGAAGGCCAGCCGCCCGCAGTCCTCCCGACTGTCCTTGGCCAGCACGATCACCTTGTCCCACAGGTCGAAGGCCCGGTCGGGGCTGTGGGAGATGACGATGACGATCTTGTCGTCGTCGGCGATGGCGCGCAGGTTCTCCATCAGCGCCCGGGCCATCACGCCGTCCAGGCCGGAATCCGGCTCGTCCAGGAAGAACAGCGAGGGGTTGCCGATGTATTCCACGGCGATGCTCAGCCGCTTGAGCTGGCCCCCGCTGAGCTTTCCGGCCAGCGAATCCCGCACGCGGTCCAGGCCCAGCCGGGCGATGGTCTTTTCCACCGCCGCGTCGTATTCCCCGCGGCTCAGTCCCGCGGGCAGGCGCATCCGCGCCGCGTTTTGCAGCGTGGCGATCACGCTGTCGCTCAGGCGCAGCAAATCCTTCTGGGGCACATAGCCGATCTCATACTTCATCTTTTCGTATTCGGCGTATATGTCCGTCTGGTTGTATGTCACGCTGCCCTGGGCCTGCTCAAAGCCCATGACCGCGTTGACGAAGGTGGTCTTGCCCGCGCCGGAACCGCCCAGCACCAGCACCATCTCCCCGGAGCGGATATCCAGCCGGATATCCCTGAGCAGCGTCTTTTTCTTCATGCGCGCCCAGACGCTGCGCTCCTCGATCCACACGGAGAGGACCTCCCGCCCGCCGTCCTTCGCCGCGGCCCCGGAGGGCGTGTCGCTTTCGGCGGGCATATCGCCTGAGGCGGGGGCGTCTGCGGGCACATCGCGGGCCGCTTCGGCGGGCATATCGCCTGGGGCGGGGGCGTCCGCGGGCAGGCCGGGGGACGCTTCAACGGGCGCGGCGTCCGCCTGGAAGATCAGCTCGCCGCCCGTAAAGATGAACAGATAGCCGGAGATGCCCACCACGTCCAGAGGCTTCAGATAGCAGGGCCGGGAGATGCGGCGTCCGTTCAGGGTCACGCCGTTGAGGCTGTCGTGGTCGATGACGGCCCAGCCCCCGGAGGCGTTGAAGAAGGAGGCGTGCCGCCGGGAGACCTGGGCGTCGGAAAGCGCCAGCGCCTGGGCGCGGCCCACGGCCACCTCCGCGATATCCGGCCCCAGGGCCAGCCGCCGCCAGGAAGCACCCGGGTGATAGCTGGCGCTGACCACCAGCGCCACGTCCATCTCACGGGCCTCGTCTCCGGCGCCGTGGACGCGCAGCACGTCGCCGTCGCCGAGCAGGCAGGGCACGCCCGGCTCCAGCGGCTTATCGTCCATGAGCGTGCCGTTGGTGCTGCCCAGGTCCGTATAGCGGAAATAGGGCCCCTTGCACTCAAACTGCCCGTGGGCGCGGGACACGGCCATGGAGTCCGCCGGGATGTCCGGCGCGCTTTTGCGGGAGGGCCGGCCGAAGGACTGGACGCCCGAAAGCGGGTGTTCGGTCACGCGGCCCCGGCAGTACATGAACAGCCTCGGGGGCATGTCACCCCGGCGGGCCAATACGGTCTGATCGTGGTTCATAGGCTCACCTCAATGCTTGAGCGCGGTGTAGAGGAACGTGCCGAAGCCCAGGGAGGCACGGTTTTCCAGGGCGTAGGCGCGAAGCGCTTCCATGTCGGCATCCGCCTCCTCGGCGGAGATGAAGGTCAGGCGGGGGGAGGAGCTGCCCTTGCCCATCTCTGCCAGGGCGGCGTTCACGTCCTCCTTCAGGGGGACCTGCCGGTCCAGGGGCACGTCCACCAGCCGGGTATCGTAGCCCGTCACGCCGGCGTCGGCCAGATTCGCGCCGTCAGTGTGGCCCACGTACAGGTAGTTGTCGAAGGAGGAGCCGCTGAGCCGGGCCAGGGGCGCGTAGTCACGTATGGGGTTGCCGTACAGGGCAAGGCAGCGGTAGGAGACGGATTCGGTCAGCGCGGAGATATCCCGGATGGCGTTGTCTTGCAGCAGCAGCACCTGGTCGGAGATGGCGTGCCCCGCCAGGGGGCTCATATCCGAAATCTGATTGCTGCCCAGGTCCAGATAGGCCAGCGCCGCCAGCTCCCGCAGGGGGGAGAGGTCCGAAATCTGATTGTCCGCGGCGGAGAGGAACATGAGGTCCCTGAAGCCGGACAGCTGGCGCAGGCTGGTCAGCCCGTTGCCTTCGATGCCCAGCATTTTCAGCCCCGAAGCCCCGGCCACCGGGCTGAGGTCCGTGACGCGGTTGCCGCCCACGAACAGGCTCGTCAGCTTTTCGGCGTTCTTGGACAGGGGGGAGAGGTCCGAAATGCGGTTACCGGACAGGTCCACCGTGCCCAGCTGGGTGGTGTTGACAAGGCCTTCAATGCTTTCGATTTCGTTGTCGCGCGCCTCAAGCGCGTTCAGATTGATCATGGCCTCGCAGCCGTTCAGATTGGTCAGCCTCATGCGGTTCAGCACGAGGGTGTTGAGCTTCACGCAGCCCGCCAGCGGCGTCAAATCCGAAGCCGGGTTGCCGGACAGGTCCAGCCGGTACAGCTGCGCGCAGCCGGCCAGAGGGGAAAGGTCGCTCACGGCCATGTCCGTGACGGACAGCGCGCTCAGCCGCTCGAGGCCGGATAGAACGGAGAGGTCCGAAACGCTGCCGCCGGCCAGGCTCAGATCGTTCAGGGCCGCGCAGCCCGACAGGCCGGATATATCCTCAAGCGGGTTGTTCGCGGCGGACACCGAGTAGAGCTTTGCGTGGTCCTCAAGCCCGTGCAGCGAGGTCACGGAGCAGTTGTCGAGGGTGACGCTGTTCAGACCCGGCAGCCCCGAGGCCCAGGAGATGTCCTCCACGGGCGTATCGGTGAAGCTGAAGGAGGTCATTTCGCCTAAGGCCGCCAGCGGGGCAAAGCCGCTCCCGCCCGGCTCCACCTGGGTCATATTCAGGCTCTCCAGCCGGGAAAGCCCCGCCAGGTTCTCCATATCCAGGCGTCCCTGGCAGGCGCTTACGCTCAGCCGCTCAAGGCCGGGGAAGCGGCTCAGGAACGCGCCGCCGTCCGATGTGGCGCAGTTGTCCAGACTCAGGCGCTGCACCCGGGGCACATCCGCCGTCAGCAGGCCGTCCAGATCGAAGAGGGGACGGCCCGAGGCCTCCGTGCCGCCCGACAGCGACAGCGCCTCCAGCGACGCCATGCCCGAGAGGGGATCGAGGCTGGTGAAGCCGGAGCAGTTGAGGAGGGTCAGCCGCCGGATGTGTTCCATGTCGCCGATGGCGCGGACCATATCGTCGCTGAGCTGGCAGCCGCTGATGTTAAGCTCGGTGGTCTGCTCGTCCCGGGCGATGGCGCTCAGCTGGTCGCCGGCGACGGTCATGTCCCGAAGATAGGAGGTGCTGCCGCTGCTGCGGTAGGGATTTCCGCCGCCCACGCCGCCCCGGAGGACGAAAAACAGCGCGACGGCCACGGCGAGGGCCCCCGCCGCGGCGATGGGGATGATCAGCGCAAGCCGCCTCTTCCCGCGCTCCCGGCGATCGGAGCCGTTCGAACTGTCGCGGCGGGACTTCCGCCCTGGCCTGGCCTGGCGGGATTCCGGCCGGGCGCCGCCTTTTGCGCCGTCGGACGGCCCCGGGGCCGCCTTTGGCGCTTCGGGCGCGGTTCCGCGCGGTTCGTATTGCGGGGGCTGCGGGGCGGCCCTGCGCGGCCTGTCATCCGGGGCGCTTTTTGGCGAATCGAAATCCGGGGCCTGCGGGGCGGTCTTTTGCGGCTTGTAATCCGGAACGCTTTCCCGCGGCCCGTCAACCGGGGCGGGCGCGGGCTTTGCCGATCTGGGCTTGTACAGCGTGCGCTCCTCGTCCTCCTCGCCCTCGTCCCCGCCGGACAGCGCCCTTCGCAGCGCCTCCATCGTCTGGATGCGGTCGGCCGCCTGCACCGCCAGGCCGCGCATCAGCGCCCGCTCCGGGGCGGGATCGATGCGCGCGCCCAGGGCGGACGGGGGCTGGAGAGTGTCCTCAAACACGCGGTTCATGGCGTTTTCCGGCGTCACGCCCGTGATGAGCCTGTATATGGAGGCGCACATGCCGTACACGTCCGTCCAGGGCCCCTGGGCGCTGTGGGAGCGGTACTGCTCCTCCGGGGCGAAGCCCGGCTTGAGCATCACCGAAAGGCTCCTTTCGCCGCTGGGGTCGAAGGCGCGCATGGTGCCGAAGTCCAACAGCTTCACGCTGTCGTCTTTCAGCAGCATCAGGTTGGAGGGGCTGATATCTCGGTGGATCAGGCCCTGGCGGTGGATCTTGGCCAGGGCGTCCATCACCGGGGCCAGCCAGCCGTACACGCGCGCGAAGGGCAGCGGGCCCTCCGCCTGCGCGAGGTGGCTGAGCGTTTGCCCGTCCAGGAACTCCATGACGATATAGGCGGTGTTGTTGGCCTCGAAGGTGTCCCGCACGTTGACGATGCTGGGATCGCCCGAGAAGCGGGCCAGGGCGCGGGCCTCCTCCAGCACCCGCCGCCGGCCCTCGGCGAACTGGCCGCCTCTTTCGCCGCCTCCGGCAGAGACCTCCAGGGAATGGGTGTGGTAGCGGTTGACGATGCCGGTGGGATAGTATTCCTTCACGGCCACCTTGATGGCCAGCACGCTGTCCCAGCCGACATAGGTGATGCCGAAGCCCCCTTCGCCGATGCAGCGGCCGACGCGGTAGCGGTCCCTGAGCAGCGTGCCCACCGGCAGCTGATGGGGCTCGTTTTCCAAACCGGCGTCGCCGCCGCAGACGCCGCAGCGCTCGGCGGCGGCGTCCAGCGGGCTCAGACAGTGGGGGCAGTAGCGGCTGTTGCGCTCCATGGTGTTCACCTCTGGAATATAAACATTGCCTATATATTAACACATAAGCCATAAAAAAGCAACGGATTCCTGTCGCGGGGGAAAATGGGC
>JAFUCP010000144.1 GCA_017459565.1 Clostridia bacterium | reverse complement strand
GGAGCTGTATGCCAATGCCGAGAGCTATCAGGCGCTGACCTATGAGAACACCCTGATAATGAAGCAGGAGCTGGCGCCATTGATCGTGCCGGATGACGACGACGCCAAGGCCCTGCGCTTTGACGCGCTGATCTACGGCATCGAGCTGGCCTATCTCGTGGGGAAGAAATACGGCAAGGCGCGGTCTGACCTGATGAAAAAGGTGGCCGCCGTCGCAAAGGTCGCCAATATCCCCGAGATCGAGCAGCAGGCGGAGTTGATCGACAGGATCCTTCACACGGACTATGTCGACAATGCCGGCATCAATGAATTCGAGCACATCCGGGAGAAGCTCAGGGATTTGATCAAGTACATCCCCCATATCGTGTTTTCTGTTGATATTGACATGGAAGATACCTTGTTGTCAATGGAATGGAACGAGTCCAATCTTGAGAGCGATGACCTGCGTGATTATCGGGCAAAGGCAGAATACTACATCCGCCAGCACCAGGACAATGGCGCGATTGCCAAGCTCAGGGGAAATGTTCCGCTGACATCCGACGACATAGAAGAGCTGGAAAAGATCCTGTGGAGCGAAGTGGGTACAAAGCAGGATTACGAGGCGGAGTACGGACAGAAGCCGCTGGGTGAGCTGGTAAGGGAGATTGTTGGAATGGATATGGCCGCGGCGAAAGCGGCGTTCTCCGAGTTCCTGGAGGGGACCAACCTGGACAGCAGACAGATTTATTTCGTGAACCAGATCGTGGAATATATCGTTCGGAATGGCATGATGAAGGATTTGTCCGTGCTGCAGCAGCCGCCTTTCACGGATCAAGGGAACATCGTCGAACTGTTCTCAACCAACCTTGGCATGTGGAACGGCATCCGGAAGGCCATAGAGCGCGTCAATGCCAATGCCCTGGCGGCATAATTCCCTTGACAAAAGTATATACTAAAGTATATACTTAATGAGAAAGAGGTGAGCGTCATGGAGGTTGCAAAGATTTTCAGCAACGGAGGCAGCCAGGCGGTGCGCCTGCCCAAGAACTGCCGCTTCGATCAGGATGAGGTACTGGTGAACCGAATCGGCAACGTGGTGATCCTGATGCCGAAGAATGATCCCTGGGCACCGATGATGCAGAGCCTGGATATGTTTACGGATGATTTCCTGGCGGATGGTATCGAAGACTTGCCTGTACAGGAGAGGACGCAGCTATGAAGTTCATGCTGGATACCAATATCATCGCCTACGCCAAGAACCATCGCCCGGAAAGTGTACTCAGGCGCTTCATGCAGTACAGGCCGGAGGACATGTGCATTTCCTCAATCACAATGGCTGAACTGGAATTCGGCGTCTACAACAGCTCCAAGCCGGAACAGAATCGACTTGCGCTGATGACCTTCCTGTCCGGCATCGAGGTCGTGCCATTTGACGCAGACGCTGCCCTGGCATATGGGAGCATTCGGGCAGACCTGACGAAGAAGGGCAATTTGATCGGCGCGAATGATATGCTGATCGCGGCCCACGCCAAGGCGTTGGATCTGACACTGGTGACCAATAATACACGAGAATTTAACAGAGTTGAAGGCTTGAAAATCGAGAATTGGGTTTAGTACTCAGTTTGACCTTTACCTCGTTTTTGACGTTTTTTTTACCAAGGTGCCGCGGTTCGATTCGCAGAATCGAACCGTGGCAGTCGCGCAGCGACTTGAAAACCCTGCAGGTTTTCAACCTCATCATCCGGGGAGTGAAAAGAGGGGAGCGCCCGGATTATCGCCCGGTTGGTAGCGTTTTTGGTAGAAAAACAGGCGTGAAAGGCCAATATTGGACGTGATGAAGGTCAGAAAATGAGGAAAAAAACGGGTGACCCGGGGTGATCAGGCGTGATAGTCAGAGTTGGTCTAAAATCGCCTCAACGCCAGTTCGACCCCCCTCGGCTCCACCACTTCCCTGATCACCATATCGCAGGATATGGTGGTTTTTTCCTGCATTATTGAAACGCGCAGGGATCGTCCCCGTGTGTTCCACGGGAACCATATCTCCCTGCCATGAAAGTACAAGATGCCGGTGCGCCCCATTGCCGCCATCGCGGGCGTCGCGGCGCAGATCCCAAAAATAGTCCTGACCGAAAGCAGGAAAAAGGAGCCGCTGTGTTGAATAAAGAAATGTCTTATTGGCAAAAACGGGAGCGATGGGAGGAAGACGGGCGATGGTCCGTTTCCCTCTGTTTAAAACGTCTGTCCGCTTGCGGAACACATAAAGGGCGGCGCGCCGGGATCAATGGGCCGTCGGCCTGCGCTCCGTTTGTGCGGCGGGCGAATCGTACATTCGGGAAAAGGGGGGGCGACCTGCCGCGCCGCAAGAAGCGATGAGAGGCCTGAGGCCTTTTGTCTTAATACAATGATCGATCAACAGGAGGTAAGAAAATGAAGAACAGGATTTTGACCCGAATAGCCATGCTGCTCTGTCTTGCGCTGCTCCTTTCGACGGTGGCGGGGCTTGCCTTCGCCGAGGCGAAGGAAGAGCCCTTTGCCCAGTGGAACGCGGACGCTCCGGCGCTGAACGCGCTGATTGAGTATGTGGAGAGCGTGACTGACCCCGATTCCCCGGACTTCATCCCGGAGATGGACCGCATTGCCGTGTTCGACATGGACGGCACGCTGATGGGCGAGCTGTACCCGACTTATCTTGAGTATTACATGCTGGCCTGGCGCATTTTGAAGGACCCGGATTGCCAGCCGGACGCCGAGATGCTGGAGGTGGGCCGGCTGCTGCGGGACTGCGCGCTGGATAACTCCTTCCCGGAGGACATGGCCATGCAGCACGCCATCCAGGCCGCGCGGGCCTATTCCGGCATGACGCTCAATGAGTTCTCCGATTTCGTGACCAAAATCCTGGTGCGCGAGGTGGACGGCTTCGAGGGCATGACCTACGCCGAGTGCTTCTTCCTGCCCATGGTGGAGGTAGTGGAGTACCTCCAGGACAACGGCTTCACCTGCTACGTCTGCTCCGGCAGCGACCGCTTCATCTGCCGCGTGTTCATCGAAGGTATGCTGGAGATCCCCTACAACAACATCATCGGCATGGACGTGCAGCTGGAGGCCACCGAGCAGGGCGACGATGAACCGCTCAATCACACCTTCTCCATCGGCGAGGACGTGCGGCGTACGGACAAGCTGCTCGTCAAGAACCTCAAGACCAACAAGGTGCTGCAAATCGCCCAGGAGATCGGCCAGCGGCCGGTGCTGAGCTTCGGCAATTCCAGCGGCGATACCAGTATGCACAACTATGTGATTGGCAACAACCCCTATAAGAGCGCCGCCTTCATGCTGGTGGCGGACGACGACGTGCGCGACTACGGCAACCCCGAAAAGGGTGAGAGCCTGAAGGAAAAGTGGGCCGCCGCGGGTTACAACGTGATCTCCATGCGGGACGACTGGAAGACCATCTACGGCGAGAACGTGGTCAAGACCGGCGAATTCCACTGGCTGGAGGAGCTGGCCGAGAACCGCGTGCCTGTGGACAGCGAGGCCGCCGGGGAAGAGACCGGGGACTTCCAGTATGTCATGTACCTGGGCACCACCGACAAGGATACCGGCAAGCCCGTTTGCACCCAGGTCGATGCGCTGCAGAAGGTCCAGGAGCTCCTGATGGCCCGCTTCCGCGGCTATACCGTCCAGGAGGCCCACGGCGGCTGGGTTGGCGAGGACGATACGAAGTACCAGGAGTACACGCTGGTGATCTATCTTTCGGCTACCACCGAGGACGCCGTGTACGCCGCGGCGGACGAGCTGATGGCGGCCTTCAACCAGAAGACCGTGCTGATTCAGAAAAACCCGACCATGACGGAGTTCTATTCGGTGAGATAATGCGCGTTTCCGCTTCGTTCGGCAATTTCTTCGGGCATGAGGCGCCGCTGAAGGCAAGCGACGGCACGAAGCGGAAGGAGGGCAGGCCGCATATCTGCGGCCTCAGGATATTGACAAAGTCAATAGACTGACAGACAGTTGAAAAAGCCTGCAAGACAAGGAAGGACAGTCTGCAAATGAGGGCGCTTACCCGGATGTAAGTAACCGAATTTGCAGGCTGTCCTGACGCAGGAAGCAGAAATTTCAACCGCACAAGCGGTATTTCAAGAAATTTCTGTGTTTGCGGGCTTTGTCAGCGGTCTGAGGCCGCATATCTGCGGCCTGCCCTCCGATGGGCGGCGCAAGCCGCCATGCGCGCCTCTGCGCCCCGGTGAAGCATGCTTAAGCGTCAACCCGATGGCGAAAAAGGCCCGATGGACGCGCAGAACCCGGGAATTTGATTTGTCCGGAAACGAAGCAACCGGATTGTTCGGTGAAGCAGGAAGGATGAAAGGCTTTGGAAAGCAGGTTATTGTCAACGCGAATTTGTCGGGACTATCCCGGCCGCCTGGCTATCGTTGGAAACGGCGGCAGCTGCACCTACGAGGATATGCGAAAGGGCATTCGGGGGCTTGAAAAAAGGCTCCGGGAGATGGGCGTCGATCAGGGGAGCCGGGTGGCGCTGTGGAGCTACAATTCCGCCAACTGGCTGATCGCGTTCTTCGCCATCGTCCGTGCGGGGGGCACCGCCGTGCTGGTGAATTACAGCATGAGCGCCGCCGATGCCGCCGAGCTGCTGACCATGACGGAGACGGGCTTTCTGCTCTGCGGCGACAACGGGGAGACGAAAAAGGACCCCGACGCCATGAAAAAGTTGGCAACCCTGGCACATATTCCGGAGGGGCACTGCCTGGACATCCGCCCCGCCGAGCTGAACCTGGGGCATTTGTACCATGATGAAGCGGAGGACGAGGCGCCCGATACCTCCGATGAGGACGCGACCGCGTTTATCATCTTTACCTCCGGCACCACCTCCCGGCCCAAGGCGGTACAGATCTCCCAGCGGGCACTGACCTTTGACGCCGACGCCTTCAATGGAAACATCGGCGAATACGCGGGTCGAAGCGTGTGCGTGGCCGTGCCGCTGTTTCACATACTGGGGCTGCTGATGAGCTACGCCTACCTGTGCCGGGGCGCGACGGTGTGCCTGCCTGCCAACTATAAGCCCGACACGCTGGCTCGGGAAATCGACGCCTACCGTATTTCTGACATGGCAGCGGTTGGCGCGGTGTACATGGGCCTGGCCGACGCGCAGGGCTTTGAGGAAAACGTGGCGCCGAACCTGCACCTGTGCATGATCGCGGGCGGCATGTCCACGCCGGTGCAGATGATGCGGCTGGAGCTGCAATACGCCAACGCCACCTTCATCAATATGTACGGCCAGAGCGAGGCCGCGCCGCTGACCATGGTGCGTCCCTCCGACCTGGTGGAAAAGCGGGCCCAGACGGTGGGCAAGGCCATCGGGGGCATAGACATACGCATCTCCGACGGCAAGGGCGGCTTCCTGCCCCAGGGCGAGATCGGCGAAGTGGTCGCCCGGGGCGAAAACCTGATGAACGGATACGACAAGCTGCCCAGGCAGAAGCAGCCCATCGACGAGGACGGTTGGCTGCACACCGGGGACCTGGGCAGCTTCGACGAGGAGGGCTATCTGTATCTGGCCGGGCGCATCAAGGATGTGATCATCCGGGGCGGCGAAAACATTTCGCCCTCCGAGGTCGAAAGCGCCCTGAACCAGATGGAGAACATCCGGGAGGCGAAGGTCATGGGCGCGCCCCATCCCATCTACGGTGAGAGCGTGGAGGCCTGCGTCACCATGACCGACGGCGGCGCAAGCTTTGACCAGGAGGCGCTGAAAAAGGCCCTGAGAAGCGTGATCGCCCGGTACAAGGTGCCCTCTCACATCTTCCTGTACGACAGCTTTCCCCTGAATGTGAACGGCAAGCTGGATCAGCGCACGCTCCACGCCGATATGCTCACCCGGCTGAAGCGGCTGACGGTGGACGAGGAGCTGGCGGGCGGCGTGACGGTATTTGACCTGGTGGTGAAGAACAGCGGCTACGCCATCGTGCCGGTCACCAGCCTGGTCAGTGAGCTGGCGATGGCCGTGGGCTTTGCCCGGCGCAGGACGCTGCAAATTCGGCTGGCTGTGGAGGAGATGCTCACCGAGCGCATCATGGACGCCTATTCCGCCGCCGGAAACATCCGGGTGCGGATCACGCTGATGCCCGAATGGCTGCGGGTGTCCTTCGGCGACGACGGCGTGGAATACTTCATCGACAAGCGCCGGGATACCTCCATGAGCGCCAGGATCATTCTGAAGGCCGTCAGCGACTTCCACACCGATTATCCGAACGGAAAGCCCGTCTATTGCATGGACTTCCTGTATGAGAGCGATTTCAGCATTCAAGAGTTTTTGATGAAGAGCAAGGAGGAGAGCAACGCATGAGCATCACGCGCCCGAGCTTTGAGAAAAAGGAAATGGCGATTTCCAGCAGTCCCTACGTCTACCTGCCGATGGACATCCCCGCCTACACCGTGGAGGTCACCCACCGGGACCCCATCGACGGCGAGCTGCTCCAGCGCGCCCTGGACCGGACGGTTCAGCGAATGCCCTATCTGACCGACACGCTGGTCATCGACCACGGCGCGATCTACTACGCCAATAACCCGCTGCCCATGGAGGC
>JAFUCP010000143.1 GCA_017459565.1 Clostridia bacterium | reverse complement strand
TACCGTGACGTTGTACGCCGACGGCGTGGCCGTGGACGCGACGCCCGTCTGGAGCGGAACCGACGGCGATACCTGGACCTACACCTTCAGCAGGCTGCCCGCGGTGAACGAAAATGGCGAGACCATTGAGTACACCGTGAAGGAGGAGCCCGTGGAGAACTACGAGGGCATCGTGCGCGGCCTGACGATCACCAACCGTCTGATTCCCAGAGACGCCAAGGTTTACCGCGATCTGGAGGGAACCAAGACCTGGGACGACAACGACAACGCCATGGGCAAGCGCCCCAACCACATCACCGTGCGGCTGTATCGCAACGGCGTCGAGATTGAAAAGCGTGATGTCACCGCGGCCAGCGACTGGAGCTACAGCTTCGGCAGGCTGCCGATGGACGACGGCTATGGCAACGAATATACCTACGAGCTTCGCGAGGATGCCGTGCCCGGCTACTTCAGCCGCATCAACGGCATGGATGTACTCAACAAGCTGCTGGCCTATGATCGGCCCGACGAGCCCGGCCCCAACGGCGATAACGATACGCCTTATGTGCCCAAGGGCCGCAACGAGGTGCCGAGCCGCAGGACCGGCACCGGCAGACCGGGGTATGAGAAGTACACGGAGGAGGAGCTGGAAGAGCTGTTTGACCTGTTTGGCTATGGCACGCCGCTTTGGGGCGGGCTGATGCCCACCGGCGACGAAGTACCCGCCTATCCCTTCATCTTTGGAGGCATCGGCGTGATGGCGCTGGGCGCGCTGCTGATCATCAGCAAGCGCCGCAGGTACGAATGACCGAATCAGCAAAACCTGTAAGACACAACATGGCGGCGTCAGGCAAAATGCCTGACGCCGTTTCTATGCGCTTCTGCCGGGGCAGGTGGGCGCATATGCTGTTGCAGAGGGGTGATCCTGTGCAAATACCGTGGGAGTTGATATTGTCCTTTGCCATCGGGCTTGCGTTGCTGTGCCTGATCGGCCATCTTCTGCTGGTGCCCATGCGCTTCATGTGGCGCATGGTGGCTGGGGGCGTCATGGGAGCGCTGGCGCTGGCCCTGGTGAATCTCATCGGCGGCATGGTGGGCTTTAGGGTCCAAATCAACCCCTTCACCGCCATGGCCGTGGGTTTCCTGGGGCTGCCCGGCGCGGCGCTGGTGGTGGCGCTGCAGCTGCTGCTGTAGGGAAGTGACCGCCGGTGAGGGGACGGCATTTCACACAGTGCGTTGCCCTCTGCCTTCGGCATCGATCCTTTTTCATGAGGGCCTCCAGGGCTTTTGCGGATGGCCGGTTTGAGCGCTCTGTTCCCCGAAAGAGAGTATAATACTAATCCCTGACTAAACAGGACATCCTGCCGGTTCTTTTCCGCGCTGGCGGCGTTGAAGCCCCTTGACTTGCCGCCTGCAAGCCTGCGTGACTTCGCTTGCCAGCACAAAAAAGTTCCCGGCAATCTTGTCCTCTTTTAATCAGGTCTTAGTATAAACAAACAGGGAGCTGTCTCAGCCTGCGCCGATCGAAACAAGTCGATCAGCGCGGCATGAGACAGCTCCCTGTCGAATGGCCCCGGCGTCTATTTCGCGCTTTCCAGGCTGACGGCGGACACCGTCCGGGCCAGCAGCTCCGTCAGCGCCTCCTCGCCCAGACAGCTCTCGGCGGCGTCCGCCCGGCTCTCCACGTGGATAGCCACGCAGCTGTCGTGGGTGGCGTCGATATAGCCGCTCATCACTCTGGAGAATTTGGCCTCCTCGCCTTCCTCCGCCTCGGTGGGCTCGGCGGTGTAGGTGAAATAGGTCACGGTCCGGCCCCCGAGTTCGCCGGTCTGGATCTCACCGATATCGATATTTTCCGTTTCAGAGAGCATCGAGACGGCATATTTCGAAAGCACATCGGCGGTGCTATGGCTGCTGGTGACGGTTATGCCGGACACACCCGTATCCTCAGCTTCGGGGGTGAAGCTGTACTCGGGGATATTCGCGTCGGTGACAAGGGACTTTGCCTCGCGGGCGTAGCCCTCCAAATCGCCCATCTCGCCCAGCTTGTAGTAGCGCGCGCCGCCGCGGGTATTGCTGCCGTTGACGATCAGCCAGTTGTCGCCATCCGCGACAACCGCGCCATTCTGCACCTTCAGTGCGCCATCGTCGTAGCGGAACAGGAAGAAGGCGGCGACGGCGATTGCCGCAACCAGTACGCACAAAAGCACGATGTCGCGCTTGCTCAGATAGGGCTTCTTGCCCGTCTGCTTGCGATAGCCCTTGGATTTTGCGCTCTTTTTGGCCATGGTTGGGTCAGATCCTTTCCTTTGTGTTCAGACAGTTTACTCCGCCAGCAGAGTGCCGGGGATCAGATACTCCGCCGCACCGCAGTCGGGGCAGGCGTCCAGGGCCTGCGCCAGCGCGTCGTCGCGCGACAGCAGCTTGAATTTGCCGCTGAAGGAGGCACATTCGTCGCTGGTGTGGCACACGTCGTTCTCGTCCAGCCACAGCACAGGCAGGCCGATCAGTTCGCCGGAAACGGGCTTGCAGTTGCCGCAGGCGCGCTTGCCCGCCTCCACGGCCTCCGCCAGGGTGTGCGCGGGGGCGTTGGTCATGCCCTTACAGTTCGCGTCGACGTGATAGCCCTGACTGGCATCGAAGTAGTACACGATGATTTCACCGGCGGATTTCAGCGGCACCGAGGGTGTTACCACCTCGGGCGCGGGGGTCGCGGTGGGGGAGGGGAACACGGATTCCACATAGGCGTCCGCGCCGCAGTCGGGGCACGCCGCGTAACCGGCCTCCACGGCCTCTGCCAGCGGAATCAGCTGCCAGTCTCCCGCAAAGGCGGCGCATTCGTCAGTGGTGTGGATGAGCTGGTTCTCATCCAGCCAGGCGATGTTCTCCTCACTGAGAATGTCCTTATCCGGCATACCGCAGGACTTGCAGGGCGTCTTGCCGTCCGCAAAGGCCTCGGCCAGCGTGTGGGCCGGCGCATTGTTCATGCCGTGGAGCATGGCCCCCACATGGAAGCCCTTGCTGCCGTCCTTGAAGTAGTACACGGTGGCCGCGCTCGCGGGCTTGACCGCAGCATTGGGCGCTTCGGGCGTCGGCTCCACGGGCACCATCACGCCGTCGCCGTCGGGCGCTTCGGTGTTCTCCACCAGCACTGCCAGGGGATTCTGCGCGGGCGCTTCGGTAGCGGCCTCAGCGGGTTCCTCTGCGGGCGCTACGGTGGCAGCCTCAGTGGGCTCCCCGGCGGGCGCTTCGGTGGCAGCCTCAGCGGGCTCCCCGGCGGGCGCTTCGGTGGCGGCCTCTGTGGGCGCTTCGGCAGGCGCTTCGGTGGCGGCCTCTGCGGGCTCCCCAGCGGGCGCTTCGGTAGCGGCCTCTGCGGGCGCTTCGGCAGGCGCTTCGGTGGCGGCCTCTGCGGGCGCTTCGGTTACGTCCTCCACGGGGGTCCAGACCTCAGGCTCCGCGGCCTTGGTGGCTTCGGGAGCGCTCACAGCATTCTCACTCAAACCGTCAGGCGTAAAGCTGCCGTCCGCGTGCAGCGTCCCGGCCGCCAGCGGCTGCGCGGTCTGGACGTCAGGAGCCTGGCCGGGCAGGTGGATGTCGATGCCGCCCGCTTCCGCTTCAACGGCGGGGGACGCGCTGGGCGCATCGGTGTGGGGTGCGTCGGACGGGGTCGGCTTGGGCGCGTCTGTCGCGGGCATGACTGTGATTTCCGGCGCGTCGGTGATCTGCGGCGCCTCAGTGGCGGCGGGCGCATTGCCGTGCAGCAGCTTTTCAACGCCCAGGCGCGCCTTGCCCGCCACATCGATGCCCTTGTCCATCAAATCGGCGGTCTTTGTCAGAGCCAGGTCTGCGCCGGCCTTGCTGAAGTCAGACATGATCTGCCAGGTTTCCGTGCTTTTCCTGTAGGCGGAATCCCCGGCGGCGGCGATATTGGACGCGGCCTGGTCCAGCCAGTCGTTGGCGCGGTCCTGGAAGGCGGTGAATTCAGGGTTATTGATCGGTACGGTCAGCGCGAAAACGATCAAAAACACACTCAGGCACAGCGTCAATAGCGAAATCAGCAGCTTGGTGCCCGCCTGCAGGCGCACCTTCCTGCGCCAGAGCATCACCATGCCCACCGGCCACAGGATCAGGCACAGCAGCAGCGTGATGAATATGTAGAAAAAACCCGCGCGTTTCCGGGGCGGGCGGCGATTGGAGCCGTTCCGGGAGCCGGTGCGCTTTTCCGAACGCATCATGTACCCGCTGCCGCGCCGGTTCGCAAAGGCCTGCAGCATACCGGGGCGCATTGCCTGTTCATAGGTCATTTGCATTTTCTATCACCTTTCAGAGGACCGTCGCGCCGGGGGCGGGACGGTCTGAATCCGCTGGCACATATATATACACTTATATTATAGCATATCGCGCAGCCATACTCAAACGACAACATTGTGACAGGGATGTGCCGGAAATGTGCGGGCTTCCACATGAAAAGCCCCGGCGAAGCGCCGGGGCCCGGGCGGCGAGGGACCGCCCTATTTGCAGAGGTTTTTGATGAACCGCAGACATTCCTCCGGCCAGAACCTGGCGTCGGGGTTGTCCCCGGCCAGGCCGATGCCGTGGGGGCCGTCGGGATAGACGTGCAGCTCAAAGGGCACGCCTGCCCGGGCCAGCGCGCCGGCCAGCGCCAGGCTGTTTTCCACGGGCACGCAGCCATCGTTTGCGGTGTGCCAGATGAACGCAGGCGGGGTATCGGCGTTCACGTTCAGCTCCGCGGAGAAGAAGCGCCGCCGAGCCTGGTCGTCCGATTCGCCCAGCAGCGACACCACGCTGCCAATGTGGGCATAGTGGTTGAAGCTCACCACCGCGTAGCAGGGCACGAAGAAATCGGGTCGGGAGGAGAGGCGCTCCAGGGCGTCCCCGGCGTCAGGGTCGCCCGCGTCCCAGTGGGTGGCTGCGTTGCAGACCAGGTTCCCGCCTGCGGAAAAGCCCAGGATGCCCACGTATTTGTAGCCCATGGCGCGCACGACGCGAATGGCCCGCAGCCCGTCCGCCAGGGGGGCCATGGCGTGGCAGGGGTGGACGCGGTAGTCCAGCACATAGCCGGCCACGCCGCCCTCGTTCAGGCGCCGGGCGATGGGGGCGCCTTCATGCTCCGCCTTGTGGCAGTAGCCGCCGCCGGGCACCACCACCACGGCGATATCCGCGCCGGGCGCCTCAAAGGCGGTCAGCGAAGGCTCTGCCTGGCCGGGGGACTGCTCCGCATAGGGCGCGCCGCCCTGGGGCCAGAGAGGTATGTTATTGCGCATGAAAACTCCCCTTTACCCTTGAAGTCCCCGGGATTGACGGTCCATGTCCTCCACCACGATATCGTAAATTTCGCCCAGGGAAGCGCAGTATTCCAGCACCTTCCAGGGTTCGTTGGTGTGATAGTGAATTTTGATCAGCTCGTCGTCGCCCACGGCCAGCAGGCAGTCGCCCACAAAGTTGGCCTCAAAGTAGTCGCGGATGACATCCTCATCCAGGCCCTCGCCCTCGATCAACAGCTGGGTATCGTAGCGATATTCGGTGTATTCGCCGCTCATGTGTGCCTCCTTGTTCGCGTCGTTACAAAAGGGGAATCATGTCGGAAAGCCGCCCGAAGGTCAGATCCGGCCGGGTTTCGGATTCGGCCAGCATCTGCCGGGTGGTCTCCCCGCTCATCACCAGTATGGACAGCATCCCGCTGCGCAGCCCGGTTTCGATATCGGTGTACAGCCTGTCGCCCACCATGGCCAGCTCGTCCACCCGCAGACCCGTGCGCCGCAGCACGGCCTCCACGATCCCGGTGTTGGGCTTGCCCACGATCACGTCCGGGCGCCGGCCCGTTGAAGCCTCTATGAAGGCGATGATCGCGCCGATATCCGGCATGAAGCCTGTTTCGGTGGGACAGTTGAAATCCGGGTGCGTGGCGATATAGGGCAGCCCCGCCCGCACGAAATCGCACACGGCCTGCATTTTGGCATAGGTGAGGGTGGTGTCAAAGCCGATCACCACGATTTCCGGGTCCACGTCGTCCACGGCGATGCCCGCCTCGGCAAACTCGGCCCTCAGAAACTCGTTGCCCAGCACAAAGGCGCGCTTGCCGGGATACAGCTCATGCAGCTTTTCACAGGTGGCCTCGCCGGAGGTCATCACCCGGCTGCGATCGATTTCAAGCCCCATGCCCGCCAGCTTTTGCACGTAGAACGCGGCGTTGTGGCTGGAATTGTTGGTCAGGAACATGAAGTCGCGCTCCGTTTCCTGAACCCTTTTGATGAAGTCCAGAGAGCCTTCGATCAGCTGCCCGCCCAGATAAAAGGTGCCGTCCATGTCCAGCAGGAAGCATTTGACGTCGGATAGGGTCACGTTGTACCTCCTTGATGAGTGGTTGGCGGCTGTCCCGCGGGCAGACTGACCTGCCGGGGGCGACAGCCCGATGAATCAGAATTCAATTATCCCCTCCGCCAGCCGGGTGACGGCGGCGAGGGCCTCCACGCGATAGCCCGCGGCGCGGAGCTTCTCCATGCCGGGCTGGAACGCCTTGGCGATCACGGCCCCGACGCCGGCGATCTGCGCGCCTGCCCTTTCCAGCAGGTGGATGCCGCCGAAGGCCGCTTCGCCGTTGGCCAGGAAATCGTCGATGAGCAGCACCCTGTCGCCCGGATGGACGAAGCTCGTCTTGAGCGTGAGCAGGTAGGGGGCGTTTTTGGTGAAGGAGAACACCTCCGTCTGTATGATGCCGTCCCGGAGGATGCTGGAGACGGATTTTTTCATGATCACCATGGGCAGGTTCATGGACAGGGCGGTCATGGCGGCGGGGGCGATGCCCGAGGATTCGATGGTGACGATCCGGGTGACGCCCGCGTCCGCGAAGCGGCGGGCGAATTCCTCGCCGCAAGCCTTCATCAGCTCAACATCCACCTGATGGTTCAAAAACGAATCCACCAGCAGTACCTGCCCGCTCAGAGCGCGCCCTTCCTTCAGGATCCTTTGCTTCAATAATTCCATGGTCGGTCACTCCTCATTTCTAATTTCGTCTTTTTCTTCAGAAGCCAGCTTTTCCACAATGGCCCATTCCACCCTGCGTTCGGCGATTTCCTCCACGCTGATGCGCAGGCCGAAGCACTCCACCACGGGGCGCTGGCCGTCGGCGGGAATCTCCGTCAAGCGGCTGAAGATGAGCCCGCCCAACGTGTCGTATTCCTCGTCCACGGGCAGTTCAATGTCCAGCGCTTCGGCCACGGTTTCCAGCTCCGCCGCGCCGGACACCCGCCAGCGGTTTTTGGACAGCTGCGTAACCTCGGGCTCCTCTTTGGGGTCGAACTCGTCGTAAATGTTGCCGACGATCTCCTCCAGCAGGTCTTCCAGCGTGATCAGGCCGCTGGTGCCGCCGTATTCGTCCACCACGATGGCCATGTGCTGCTTGCGGGTCTGCATTTCCTGAAACAGCACGTCCGTGCGCACGGATTCGGGCACGAAATGGGCGGGGCGGATGAGCGCCCTGAGGGCCGTGTGCCGGTCCTCGGCCCGGTCGATCAGATAGTCCCGGCTCGTGAGGATGCCCAGCACGTTGTCGATGCTGCCCTGGTACACGGGGAAGCGGGACAGGCCGCTTTCGCGTATGGCGGCCATGATTTCCCCGTCGGTGGATTCGATATCGATGGCGGTGATATCCTTGCGGTGGATCATGCAGTCCCGGGCGTCCATGTTGTTGAACTCGAAGATGTTTTCGATCATCTCCCGCTCGTCGGCCTCAATGGCGCCCTTTTCCTCGCCGATGTCCACCATCTGGAGGATGTCCTCCTCCGTCACGTGGTCGCCCAGATCGGCGGGCTTGATGTGGAAGGGCTTGAGGATCAGCGCGCCCAGGGCCAGGCAGGGGCGGGTGATGGGGCTGAGTATGGCCAGCGTCCCTTCGCACACGGCGCTGACGCGGTCAAACGCGGCCTCTCGCCAGTGGGCGGCCAGGTGGCCCGGAAGCACGCCCACGAAAACGAACGCGACCAGCGAAAAGGGAATCAGCACGCACAGCGCGGCCAGCAGCCTGGAAAGCCCCGCGCCAACGGAGGAGAATTGCGCCGCCAGCGCCCCGCCGAACAGCGAAAAGGTCGCGACGGCGGCGCAGCACAGCAAAAGCGTGTGGGCCATGCGGAATTCGCCGAATTCGGCGCGCTCCGAACGGCGGATCAGGCGTTGCGCCCGCTGGGCCCGGGCGTTGCCGTCCTCGGCCTGACGATGGACCTCGCCCTCGTCGATGAAGGGAATGGCGGCCTCGGCAAAGCGCACGACGGCGGCCAGCAGCAGCGTGGCGATCAGGATTATACTCGGACCGAACGGGTCGTCCATGTGAGGGAAACCTCCTTGAAAGGGCTGTGTCGCAATGATAATATTCCATCCTATTATAGCATACTTTGGCTTTTTTTCATTCAGGACATGGAAATTTTATGTAAGATTGGTGTGGCGATGGGGAAGGGCATTTGCCATGGGCCGCGGCGGATGCTATAATAGCCGGTGGTGATGCGTGTGAATTCATTTGAACAGGATATGGCCCTGGCCCGCGAGATCGCGCTGCGGGTCGCGGAGGCGGGCGGCCGGGCGATGTTCGTCGGCGGCGTGGTGCGCGACGCTCTGACGGGCGCGGCGTGCAAGGACATAGACGTGGAGGTGTACGGCCTTGCGCCGTCCGCGCTGCGGGACATACTGGCCGGGCTGGGCACGGTGGTGGAGAAGGGCGCCAGCTTCGGCGTATACGGGCTGGCCCACTCCGGCATCGATATCGCCATGCCCCGCCGGGAGCGGCGGACGGGGGACAGGCACACCGATTTCGACGTCAGCGTCGATCCCAACCTGTCCTTCGAGGCGGCCAGTATGCGCCGGGATTTTACCATCAACGCCATGCTGCGGGACGTGCTGACCGGCGAACTGGTGGACCTGTGGGGCGGACAGGCGGACCTGGCCGCGCGCCGCATCCGCCATGTGAACGACACGACCTTCGCCGAGGATGCCCTGCGGGTGTTCCGGGCGGCTCAGTTTTCCGCGCGGCTGGGGGCGGAGATCGCGCCAGGCACCCTTTCGTTGTGCGCGTCCATGGACGTGACCAGGCTGTCGGTGGAGCGGGTGTTTGAGGAGATGTGCAAGGCGCTGTTGAAGGCCCCGCGCCCCTCCGGGTTCTTCCGGGCGCTGGCGCGGATGAACCATCTGAAGGAATACTTCCCGGAGCTTGAGGCCTGCGTGGGCGTGCCTCAGAACCCGGTCTATCACCCGGAGGGCGACGTGTTTGAGCATACGATGCTGGTGGTGGACTGCGCGGCGGAGCTTCGCGCGCGGGCAAAGTGGCCGCTGGGCTTCATGGTATCGGCCCTGACCCACGATTTGGGCAAGACTGTCGCCACCCAACTCCAGCCGGACGGCAGGATCACCGCCTTTGGCCATGAGGTGCAGGGCCTGCCGCTGTGCGAGGCGCAGCTGCGCAGGCTGACGAACCAGACAAAGCTCATCGAGTACGCGAAGAATATGATGTGGCTGCACATGCGGCCCAACGTGCTGGCCCAGTGCCGATCCAAGAAGAAAAAGACCCGGCAGCTGTTCGATTTGAGCCTTTGCCCGGAGGATTTGATCCTGCTGTCCCGCGCCGACGCCTCCGGCAAGAAGGACGCGCCCTACGACGAGGCCAACGAGGCCTTCCTGCTGGAGCGCCTGGAGGACTACCGCCAGGTGATGGACCGCCCCATGGTGACGGGCAGGGACCTGCTGACTGCGGGGCTTGAGCCGGGCCCGGAGTTCGGGACACTGCTGGACAGGGCAAAGCAGCTGCACTTTTCCGGCCAGGACAAAAAGCGCGCCCTGGCGCAGGTGCTGGCGGAGGCCGCAAATTCCAACCTGCGGCGCAAATCATAATCGGGGTGGCAGGCAGCGGGGTTCCAGCCCGGGCCAAACGGACAAGGGAGCTTACGTGTGGAGGGGCTTCTGAAGCAGGAAATGGCGCAGGATATACTGCAAATTTAAAAGAATTATGCAGCGTATCCTGCGTTTTTGCGTTGGCCAGCCGGGCACGGAGGAAGTGGCTTTTTTACTCCGTTCATGTTAAATTTTGGCTTGAACCGGAAAAAACGGGGCTTCCGGGGCGGAATCCGACGACATGGATGCTTGACAATCAAAAATGATTATGATATAGTACTATATTGCGTTAGTATGGACCAAAAGCCGCTTCCGCAGCCAAAATGCCGAAAACATGGGTGTTTTCGAAGAGAAACGAATTTGAAAGTGCGCTGAATCTTCACACTCATTTCGTTTTTTAACGAAGAATTAAACATGACTTCGGGACGCTGTGGGCTGCAGGCCGTGAGGACCCGCGGTATGACGACGAAGATAGGGGTGAATTAAGGGTATGGCTCATCCGATGCAAATGGGCAAACGCACGCGCATGTGCTTTTCGCGCATCAAAGAGGCGCTGGCGGTACCTGATCTGATCGAGGTGCAGAAGAAGTCCTACGACAGCTTCCTGAAGGAGGGCCTGCGCGAGGTGCTGGCGGACGTTTCGCCCATCACCGATTACAGCGAAAGCCTGATTCTGGAGTTTACGGATTATTCGCTGGACGACAAGCCGAAGTACACCGTTGAAAAGTGCAAGGAGCGCGACACCACGTATGCCGCGCCTTTGAAGGTGACGGTTCGCCTGACCAACCGGGACACCCATGAAATCAAGGAATCCGAAGTCTTTATGGGTGATTTCCCGCTGATGACCGAGCATGGCACCTTCATCATCAACGGCGCGGAGCGCGTCATTGTTTCCCAGCTGGTGCGCTCTCCGGGCGTTTACTATTCCAAGACCATCGACAAGACGGGCGCTGCGCTGTATTCCGCGCAGATGATCCCCAACCGCGGCGCGTGGATCGAGTATGAAACCGATTCCAACGGCGTGGTTTTCGCGCGCATCGACCGCGCCCGCAAGCTGCCTGTGACGGTGCTGCTGCGGGCCATGGGTGTGGAATCTGACGCGGAGATCACCCGGCTGTTCGGCGAGGACGAGCATGTGACCGCTACCATCACCCGCGACGCGCCCTCCGTCAACGACAAGGGAGAGCTGCGCTACAAGTCCCGCAAGGACCAGGCGCTCATCGAGATCTACAACAAGCTGCGCCCGGGCGAGCCGCCGTCGGTGGATTCCGCCACGAACCTGATCAATTCCCTGTTCTTCGATCCCAAGAGATACGACCTGGCCCACGTCGGCCGCTATAAATACAACAAGAAGCTGGCCCTCGCGCTGCGCCTGTTCAACCAGACGCCCGTGGAGGACGTCGTGCATCCCTTCACCGGCGAGGTGCTGGCCAACGCCGGGGAGGCCATCTCCCGGGAGGTGGCCGAGGCCATCCAGAATGCGGGCGTCAATATGGTACGTGTGCGCCTGGACGAGCAGGAGGTCAACATCATCGGCAACAACTTTGCCTTTATAAAGCCCTTCCTGGCGGGCTATGACCCGGAGCTGCTGTCTCAGTATGACGAGCAGGCCGCCCACTTCTCCGAGCGCGTCCACGTGCCCACGCTGATCAAGCTGCTGGAGCGGGTGAAGGAGGACGGCGCGCCGCTGAACCAGGCGCTGAAGGAGGCTGCCAAGGACCTGATGCCCAAGCACGTGCTGGTGGACGATATCATCGCGTCCGTTTCCTACCAGTTCGGCCTGTTCCACGGCATCGGCGAGGTGGACGACATCGACCATCTGGGCAACCGCCGCCTGCGCAGCGTGGGCGAGCTGCTGCAAAACCAGATCCGCGTGGGCATGTCCCGCCTGGAGCGCGTGGTCAAGGAGCGCATGGCCATTCAGGATATCGACAAGGTGCGCCCGCAGGATTTGATCAACATCCGGCCCGTTTCCGCCGCCATCAAGGAGTTCTTCGGCTCCTCCCAGCTGTCCCAGTTCATGGACCAGCCCAACCCCCTGGCGGAACTGACCCACAAGCGCCGCCTGTCGGCCCTGGGCCCCGGCGGTCTGAACCGCGAGCGCGCGTCCTTCGCCGTGCGCGACGTGCATTACAGCCACTACAGCCGCATTTGTCCCATCGAGACGCCTGAAGGCCCGAACATCGGCCTGATCGGCTCCCTGGCCACCTATGCGCGCATCAACGAATACGGCTTCATCGAGGCCCCCTACCGCAAGATCGACAAGGCGACGGGCAGGGTCACGGAGCAGATTGACTACATGACGGCCGACGAAGAGGACAAGTACATCATCGCCCAGGCCAACGAGCCGCTGGACGAGGAAGGCCGCTTCATCAACGAGCGCGTCACCGTGCGCCGCAGGGATGAGATCATCCAGGTGGAGGCCGCCAAGGTGGACTACGTGGACGTGTCCCCCCGGCAGCTGATTTCCGTGGCCACGGGCATGATCCCGTTCCTGGAGAACGACGACGCCAACCGCGCGCTGATGGGCTCCAACATGCAGCGCCAGGCTGTGCCGCTGCTCAAGCCCGAAGCGCCCCTGGTGGCCACCGGCATTGAATACAAGGCTGCGTGCGATTCCGGAGTGGTGCTGCTGGCCAAGCGCGGCGGCGTGGTTACCCGCGTCACCGCCGATGAGATCGTCATCCGCGGCGAGGACGGCACGGACGATACCTACCACCTGCAAAAGTTTGCCCGCTCCAACCAGGGCACCTGCATCAACCAGCATCCCATCGTCTCCGAGGGCGAGGTCGTGAACGAGCGCCAGCCCATCGCCGACGGCCCCTCTACGGATCAGGGCGAAATTTCCCTGGGCCGCAACGCGCTGATCGGCTTCATGACCTGGGAGGGCTATAACTACGAGGACGCCGTTTTGCTGTCCGAGCGCCTGGTGAAGGAAGATATGTACACCTCGATCCACATCGAGGAGTATGAGTCCGAAGCCCGGGACACCAAGCTGGGCCCGGAGGAGATCACCCGGGATATCCCCGGCGTGGGCGAGGACGCCCTGCGCGATCTGGACGAGCGCGGCATCATCCGCATCGGCGCGGAGGTGCGCGCCAACGACATCCTGGTGGGCAAGGTTACGCCCAAGGGCGAAACCGAGCTGACCGCCGAGGAGCGCCTGCTGCGCGCCATCTTTGGCGACAAGGCGCGCGAGGTGCGCGACACCTCCCTGCGCGTGCCCCATGGCGAATTCGGCATCATCGTGGATGTGAAGATCTTCACCCGGGAGAACCGCGACGAGCTTTCCCCCGGCGTCAACCAGATGGTGCGCGTGTACATCGCCCAGAAGCGCAAGATCCAGGTGGGCGACAAGATGGCCGGACGCCACGGCAACAAGGGCGTCGTCTCCCGCGTGCTGCCCGAGGAGGATATGCCCTTCCTGGCCGACGGCACGCCGCTGGATATCGTGCTGAACCCCCTGGGCGTGCCTTCCCGAATGAACATTGGGCAGGTTCTGGAGGTCCACCTCGGCCTGGCGGCCAAGGCCCTGGGCTGGCACGTCGCCACCCCCGTGTTCGACGGCGCCAGGGACGAGGATATCAACGAGCTGCTGGACAAGGCGGCGCAGGCCGAGGACGGCCCGCTGTACGATGAGATCGGCCGCCCGACCATCCAGTTCAGCAAAATCGGCATCAACCGCACCGGCAAGATGTGGGTGTACGACGGGCGCACCGGCGACCGCTTCGACAACCCCGTCACCGTCGGCTATATGTACTATCTGAAGCTGCACCACCTGGTGGACGACAAGATCCACGCCCGCTCCACCGGCCCCTACAGCCTCGTCACGCAGCAGCCCCTGGGCGGCAAGGCCCAGTTCGGCGGCCAGCGCTTCGGCGAGATGGAGGTCTGGGCCCTGGAGGCCTACGGCGCCAGCCACGTGCTGCAGGAGATTCTGACCGTGAAGTCGGACGATACCATCGGCCGCGTCAAGACCTACGAAGCCATCGTGAAGGGCGAAAACATCCCCGATCCGGGCGTGCCGGAGTCCTTCAAGGTGCTGATCAAGGAGCTGCAATCCCTCGCGCTGGATATCAAGGTGCTGTCTGAGGACAAGCAGGAAATTGAGATCCGCGAGCTTGAGGACGATATTTACGCCACCGAGAGCGAGTTCAAGGACGAACTTGGCCCGGTCATCCCGCCGGAGGAAATGTCCGAGGAGGATGAGGCCGTGGTTGAGGACTTCGACTTTGAGGAACTCGACCTGGGCGACGACGATTTCAACCTTGACGACGACTTTTAAGGAGAGTGAAGAGTAAAGAATGAATAGCGGAGATGAAAGCGCCGCGGGCGCATCTCAGCCTGCTGTTCATTCTACTCTCGTCGATTGATAGAAAGGAGAGAGCTCCTTGTTTGAGTTGACCAATCTTGATTCCATACAGATCGGCCTGGCTTCGCCGGAGAAGATTCGCCAGTGGTCCAAGGGCGAGGTGACCAAGGCGGAAACCATCAATTACCGTACCCTCAAGCCCGAGCGCGACGGCCTTTTCTGCGAAAAGATCTTCGGGCCCACCAAGGACTGGGAGTGCAGCTGCGGCAAGTACAAGCGCACGCGCTTCAAGGGCGTCACCTGCGACAAGTGCGGCGTGGAGGTGACCAAGGCCAAGGTGCGCCGCGAGCGCATGGGCCACATCGAGCTGGCCGCGCCCGTGTCCCACATCTGGTATTTCAAGGGCATCCCCAGCCGCATCGGCACGCTTTTGAACATCAGCCCCCGGGCGCTGGAGCAGGTGCTGTACTTCGCCAGCTACATCGTGCTGGACCCCGGCGATCCCGCCATCTCCAAGCTCCAGGCCAACCAGCTGCTCACCGAAACCGAATACCAGCAGAAAAAGCAGCAGGCCGCTGAGATCGGCTTTGATTTCCGCGTGGGCATCGGCGCGGAGGCTGTGCGCGAGATGCTGCAAAACGTGGATCTGGACGAGCTGAACGACCAGCTGCGCAAGGAATTGCAGGAGCTGTCCGAAAAGGACACCAAGCGCAACACTGAGGGCCAGAAGCGCCAGCGGATCATCAAGCGCCTGGAGGTCGTGGAGGCCTTCCGCAAGAGCGGCAATAAGCCCGAGTGGATGATCCTGGACGTGGTGCCGGTCATCCCGCCGGAGCTGCGCCCCATGGTGCAGCTGGACGGCGGACGCTTTGCCACCGCCGATTTGAACGACCTGTACCGCCGCGTCATCAATCGCAACAACCGCCTCAAGCGGATGCTGGAGATGAACGCCCCGGATATCATCGTGCGCAATGAAAAGCGTATGCTCCAGGAGGCTGTGGACGCCCTGATCGACAACGGCCGCCGCGGACGCCCCGTGACCGGCGCGGGCGGAAGGCAGCTCAAGAGCCTGTCCGACCTGCTGCGCGGCAAGCAGGGCCGCTTCCGCCAGAACCTGCTGGGCAAGCGCGTGGACTATTCCGGCCGCTCGGTTATCGTGGTCGGCCCGTCCCTGAAGATGTACCAGTGCGGCCTGCCCAAGGAGATGGCGCTGGAGCTGTTCAAGCCCTTCGTCATCGAGCGCCTGGTGAACCAGGGCATGGCCGTGAACGTCAAGACCGCCAAGCGGTCCGTGGAGCGGCTGCGCCCCGAGGTCTGGGACGTGCTGGAGAGCGTGATCAAGGACCATCCCGTCATGCTGAACCGCGCGCCCACGCTGCACCGCCTGGGCATCCAGGCCTTTGAGCCCATCCTGGTGGAGGGCAAGGCCCTGAAGCTGCACCCGCTGTGCTGCACCGCCTTTAACGCCGACTTCGACGGCGACCAGATGGCCGTGCATGTGCCGCTGTCCATGGAGGCCCAGGCCGAGGCCCGCTTCCTGATGCTGGCGGCCAACAATATCCTCAAGCCTCAGGACGGCAAGCCCGTCGTCTGCCCCACGCAGGACATGGTTCTGGGCTGCTACTACCTGACGCTGATTCACGAGGGTCTGAAGGGCACCGGCAAGGTATTCACCGACGTGGACGAGGCCCTGATGGCCTATGCCACCGGCGAGCTGGCCCTGGAAGCCCCCTGCAAAATCCGCATCACCAAGCAAATCGACGGCGTGGCGCAGTCCCGCATCATCGATACCACCATCGGCCGCGTGATTTTCAACGAGGCCATTCCCCAGGATTTGGGGATGCGCAAGCGCGAGACCGTGGACGACATGTTCCAGCTGGAGATCGACGAGGTCGTGGGCAAAAAGCAGCTGGCGAAGATCATCGATATCTGCTACCGCACCCACGGCGTCACCCGCACCAGCCAGATGCTGGACGATATCAAGGCACTGGGCTACGGCTATTCCACCCGCGCGGCGCTGACCGTCTCCGTAGCGGATATCATCGTGCCCGCCGCCAAGAAGCAGATTCTGGCCGACGCAGACGCCCAGGTGCAGCAGGTGGAGCGCCAGTTCAAGCGCGGCCGCATGTCCGAAAACGAGCGCTATACCAACGTCATCCGGATTTGGGAAGAGGCCACCAACGACGTCACCAAGCAGGTGCTGGCCAACCTTGAAAAGTTCAACCCCATCAACATGATGGCGGATTCCGGCGCCCGCGGTTCCACGAACCAGATTCGCCAGCTGGCCGGTATGCGCGGCCTGATGGCGTCCCCGACGGGCAAGACCATCGAGCTGCCCATCAAGGCGAACTTCCGCGAGGGCCTGAGCGTGCTGGAGTTCTTCCTGTCCTCCCACGGCTCCCGCAAATCCCTGGCCGACACCGCCATGAAGACCGCCGACTCGGGCTACATGACCCGAAGGCTCGTGGATGTTTCCCAGGAGAACATCGTGCGCGAGGTGGACTGCTTCGCCAGCCGCGGCGAGCGCGTGCGCGGCATGAAGGTGAAGGCCATCGGCCAGCCCGGCAACATCATCGAGGATTTGAACGATCGCATCCGCGGCCGCGTGGCGGCGGAGGATATCCTTGACCCGGCCACCGGCGAGGTCATTGTGGCCGCCAATGAGCTGATCACCTATGACCTGGCCAATCGCATCTGCGCGGCGGGCATCGAGGAGGTCACCATCCGCAGCGTCCTGACCTGCCAGTCCCACGTGGGCGTGTGCGCCAAGTGCTACGGCGCGAACATGACCAACGGCAAACTGGTGGACGTGGGCGAGGCCGTGGGCATCATCGCGGCCCAGTCCATCGGCGAACCCGGCACCCAGCTGACCATGCGTACCTTCCATACCGGCGGCGTCGCCACCGGCGAGGATATCACCCAGGGTCTGCCCCGCGTCGAGGAGCTGTTTGAGGCCCGCAAGCCCAAGCGCGAAGCCACGCTGGCGGATATCGGCGGCACCGTCCATATCCTCACCGACGCCAAGAAGCGCCAGAAGCTGGTCATCCAGTCCAACGAAGGTGACGCGGAGACCAAGGAGTATCCCATCAACTACGGCTCCAAGCTCAAGGTGGAGGACGGTGACACCGTCAACGCGGGCGACGAGCTGATCGAAGGCTCCATCAATCCCCACGACCTGCTGCGCATCCTGGGCGTGAAGGCGGTGCAGGACTATCTGGTCAAGGAGGTCCAGTCCGTCTATCGCAGCCAGGGCGTTGAAATCGTGGACAAGCACATCGAGGTCATCGTGCGCCAGATGCTGCGCAAGGTCAAGGTCGAGGAGGCCAACGATACCGACCTGCTGCCCGGCGCTCTGGTGGATATCTTCCGCTTCGACCAAGCCAACCGCAAGACGCTGGAGGCCGGCGGACGTCCCGCCACCGCCAAGCGCACGCTGCTGGGCATCACGAAGGCCGCGCTGGCCACGGAATCCTTCCTGTCCGCCGCGTCCTTCCAGGAGACTACCCGCGTGCTGACCGAGGCGGCCATCAAGGGCAAGACCGACCCGCTGCTGGGCCTGAAGGAAAACGTCATCATCGGCAAGCAGATCCCTGCCGGCACGGGCCTCAAG
>JAFUCP010000142.1 GCA_017459565.1 Clostridia bacterium | reverse complement strand
GCTGCGTTCTCGGGCTGCTCATCCCTGGAGCAGGTCGCTTTGCCGGACGGACTGGTCAAGATCGGGGGCGGCGCATTCCGGGGGTGCGTTTCCCTTGCGCGTATCGATCTGCCCGCAAGCCTGCGAATCCTTGGGCGCGACGCCTTCCGCGATTGCGCCGCCCTGCGAAGCATCCACATCCCCGGCGGTGTGCGCCAGGTTCAGGACGGCGCGTTTGCACGCTGCACGGCTCTGGAAAGCGTCGTCCTGCGCCGGGGAACCACCTGGATTGGGGTTGAAGCGTTCTGGGGCTGCAGCGTCCTGACGCGCGTCCATTTTCCCAGGGGACTGCGGAGGATCGGAGATCGCGCGTTCAAGAACTGTATGCAACTATCCGGCGCTTACTTGCGCGAAGGCCTGAGGACGATCGGCAAGCGCGCCTTCGCCGACTGCACCGCCCTGTCCGCCGTCAGGCTGCCCGACGGGCTGGTGGCCATCGGCAAGCGAGCCTTTTCAGGCTGCGAAGCGCTTGTGAACCTCGAGCTGCCCCACAGCCTGATCGTGCTGATGCGTGACGCCATCCGTGGCTGCCCTCAGATCGACCGCGTCGAATTGCCGGACGGCACCACCAGAATCGGGCTGGCCAGATTCGATTACTGGGAAGCCTTTTTCAGAAACGGATGGGATCCGTTTTACGACAATGGGCGCGACCCGTTCCACGTCATGTAAAGGTCCGTTCGCCCTTCATCATCGTCCACGAGCCGGCATCATTCGGCACGGCCGTGTAATTCAAGCCGCGCAGAGGGATGCCCAGCTCCCGGCACGCCAGCGCGTAGACGCGTGGATTCGGCGCGTATCGGCCATGGGTCTTCAAACGATCCACACCGCCGCGCGCTTCAAATATCGCCGTCGCCACCGCCGCCGAGCGGGACGCACCCTCCCAGCAGTGGACGATCAGCCTTTCGCCGTCGAGTGCGTCCACAAAGGTCTTCAGGCCTTCAAAATCACCTTGCTCCGGCAGCGGACGCCCATAGGGAAAGCCGTCTTCGTCATAAGGCTCCGTCAGGTCGTTGAAGCACAGGCGCAGGATTGAAGCCATGTTTTCATTGGGCGGAAAGGCGACGCCCTCATCCTCCGTCGATGTGATGGAGATCACAAACGTCCGCTCCCGCGCGTCGGCGACGAGGCTTACCGCCGTCTTCTGGCCGCATATCTCAATGATCATTGCCATTCATAGCGGGCGATGGTCTCCTCGAGCGAGCCCGCCCCCTGCTCCGCCAGCACTATGAAGTTGAGCACCTTTTCGCTCCAGCCCGCGATGATGTTGGTGTGCGGCCCGGCGAACTGCTGCGTGCCGTAGCCCATTAGGTCGACAGCGTGCACCCAGAGGTCGCTGCCGGACTTCTGCCGGTATTCGTCCGCATAGTTCTGGATAAAGGCCTTATTGTCACCCCAACGATACCGGTTGCACTCGTTGTCGCTGATGATGATAATCCTGTCGGCGCGGATGCCGTCACGGATCATCACCTCGAAGGGCAGGCTCATGCGTGTGCCGCCGCCTGCATTGGCGTAGCGCATGCAGGTCTCGAGAATCGCTGTGAAGCGGGTCAGAGGATACTTCTCGATTTTATCATTAAAGGTGTAGAACAGGCTGTCCTCGCAGATGCGATTCGCGATCAGGCCCAGCATCATGCCCACCTCGCAGCAGCGCACGCTGGACTTTCGGCTCAACCTGCCAGACATGGACCCGGATGTGTCCACGGCGATGACCGTCGTGCCTGGCAGCCGGGGCAGGTTCGATATCGAAGCCGACACCGCATTCTCCAGCGCGTCCAGCGCCCGGCTGCCCGCGACATCGCTTATCTCCCTGTAGGCCGAAAGAAAGCGGAAGGGCAGCTGTTTGGAGCGCCGGACGGCCTCCGGGTCTTCGATGGTCTTCCACACCTTTCCGATGTTGCGCGGCGCGGCCTGCTTGATGTTGCGCAGGTTCCGTAGCAGGGCCATGTAGCCCACCTTGCCGCTGTCGATCAGCTCCTCCCAGGTTTCCTTATTGTTTCCCCTCTCGGAGAGCCGGGTCTCCCACGTCACGGGCGTCTGAAGCCGATTCTCTATCAGCTGCTTCCACATGGCAGCCTGCACCTCGTCCGCCGGTTTGGGATGGCACAGCATGACGATGTCCTTCATGCTGACGGCCTTGCCCGCGCCCCTGTACTTGGCCAATATGTACTCGTCAAACCCGGCGAAGGCGTCGCAGATGCCCTTTCGCAGCGCGTTGGGGATGGGCTTCCCGAAGGTTGACAGATAGAACGCCAGCAGCTCCGTCACGTCGTCGCCGCGCAGCGTTATGCCCCGGACGGTCCTGCGGACGAAGGGCTTGCCCTCCGGCG
>JAFUCP010000141.1 GCA_017459565.1 Clostridia bacterium | reverse complement strand
TCGCAGACTGCTTGCAAAGTTCAACCGTTTTACATGTCCGCCTTTCCAGCCGCTCCGGGTTACGATCCCTTCGTCTTGGCTTTCTTTGCGTGTTCGGGCTACTGTTGGCTTACTTACAGTGACCTGCAATACCACGACATTAGGCCCTTCAGGAACTGCGTCCCCTACTATGGCCTCAGCTGAATCCCGGTCACTCGCTTTTTATCACACTCGACTTACGCCTCGCTGACCGGGCCTCCCGGGGCAAGACACGATCCTTTCACCGCACAAGCTCTGGATTTACCGTCTCGGTTTTACGTCTACCTTTTGGGCTTCGAACGGCTTGCGGTTCGCTACACTTGGCGGTAGCCACCCGTGGCCGGACTTTCACCCGCGAGAATCGTGCCATGCCCGGCACACTTCAAAAACCCGCCGGGGCGCGCGGCCCCGGCGGATCGAACGACATATATTCACTTTTTTTCAATGGCTTTGCGGATCGGCGTCGACAGCAGCGTCGCGGCCACGATCTTCACCGCGTCCCCGGCCAAAAAGGGAACCACGCACATGCCCAGCGAGGCAGCCAGGGTGTTTTTCGTCTGAAGCATGAACCAGGCAGTGCCGATCACATACAGCGCCGCCGTGCCCAGCACCATGCACACGGGCAGCTTCCAGCCCAGCTTCGGCTCGGCGCCGGGCTTTGCGCCCAGACCCGTCAGCCACGCGCAGGGCAGATAGCCCACCAGATAGCCGCCGGTAACCCCGGCAATCTTCTGAAAGCCCCCGGAGAAGGCGGAAAACACCGGCACACCCACCATGCCGATCAAAAGATACAGCGCCACGGCCAGCGTGCCCCGCTTGGAGCCAAGCACCGCCCCGGCCAGATAGACGGCGAAGCTGGCCAGCGACAGCGGAATCGGACCGACGGAGATTGAAAGCGGCCCCGCCACGCAGATCAGCGCAGCCATCACCGCGATAAGCGTCATTTCCCTGGTATTGAGCTTCAAAGATATCATTCCTTCCTGAATTTGATGCTGATTTCGCCGGAGCCAACCCGGCTGACACCGGATTCCGTGCGGATCACCAGCCTGCCCTGATCGTCGATATCCAGCGCCCGGGCCACGAAGCGCTCCTCGCCCCGCAGCACCAGCACATCCCGCCCGATCACATTGGAGCGCGCGCGGCTTTCGGCCATGAATTCGCGGCTCTCAAGCTGCCCATAAAGGGCCTCAAGCTGGTTTGATATCTCCGCGATCAGGCGGCTTCTGGAGATCTCGCGCCCGCAGGCATTGCCAATGGACGTGGCAATATCCCGCAATTCCTCCGGGAATTCCATTTTCGCCACATTGATGCCGATGCCCAGCACCGCGTACTCCAGCTGCCCGGATTCAAAATCCATGCTGGCTTCGCACAGTATGCCGCAAACCTTGCGGTCGTCGATGTACAGGTCGTTGACCCATTTGATCTTCACGTCCACGTCCGCCACGGCTTCGATGGCTCTGGCCACGGCCACCGCCGCCATGGAGGTGATCGTCACCGCCTGCTGGGCCGGCAGATCGGGCCGCAGCACATAAGTCATGTACACGCCAGAATGTTCCGGGGAAAAAAACTGCCTGCCAAAGCGGCCCCGACCGCCGGACTGTGATTCGGCGATCACCAGATAGCCATGGGGCGCGCCCGTGGCGGCGAGGGCCTTGGCGCGGGTGTTGGTGGAATCCAGCCGCTCATGCAGCTCCATGCGCGCGCCGATGACCCCGGCGCGAAGATAGCGCTGTATCTCCGGCTGGGAAACGCGGTCCGGCGAGGCGACCAGGCGATAGCCGCGGTTCGTGACCGCCTCGATCTGATAGCCCTCCTGCCGGAGCTGTTCGATGGCCTTCCATATGGAATTGCGGCTGACGCCCAGCCTACGGGCCAGCCGTTCCCCTGACAGCGCCTGACCGTCCTCCATCAGCACGGCAAGCACAGTGTCCTTTGTCGACATAAAAAAGCCTCCCCACGTGGTATGATCACCATAGCATGGGGAGGGTCAATTGTCAACTTATTATTGTAAACCGGGTGACAATTATTTCAGCTATCGCGCTTTTCTTCCTGCGTCAGCCGCTCTCTGGCCGCGACGCGGGCGTCCCGTTCGCGCCGGGAAAACACGCAGCCGCAGTAATCCTGCCGGTACAGGCCGTACAGCTCGGACAGCTCACAGGAGCGCTTATAGCCGTTTTTCTTTTTGAAATCGGAGCAAAGCCAGCGCACCCGCGCGCGCTCGGCCAGCTCCAGGCCGATGGCGTTGAGCAGGGCGGCGTCCTTCATAGGGCTGATGGTCAGCGTCGTGGTGAAGTAGTCACTGCCCAATTCCCGCGCCAGCTTCGCGGTGGCGCCCAGCCGCATACGGAAGCAGCGCTCGCAGCGCGCGCCGCCCTCCGGGTCGTCCTCATGTCCCCTGCACAGGGCCATAAAGGCATCGGCGTCGTAATCGCCGGGGATCACCCGCATGGCGTTTTCATGGGGCAGGCTCGCCACCAGGCGGTTCAGCTCCGCCACGCGGCGGTCGAACTCCTCCCTTGGCGCGATATTGGGGTTATAATAAAAGATATCGATGTCAAACGCGCGTTGCAGGTATTCCAACACATAGCTGGAGCAGGGCGCGCAGCAGCTGTGCAGCAAAAGGCGCGGCCTGCGCCCGGATTCGGCAATCCGCGCAAGCTCGCGCTCCAGCTCAATCTGATAGTTGATCTTCAAAGCTCCGCCTCTTCCTCGCCGGGCTCGAACAGCGTCGGCCTTCCGCTTTGGGGAATCAGTATGCGCACGACGCTGTGCAGATTGGACATGTTTACCACGCCGGTCTGCTTCTCACGCTCGCCGTCCAGCGTCCATTCCACCGCCGGTTCACATTCCAGGCGGATGTTGTTTGCCGAAAAGAAATGGATCATCTCATTGGGCACGTTCTGGGTGGTCAGGCCCACCAGGATGCTGCTGAGCTGGGCCGGGTTGGTGGGATTGCGCACCATCGTCACCTCGAATTTGCCGTCGTTGAGCGCCACCAGCTGGCTGTCCAGCTTGAGGATGCCGCCCACGGAGGTGGAATTGGTGATGGAGCAGAATATAAAGTCGTCCTCCAGGGACATGCCGTTGCACTTCACGCGCATGTGGATGGGCTTGATTGCGCTCAGATCCCTCAGGCCCTCCATGATGTAGGCCGCGTGGCCCAGCAGGTTCTTGGCCGTCTGAGGCGTGCTGTAGGAAGCCTTTGCGAAGGCCCCGCAGGTGGCGGTATAGACGAAATAGCGGCCGTTGAAGGAGCCAACGTCGATGCTCTGCGCGCGGCCCTCCACAATGTCCCGGGCCGCCTGCAGCACATCCCCGGAAAGCCCGATGCTCATGGCATAGTCGTTGGTGGTGCCGCAGGGGATATAGCCCAGCGGGCACTTCAGCCCCGCGGACAGCATCCCGGCAATGGTCTCGTTCAACGTGCCGTCGCCGCCCGCGCAGACGATGAGCTGGTGGGTGTGCTTCAGAGCGGAAATGTATTTTGTGGCCTCGCCGGGAGCGCCGGTGACATAGACCTCGCAGGCATAGCCGTTTTCGATGAAGAGGCGCAGAATCTCCGGCAGGCTGCGATTGACCTTGCGCTGGCCCGCCCGGGGATTGAGAATCAACAGCATTTTCTTCATAGGACACCCATATGCCTTCAATAGAGTTTATACAGTCTGAAATCCAGCCCGTCGCAGGAAACCTGGTGATAGCGTACGCCGCGGCGCTCACCCCGCACTGCGCCATAGATGGCCGGGCCGTGCAGATGGCCGTAGACGCAGTCCTCAACACCAAAGGCTTCGAGGATATCGGAAAAGCCCGGCTCCTCCTCCGTCAGCGGCGGATAATGCAGCATGACCGTGATGGGGGCGCTCGTATCCAGCCGCCGGGCGTGCTTGAGCGACATCTCCAGGCGCATACGCTCCCGGTTATAGATTTTCAGATCCTCCGGGGCGACGTCCGTCCCCGGCAGAATCCAGCCGCGCGTGCCCGCGTAGAGCCGGCCGTCGATTAGCACGCTGTCGTTTTGCAGGGCAAGGGTCCCCTCCGGAAGCGCGCGCCGCACGCGGCCGATGCTGCTCCACCAATAGTCGTGATTGCCGCGCAGCAGCAGCTTTGTGCCGGGCAGGGCGCCGATGCTGGCAAGGTCCTCCTGCGCGTCCTCCAGCCGCATGGCCCAGGACAGGTCCCCGGGCAGCAGCACCACGTCCTCCGGGGCGACCCTGTCCAGCCAGTCCTGCCGGATGCGCTGGAAATGGTTCCGCCAGTGTTCGCCGAAGATATCCATGGGCTTTTGCTGTGCCGGAAGATGAAGGTCGGCAATCGCATAGACCGCCAAGGCTATTCTTCCTCTTCTTCCTGTTCTTCTTCGTCCAGCTCGTCGTCGTCGCTGAAGTCGGCGTCCTCGCTGAAATCCTCGCCGTCGAGATCGCCGCCGATATCCAGCTCGATTTCATCCATCGTGGAAACGGAGTCGATTTCGATGCTTGCAGGCTCGTGCTGGATTTCCTCGTCGTTGTCCAAATCGTCCCGGCGCGAAGCCTCCTTCAGGCAGAAGGCGCAAAGCTCCTGTCCGGGCACCACGGGATTTTCACCGCACTCAGAACACAGCTCGATCATCTCAAACTGTTCGCTTTCGCCGCGCACCTCGCGTCGGCACACAGAACACATCGTGTCCGTATCGTTCATGTAATTCAATTCGCAGCGCGGGCATTTCACCAGAGCCATGATCATTCCTCCCCCAGTTGTTCAGGCTTTACCATTGTATGCAATAGCGGAGCAATTGTCAATATTTTCAGCGCCATTATTCACATGAAGATATTATACACAAAAAGGCGGAAAGCACAAGTCCTATTTTTCCTCCGACGCGGCCCGGGCGTACCAGTCGGCAAAGCGCCGCATGTCTTCCCGGTACACATCCGAAAGGGACGGGTTGTAAATCAGGGACGCGGGATGGTACATGGGATACAGCTTGCGGCCGTCCAGTTCCAAAAAACGGCCGTGTACCTCTCCGATCGTGCTGCCGCGGCCCGCAAGCGCCCTGAGGGGCACGTTGCCCAGCGTGACCACACATTCAGGCCCCACCAACTCGATCTCCCTGAGCAGCCAGGGCAGAAACAGCTTGATCTCCTCCTGGGTGGGCGGACGGTTCACCACGCGCCCCGCCGCGGAGAGCCGGGTGGGCCGGAACTTCACCGTATTGGTCACATACAGCTCATCCCGTGCCATGCCCGCGCCCTCAAGGAAGGCGTCCAGGTTCTTCCCCGCCTTACCCACAAAGGGGCGGCCCATCAGGGATTCCTGCTCCCCCGGCGCTTCGCCGATGAGCATAACCGGCGCGCCCTTCGCGCCCTCGCCAAACACAAGCACCTTCCTCTCGGCCTCATAGAGGCCGTCCACAAACGCGGTCAGTTCACTTTTAAAGCGCTCCATATCCCGGCATCCCCCTCATTCGGCGGCTTCCAATTCCTTCAGCTTGTCCCGTATCTTCTGAAAGTCTTCCCAGGCGTCCCGCTTTTTAGCCGGATCGCGCAGCAGCGCCGAGGGATGGAACGTGGGCATGAACCAGACGCCCTTCTGTTCAAACCAGCGCCCGTGGTCCCGGGTGATGAAAACCTGCTCGCGCAGCGTATACTGGCAGGCCACCTTGCCCAGCAGCACCACTACCCGGGGCCGCACCAGCGCCACCTGCGCCCGCAGATAGCCCAGGCAGGCGGCGGCCTCGTCCGGCTCCGGGTTGCGGTTCTGGGGCGGGCGGCACTTGACGATGTTGCAGATATAGACCTCGCTGCGCTCCAGGCCGATGGCGTGGATCATGCGGGTCAGCAGCTCGCCTGATCGCCCCACAAAGGGACGGCCCTGGCGATCCTCCTCCTGCCCAGGCCCTTCGCCGATGAACATCAGCCGTGCGCGGGGATTGCCCTCGCCCGGCACCACATTGCCCCGCGTTTGGCTCAGGCGGCACTTTTCACAGCCGCCGATTTCCTCCATTAGCTCCGACCAGGATACGCGCATGTCCTCATTCCTCCCCGGCAAGCGTCCGCAGCCGGCGGCCTGCCTTTGTGTCAACGCAAAAGCGCCCCAGAGGGGCGCGTATGCCTATTTCGGCACGATAATGGCGTTTTGGATGATATCCCAAAGGGACGCAAAGGATTCGCTGCCGTCGCGGATGACCCAGTTGACAAGCGCCACCAGCAAAAACGCGCACGCGATGATCACCACCACGCCGGCAACCGCGCCCAGAAAATCATAGATGCCGGCAAAAATCTGGAAATTCAGCCTGCGGCGCTTGACCTCCTGGCGCGTATATATCTTGGCCACGCTGTTCACCTCCCGCGGCGGTTCATGCTCTTCCAGTGCCTATTATAGCACGTTGGCCGCGCAAATGCAAATGCGTCCGAGCAGCTATGCGCCGTACTGTATAATCTCGTCCTTTTCCTTATAGTAGCTCTTGCACAGCAGCTCCCTGCTGATCTCGTTGCCCAGCGCGTCCCAGCGCACCTTGTAGGCCTCGGCCTTGTATCCGTTGCGGCCCGCCTGGAGCAGATTCGTCTGGCCCGGCGCCAGCAGCGGCGTTTTCTTGTACTGGGTCTCGTATTTAATGGCCTCGGTGGTCACGGCGTCCAGCGTAATGGTCTCGCCGTCGGGCAGCAGCTTCCCGAAGATGCCAAAGCGCACGCGCTTGTCCTCCGTCAGATAGCAGCAGATGTAGATATCGTCGCTGGAGGTGTTTTTGAACTTGAAATCCTGGCTGCCCCAGCTCACCGTGGCGTCCTTGCCCTTGTCCACATAGCCCACGGTCAGCGAATGGTTGTGGCGCTCCACAATCTCCATATCTGCCTTCACCGCGGCGTTGAACAGCGTGGTGGAAACCTGGCAGATGCCGCCGCCCACCTGCTCGGTGATATCGCCGCCGGAATAGGCCGTGGCCTTTCTGAAGCCCCTTTCGGTGGTCCGCTGGCCCACCGCGGCGTTGAAGGAGAAGGTCTCCCCGGGGGCCACCCGCGTGCCGTTGATGATGGACATGGCCAGCTTGATGTTGTTGAGCCGCGCCTTGCTGGAGGAGGACGCGTTGGTGATGGCATAGTCGATCAACCCGTACCCGGCGGCCACCTCCGTGGTGGAAACAGCCGGCTTGACGGCGTTGACCTTGAGGCCCACGCTGCCACCGCCCGCCCGAAGGGTCGAAATGATATCGGATTTGAGGGCCGCCGTGTCCAGCTCCCGCCCAGGCTCCGCCTCGGTGAACACGAACTCATAGGTGTCCACGTCGAACCGCTCGATTCCGGCCTCCCGGACCGGGCGGTTTGTCTCCTCCGCCACCCGGGCCACAAAGGCGTCCAACGTCTTTTCGTCGAAATCCACGCGGCTGACGCTGTAGGCCACGGGGTTTTCCCTGCGCCCGGAGGCGGAATGATAGCGCTCCTCCAGCGTGCCGCTGCGCCCGGCGCTCCAGGCGGCGGACAGCACGGAGGCGTAATCGCTGGCATAGCCCAGCTGTCCCGCGGTGACGCTGAGGCCGTTGTCCAGCATGACGGTGCGGTTCGCGTAGCGGGCCTCCACCCGCTCTCCCCAGTAATCCATGGCGTTGGCCAGGGTCATGCGGGAGACGTCCACGCCCTCGATGGTCGTGCCGTCGTAAAAGGTCTGCTGGTCCACCACGTCGCGCATCTGCACAAAGTCCGCATAGGCGACCTGCTGCCGCACGCCCATCGCCACCAGCACCGCGATGCCGATCATCAGGCACACGTTCAGCATCCCGAACACCGCGCCGTAGCCGCGGGGCGGGCGCTTGCCGGAGTTTATTGCGGTCGCCGGGCGGGCATCCATGAACAGGTCCGCCTCCTGCCCGACGTCGCATCGCGCGGCGCGCCTTTCGGCGTCCCTGGCGCGCGCCTGCACGGCCTGCCGCTTGCGCGCCGTCGCCACGGGGTTTGCCTGCGCGCCGCCGGTCCTTCTCGTCGCGGCCTTCGCGCCCTTCGCCGCGGCGGCCCTCGCCCCGGTTCTCGCACCGCTGCGCTTGGCAGAGGTCTGCGCTTTGTCGGACGGCTTGCGCGCGGCCTTATTCACGCTGTCGGGCTTCCTGCGGGACGGCGCGCCGCGCTTCGCGGCCCCGGTGTTTTTCCCGGCCGCGCCGGCTTTCCGCTTTGCCGGAGAAGGCGCTTTCCCGCCCGCAGAGGACTTGCGCTGAACGGACGCGCCGGCTCCCTCGCTCTTTGGCTCGGATGCCTTCTTGCGCGCCTTTGGCCGCGCTTCTCCCGCGGCCCTGCTCTTTTTTACCGCTTCTGCCATCTATGCTGTCGCTCCATCATTCGCGTCTTTACCTTATTTTACCCGCGGTTCGCTGAACCGATGTTCCCATTATCAGGGAAATATATGGTTCGCGCAAGCTGAATTTGTTACAAACGCCCGGCAAATTCAATAAATGTTTGTGAATTCGCACCGCTTCAGACGTCCGGCGGATCGATCCGGCCCCTCTGGGCGCGCAGCTTGCGGATCTCCTTTTCAAAGCCCTGCTCCGAGGGTACGTAGTAACGGGCGTTCTGGGCCCTCTCGGGGGCGTATTGCTGCGCAACATAGTGGCCGGGATAGTCATGGGGATACTTATAGCCTTCGCCGTGTCCCAGCGCGGAAGCGCCCTTATAGTGGGTATCCCGCAGGTGGACGGGCACGCTCTCCAGGCCGCCCCGCTCGGCGTCCGCCACGGCCGCGTCCACGGCGGCGGACACGGCGTTGGACTTGGGGCTTTCGCACACGGCGATGATGGCCTGCCCGATGGGCAGACGCGCCTCGGGCATACCGATGCTCTCCAGCGCCTGGAGCGCGGCGACGGCCTGGAGCATCGCCATGGGGTTGGCCAGGCCCACATCCTCGCTGGCGTGGGCGATGATCCTGCGCACGATGACGCGCGGATCGACGCCCGCGCGGCTCATGCGGGCGAACCAGGCCAGCGCCGCGTCGCTGTCTGAGCCCCGCAGGGACTTGCAGAAGGCGCTGAGCATGTCGTAAAACAGGGATTCGTCCATCTGCGTCACGGGCCTCTGGATCGATTCCTCGGCCACGGAGAGCGTGACGTGGATGGAGCCGTCGGCCTCCATGGGCGTGGTCAGCACCGCCAGCTCCAGCGCGTTCAGCGCGCTCCTGGCGTCGCCTCCGGCGATGCGCACGATGTGGTCCATGGCGTCCCCGTCCACGCGCACATCCTGCGCGCCGTACCCCCGCTCCGCGTCTCCCAGCGCCGTCTCGAGGGCGCTGCGCACGTCCGCCTCCGACAGCGGCTCAAAGTGGAACAGCCGGCAGCGGCTGACGATGGCGGGCGTCATGGCGATCATCGGATTTTCCGTGGTGGAGCCGATGAAGCGGATCACGCCCTGCTCGATGGCAGGCAGTATGGAATCGGACTGGGCCTTGGACCAGCGGTGGCACTCGTCCAGCAGCAAATAGGTGCCCGTTCCATACAGGTCCAGCCGTTCCCGGGCGGCGCGAATGACCTCCCGCACGTCCGAAACGCCGCTGGTGACGGCGTTGAGCCGGGCAAACGCGGCGCGCGTCGTCCCGGCGATGATCGTTGCCAGCGTGGTCTTGCCACAGCCCGGCGGGCCCCAGAAGATGCAGCTGGTCAGTCGGTCCGCCTCGATGGCGCGTCGCAGCAGCCTTCCCGGGCCGACGATGCCGCGCTGGCCGAAAAACTCATCCAGCGTGCGCGGGCGCATACGGTCCGCCAGGGGCGCGCGGGCGCGCGCGGCGGCGGTGAACAGATCCTCCATGGCGTATCCTCCCGGTTGTCATTGGCATAGTGAAGAGGGAACGCTGTAAACAACGTTCCCTCGTTTTGCATTTGATGACCTTATGCCTGAGCCTTGGCAAGGCGCTTCGCCAGACGAGCCTTTTTGCGGTTCGCCGCGTTCTTATGAATAACGCCCTTTGCGGCAGCCTTGTCAACCGCGCCCTGAGTCGTGCTGAGCAGCTTGACATCGGCTTCGTTCGCGGAAACGGCGGTTTCGAACTTCTTGATCTGAGTCTTCATCGCGGACTTGATCATCCTATTGCGCAGGTTCTTCTTTTCGGTCACCTTCACGCGCTTGATGGCAGACTTGATATTCGGCAAAATTTTCACCTCCCTACGCAAATTCACAAAGCATATTTTATCACGATCCATGCCAAATTGCAAGCCGTCAAACACATTTTGTTGCAAAAAATGGGTAAACTAATTTCAAAATTCATGAATTGGGGAGATCAAGATGCTCACAACGCGCACCGATTTGGCCATGGAGAGCTTTGAAGACACCGATGCGGGGGCGTTTCCCGGCGTACAGGTCAGCCAATGGGACAACGACGGCATATCCATCACCGAGGTGCTGATCACCGACAACGAGGCCGCCCACCAGCTGGGCAAGCCCAAGGGCAGCTATCTGACGCTGGAATGTCCCCTGCTGCGCGAACGTGACCCGGATGCCCGGCTGGCCATGGCCGCCCTGCTGGCGGAGGAGCTGGCGCGGCTGTTGCCGGAGGGCGACGCACGCGCGCCGGTCATGGTGGTAGGCCTCGGCAACCGCGCGATCACTCCCGACGCCCTGGGCCCCGGCGTGGTGGACAGGACCCTGGCCACGCGCCACATCCTAAACGCGCCCTTCGCCCGGGGCGGCCTGCGCAGCGTGTGCGCCGTGGCCCCGGGGGTACTGGGCATCACCGGCATTGAAAGCATGGAGCTGATCGAGGCGCTGGCCGCGTCCATCCGGCCCCGGGCCATACTCTGCGTGGACAGCCTCGCCGCCCGCGACGCAAGGCGCATCGGCAGCACCATACAGCTCACCGACACCGGCATACAGCCCGGCGCGGGCGTGGGCAACCACCGCAAGCCGCTGACGCGCCAGAGCGTCGGCACGCCAGTCATCTCCGTGGGGATGCCCACCGTGATCTACGCCGCCACCCTGGCCCGGGACGCCTTCGCGTGGCTGAGTACGCAGAGCGGTGACGACGACCCCCACGACGAGGCGCTTTCCGACATGGAGCGCACGCTGCTCAGCGCCGATATCGGCGAGATGATCGTCACCCCGCGGGAGATCGATTCCATCGTGCAGGACGCCGCGGGCATCATCGCCTCGGGCATCAACCGGGCGCTCCAGCCCGAGCTGAGCGACGCGGAAATAGCCGCCATGATGAATTGAAACCATCAAACAATTCTATAACTCATACTTTTTTCATGGGATAAATCAGCTTCGCCACAGTTTCTTGTTGATTGTGACACTCAATATTTACAATCGATTCATTTCGCGTTCATCAAATCCATGTATAATTATACACGTCGGCAGGGTGCCGACGAAAAGGATACCCAACCTTCTTCTTCCCCCCTTAGCGCGGAAGGCCCTTGAGCAAGGCTGTTCCGCGCTATACCTTTTTGGTGGATTTTTAATCGTGAAATAACAACGGTGGCGCGCTTTTTTGATATAATAGTCCTGTTGTTTTTTTTGATGCGGCAAGGCCGGCCGCGCGGGCATCTACAGCGGCCAATGACGCAAAGGGCGGAGGGGTTTTACATGAGAAAGATCGGTTTTGACAGTCAGAAGTACATCCAGCTGCAATCCGCCAGGATTCGGGAGCGCATCGCCTCCTTCGGCGGAAAGCTCTATCTGGAATTCGGCGGCAAGCTGTTCGACGATTACCACGCTTCCCGCGTGCTGCCGGGCTTCGCGCCGGACAATAAGATCCGGATGCTGCTGGAGCTGAAGGACCAGGCCGAAATCGTCATTGCCATCAACGCCAACGATATTGAAAAGAACAAGGTGCGCGGTGATCTGGGCATCACCTATGATTCCGACGTGATCCGCCTGGTGGACGTGTTCCGGGAATTCGGGCTGTATGTGGGGGCCATAGCCATCACCCAGTACACCGACCAGACCGCCGCCGATCTGTTTGAAAACCGGCTGAAGAGCATGGGGCTGAAGGTCTACAAGCTGTACCGCATCCCGGATTATCCCTCCAACGTGTCCGGCATCGTCAGCGACGAGGGCTACGGCAAAAACGACTACATCGAAACCACCCGCTCCCTGGTGGTGGTCACCGCGCCGGGCCCCGGCAGCGGCAAGATGGCCACCTGCCTGTCCCAGCTGTACCACGAACATAAGCGCGGCGTGAAGGCGGGCTACGCGAAATTTGAAACCTTTCCCATCTGGAACCTGCCCCTCAAGCACCCTGTGAACCTGGCCTACGAAGCCGCCACCGCCGATCTGAACGACGTGAACATGATCGACCCCTTCCACCTGGATGCCTACGGCGAAACCACGGTGAACTACAACCGGGATATCGAAATTTTCCCGGTGCTGAAGGAGATTTTCGACCGCATTTACGGCGAATGTCCCTACAAGAGTCCCACGGACATGGGCGTGAACATGGCGGGCAAGTCCATCATAGACGACGAGGTGTGCAAGGAGGCCTCCTGCCAGGAGATCATCCGCCGCTATTACAGGACCGCCTGCGCCGTGAAGCAGGGCCGCGCCATGCCCGAGGAGATTCACAAGCTGGAGCTTTTGATGCGCACGCTGAGCCTGGATTTTGACCGGCGCAGCACCGTGACGCCCGCGCTGAAGCTGGCTGAGCAGACCGGCGAGCCCGCCGTGGCCATCGAGCTGAACAGCGGCAGGATCATCACCGGCAAGACCACGAACCTGCTGGGCGCCTCCGCCGCCGCGCTGCTGAACGCGCTGAAGGAGCTGGCGGGCATCCCGGATGAGATCAAGCTGATCTCCCCCACCGTGATCGAGCCGATCCAGCATTTGAAGGTGGAACACATGGGCAACCGCAATCCCCGGCTGCACACCGACGAGGTGCTGATTGCGCTGACTATCTGTGCCGTCACAGACCCCAACGCCGAGCTGGCCATGGAGCAGCTCTCCAACCTGAAGGACTGCGAGGCCCACTCCACCGTCATCCTCTCCCAGGTGGACGAAGGCGTTTTCAGCAAGCTGGGCGTCAATCTGACGTGTGAGCCCAAGTACCAGACCAACCGGCTGTTCCACCGCTGACGCCCGGAATAAGCAACCTCCACAAAGGCAATACTTGCTCTTGTGGAGGTTGTTTTATGTCTGGCAACAAGGTTGAAATCTGCGGCGTCGATACCTCGGCGCTGCCAACGCTGTCCCATGAGCGCATGAAGGAGCTGCTCAAACGGGCCCACGAGGGCGACGATGCAGCGCGCCGGGAGCTGATCCAGGGCAACCTGCGCCTCGTCCTCAGCGTCATACAGCGCTTTCACAACCGCGGGGAAAACATGGACGATCTGTTCCAGGTGGGCTGCATCGGGCTGATGAAGGGGCTGGACAACTTCGATCTGAGCCTGAACGTGCGCCTGAGTACCTACTGCGTGCCCATGATCATCGGCGAGATTCGCCGCTATCTGCGGGACAACAACGCCATCCGCGTGTCCCGTTCCATGCGGGACACGGCCTACAGGGCCCTGAAGGTCCGGGACACGCTTTCCGCCGCTACGGGCCGGGAGCCCACCATCGCCCAAATCGCCCGGGCCATGGAGGCAAAGGAGGAGGACGTGGTGCTGTCCCTGGAGGCCATACAGGATCCCATCTCCCTGTTCGACCCGGTATACCAGAGCGGCGGGGATACCATCTATGTGATGGACCAGGTGCAGGACAAGCGCATCAGCGAGGAGGATTGGGTGCAAAGCCTGTCCATCGACCAGGCACTTTCCCGCCTGCAGGACCGGGAGCGGAGCATCATCCGCCAGCGCTATTTTCAGGGGCGCACCCAGATGGAGGTGGCCCAGGAGATCGGCATTTCCCAGGCCCAGGTTTCAAGGCTGGAAAAGGCGGCGCTGCAAACCATGCGCAAGTATATCTGACGGGTCCTTTACCGCCTGCGGCGGTCGTGGCCCGGCTGCTGGTAATAGAGGCGCTTTCTGCGGTACATCTGCTGCTCCGCCTCGTTCAGCATCTGCTGTATGTCTGTCGCGTCCTTTTCCCCGGAGGCGACGCCCATGGATATGTCATAGCCCTGGGCCGAAAGCTCCGCAGTGACGCGCTCCATGTCCTGCTCCACGTCCCAGTGGGACACATCCTTGCGAAAGACGACGAATTCGTCGCCGCCCACCCGGTACACGTCCTCGCCGCCGAAGGCCGTCAGCAGTGCCTTGGCCACGGTTTGCAGCATCACGTCTCCGGCCTTGTGCCCCTTGGTCTCGTTCAACTCATGCAGGCCGTTGGCATCAATGTACACGCAGCAGAGCGTCTCTTTGCACCGCTGGGGATAATCCCCGGACACCCTTTCAAACGTGTTCCGGTTGTACACCCCGGTCAGCAGGTCCATTTCGCTGATATAGCGAATGTAGCTCTCCTGGGACAGGGTGCGGAAGCGCAGGCGGCGCTGGGTCAGGGCCGCACCGATGGAAACCGCGCAGAAGGAAATCACGTTCCAGGCGTCGTCCAGGGCGATCAGCCGCGTCTTGTGGATGCCGCTTAGCAAGCACAGCACAGCCGACGCTGTGATGTTCATGGCGATGATATAGACGGGCCGGTCCGTGAACAGAAACGGCGTCAGCAGCATGACGGCGATGATGGTCACGGCGGGCAGCTCCGGGTGCAGCAGCGTAAGCCCGATGGAGGTCGCGTAGAGCGCCGCCACCGAGGCATAGGCCAGGGGCATGATGAAGCGATCGTTTTTCGGCCCGTCCCGCCGTACGCAAAGATAGACCGCGGCGTTGAACACAGCTATGAAGGTATAGTACCAGAAATTGAGAGAGGCTATCGAATCAAAAAGGAGCCCGCAGACAACCAGCACCGCGAAGAATATGGCGGCAAACAGCGAATACCACTTCAGGTTGTTCCGGGTCTCCCGAAGCGCTTCCGGCTTCAGGGCGTCGAATTTTTCCTTCTCAAGTCCGGCATAAAAGAGGTGCTTTACAATAAAGTTCAAACTTCCTCCCCCGATCGATGTTTTCAGCGCTCTATTATATCCGCAAAATGCGCCGATTTGATTTTCCAAAGGTTATTTGTCGGTTCAGAAATTGTTCAGGCCTGTCGGCATAGACCGAAGAGGGGGCGGCCATGCGCCGTCCCCTCTTCGGAAAGAATAAACCGTCTTCGCTTATACGCCCTTTTGCTCGTTGGAGAGCTTCTTGGCCAGGCTCTGGTCGGTGACGCTCTCATAGCCCGGAATGGGCAGGATCTTGGCGTTGATGGCGTCGATGATCCAGCTGGGCTGCGGGAAGAAGGCCTCCTCCAGCTCGTGGGCGGGGGTGATCCAGTTGCGGGAGGCCACCACCACCGGCGGGGCATCCAGATAATCGAAGGCCATCTCAGTCACCTGGCGGGCGACCTCGGAGGCGAAGGAGCCGCGTTCGCAGGCGTCGGTGACGACCACCAGGCGGCCGGTCTTCTTCACGGATTCGATGACGGTCTCATAGTCGAAGGGCACCAGCGTGCGGGCATCGATGACCTCAGCCGAAAGGTCATACTTCTCCTTCAGTTCGTCCGCGGCCTTGAGCGCGCGGTACAGCACCGCGCCGAAGGTCAGGATGGTGACGTCCTTGCCGGGGCGCTTCACATCCGCCTTGCCGAAGGGGATCTCATAGTAATCCGCGGGGACGCCGCCCTCGTGGAACTGCTCGCCCACATCGTAAATGCGCTGGCTCTCGAAGAACACCACGGGGTCGGTGCCCACCAGGGCGGTGGCCATCAGGCCCTTGGCGTCGTAGGGGGTGGCCGGGAAGGCGATCTTCAAGCCCGGGATGTGGGCGGTCAGGCTGGTCCAGTCCTGGGAGTGCTGGGCGCCGTACTTGCTGCCCACGGACACGCGCAGGGTCACCGGCATCTTGATGACGTCGGCGGACATGGCCTGCCACTTGGCCATCTGGTTGAACACCTCGTCACCGGCGCAGCCCAGGAAGTCGCAGTACATCAGCTCGCACAGCGCGCGGCCGCCGGCCATGGCATAGCCCACGGCGCTGCCCACGATGGCGGATTCGCTGATGGGGGTGTTGAACAGGCGATGGTACGGCAGGGCCTCGGTCAGGCCGCGGTACACCGCGAAAGCGCCGCCCCAGTCGCGCACGTCCTCGCCGTAGGTGACGAGAGTCGGGTCCTTGTAGAAGCGGTCGATGATCGCCTCGAACAGGCCGTCGCGCAGCTGGTAGACCTTGTTCTTGGAAACGGGCTTGCCGTCCTTGTCGATGCCCCAGCGCTCCTTCTTGGCGATGGCCTGCACGCGGGGATTGTCGGCCATGGGCATGTTCACGTCGCACTTCTGGCCGGGCGCGCCGAAGGATTCCACGTGGCCGTTGGTGAACATCAGGTCCGCGATGGCGTCCGGGTTGGCCACCAGGTCCATGCGGGGGGAGATCTTCTCGTCGATGGCCAGCTTGAAGTTGCGCAGGTTGGTCTCCTTCACGTGCGCCACGATGGCGTCGCACTCGGCCTCGGTGCACAGGCCGGCCTCGATCAGCTGCTTGCGGTACTCGATGATCGGGTCCTGGGCCTGCCAGGCTTCGATCTCTTCCTTGGTGCGGTAGGAGGAGCTGTCCGACGGGCTGTGGCCGGCGAAGCGGTAGGTCACCACGTCCAGCAGCGCGGGGCCCTTGCCCTCCAGCAGCAGCTTCTTCTTGCGGCCATAGGCCTCGATCACGGCCAGGGGGTTGAAGCCGTCCACGCGCTCGGCCAGCAGCTGGTTCGGGTTGAAGCCGGCGCCCAGGCGGGCGGGCATGTCATACCCCATGGTCTCGCCCACGGTCTGGCCGCCCATGCCGTACTGGTTGTTCACGATGTTGAACATCACCGGCAGGCCGCCCTTCATCTCGTCGTCCCACAGCTGGGTCAGCTGGCCCATGCCGGCCATGTTCAGGGCCTCCAGCACCGGGCCGCGGCCCAGGGAGCCGTCGCCCAGGTTGGCGATGACGATGCCGGGCTTGTGGTTGACCCGCTTGTACAGCGCCGCGCCCATGGCGATGGTGCCGCTGCCGCCGACGATGGCGTTGTTGGGATAGATGCCGAAGGGGGTGAAGAAGGTGTGCATGGAGCCGCCCAGGCCGCGGTTGAAGCCGGTCTCGCGGGCGAAGATCTCGGACATGGCGCCGTAGAGCAGGAAGTTGATGGCGATGTCCTTGACGCTGTCGTGGGGCTCGTCCTTGATGACCTCATAGGTCTTGCCGCCCAGGAAGCTCTTCATGATGTCCATGAGTTCGTCGTCGGACAGCTTCTCGATGGCGGACAGGCCCTTGGCCAGGATGTCGCTGTGGGCGCGGTGGGAGCCGAAGATGAAGTCGTTCACGTCCAGGTGGAAGGCTTCGCCCACGGCGGCGGCCTCCTGGCCCATGGACAGGTGGGCCGGGCCGGGATGGTTGTAGGCCACGCCGCAGTACTGGCCGTTGATCTTGATCTCGTTGATCATGGTTTCGAACTCGCGCAGGGTCAGCATGTCGCGGTAGATGTTGACCAGCTGCTCCCTGGTGAAGTTGCCGACCTCGTCCTTGACGGTCTTTTTGTAGGTGCAGACCGGGATATCCTCAAAGTGGATCTTGCCGGTAGCGCGCCGCTCATTCGGGTCGACGAAAAGCTGTTTGGACATGTTGCATTACACTCCTTTTCTTTTAGAAGCTATATTACTGTACTATAATTAGGAATTAGGAATGAGGAATGAGGAATGAATAGCCGGGCCATCGATTCCTAATTCCTAATTCCTCATTTTTATGTTAGCCTTTGGCCAGGATCAGGTTGTAGTTTTCGAGGTTGACCTTCAAATCCCGCAGGAACTTGGAAGCGGGGGTGCCGTCCAGGGCGCGGTGGTCGTAGGACAGGCACAGCGTCATGCTGGGATAGACCTCGATCTGGCCGCCCGTCATGCGGAAGGCGTCCTTCAGCGCGCAGACGCCCAGTATGCCGGTCTGGGGCGGGTTCACCACGGGGGTGAAGGCCTCGATACCCAGAGAGCCCACGTTGGACACGGTGAAGGAGGCGCCGGACAGATAATCGGGGTTGATCTTGCCCTCCTTGCATTCCTTCGCCAGCTTCTTGGCGGTGTCGGACAGCTGCTTCAGGGTCATCTTATCGGCATTGAAGATGGTGGGCACCATCAGGCCGCGCTCGGTATCCACCGCCATGCCCAGGTTGACGCCGCGGAAGTACTTCATGGTCTTGCCGTCGTCGATCAGGTTGGCATTCAGGGCGCGGTGCTCGGGCATCATCAGCGTGCGGGCCACCACATACATGATGATGTCGTTGATGCTGATCTTATCCATGCCGAAAGGCTCGCCCTTGGCCTTGTACAGCGCCCGGGCCGCCTTGACCTCGGTGGCGTCGTAGGAGATGTTGTGGGTCAGCTGGGCCATGTTGGACAGGGAGGCGACCATGCTGCGGGCGATGACCTTGCGGATGTTGCTCATCGGCTCGGTGTAGCTGTCGTCGCAGGGCACGCCCAGCTCCACAGCCGCGGCAGCGGCCACGGGGGCAGCGGCGGCGACGGTCGCGCCGATCAGCTTGCCGGCGTCGATCAGGGCCTGCACGTCGCGCTCGATCACGCGGCCGTTGGGGCCGGTGGGCACCACCTGGCTAAGGTCGGCCTTCTTCGCGTCGGCCAGCTTCTTCGCCCTGGGGGAGATCTTCAGATCGCCCACGACCACGGGGGCCTCGGCCAGCTCCTCGGCGGGGGCGGCGGCAGGCGCGGCGGCAGCGGCGGGCGCGGCGGG
>JAFUCP010000140.1 GCA_017459565.1 Clostridia bacterium | reverse complement strand
GTGCCGCCGCGGTTCACGGGCACAGTTTCGTTGTTCGCGCTTTCCACGCCCGCCTCCATGTGGTTCAGGGCGTCGGGGGTGATGGGCGTGCCGCCCTCCTCGCCGGACTGCCAGCCGCCGGAATAATAAGGGGTATATGCCATGTGTCTCACTCGCTTTCTCTGCCTTATGTCCGCGCCTTGGGATAAACCAGGCTGCGCTGCAACGCCGCCACGGCCTGCTCCAGCCGCGCGATCTGTTCGCTGTAGAACGCGCCGTAGATCTGTCCCGTGGAAAAGTCAATGGCGAAGCCGCGAACCACGCGTTCGCCGTAGTTGGGAAACAGCTCTGCCGCCGGGTACAGCATGGATGCGGGATGAAGCATGGGAATATCCACGGTCTCATAGTCGGCGCTGTGGATGATGCCGGTCTTGATATCCGACGCCGTCAAATTGTCCAGCCTTGCGCTCACGGCCTCCAGGTCCTCGATGCTGGCCTTGTCCGCCACCACCGCGCTCAGCCGCCTCAGCCTCGCGGCCGTCTGTTCGCCCCGGCCAATGTAAGGGTACTCGTCCGCCAGCTCCGCCGCCTCCGGGGCGGTGACATCCCCGCGGAAGGCCAGGCCCAGGGTGGCGGTCTCGCCATACAGCACGCTGGCGATCTCGCCGCCCGCGCCGCCGCGCACCCAGTCCCCCAGCTCCGCCGCCGGGTCGTAGACGGCCCCCGTGGCGGTGAAGGGCTGGTAGGTCTGCCCGATCAGCCGCGCGGCCAGGTCCGCGGCCACAGTGTCGTTCATATAGGGCGTGTCCACGCTCACCACCAGCCCGCTGTCGTCGCCGATCAGGGCTTCGCCGTCGTCCCCGGCCACCCGCAGCCCCGTCACGGTCCGCGCCTGGCCAGCGTCCAGAGCGCCGACGATGCCGGAAAGCACCGCCGCCGCCTCCGCCTGCGCCGCGCCCGAGGCCGATACCAGGGGCACCAGCCGCAGCCGGTTCTCCGGCGTGATGATCCAGCTGCCGCCGTGGGCCGCCGCGATGCCGCCCAATATCTGGTTCAGGGTCGCGCCCTGCTCCGGCAGGCCCACCGCGTAGGCGTCGCCGGTTTTCAGCTGCGTCCGGTCGTCCAGCGCCACGCCCATCAGCCGCGCGATCTCCCCAACCACCGTGGCCATGCTCCGGGGCCAGCTGCCCGTGGGCACATAGGCCGCGTTGGCCTTGAGCATGGCGTCGCAGCATTCCAGCGTCACCAGCCCCGTCACCGCGTCCACGCGCCTGCGGGAGACGTAAAACGTGCCCGCCGGGAGCCATTCGCTCGCCGTCTCGCCGTCGCTCAAGCGCATCAGGATGACCACCCGCGCGCTGCGGGGGATGGCGGTATCCGTTCGGATGGAAAAGGAACAGGTGGCGCTCACCGCGTTGCCGACGGAAAGCCCCTCCTGCATCAGCGCCCGGTTGATCACGGGGCTGCTGATGCCGTAACAGGCCGTGCCGTCGATCACCGCCGCGCTCTCAAGGCGCGCGTTCCCCGCCGCCCACAGCGCCTTCCACGCCGCGCTCGTCTGCCGCATGAAAAATCACCTCTCCGTCATGGAAAACGCCATGCCGTCGTAATACGGCCTGCCGGTCTCCCGGTCGTACCTCTGCGCCCCGAAGGGCACGGTGGAGGTATAGAATGTGCGCGAGGCCGCCGCGCCGGTGTTCGGGTCGATGACCGTTGCCGTGTAGAATACCGGCGAAATGTCCGCCAGCAGCTGCCGGTGGATATCCTCGCCCAGCCGCCTCAGCTTCACCTCCGCCTTCAGCTTCGTGGCGATGCGCGTGCGGTGCATCAGCCCCGTCTGCACGTCCCGCCCGCTGCCGTCCGCGTCCAAATCGTTGCGGCTTATGTTCAGCTCCAGAACATAAGCCGCGTAATCGTGCCCGTTTATGATCAATACCGGCTTTGCCACGTTATCACACCCCCTTTGCTTATTTATCCGGCGTGGGACAAGGGGACATTTCTCCTGTCCCATGACGATGGCGGTCAGCTCTCCGCCCCGCCTCACCGGCCAGCTTCATCTTCACTCTCCACTCTCAACTCTTCACTCTTTCAACTCCACTCTCAACTCTCCTCAAACCCCCTTCAGCGGGCTTGCCGCAAACATCTGCGTGCGCCGGTTGATTTCGTTGATGATCTGCTGGGCGCTCAGCCCGTTCACAGCCGGCGTCCGCTGTCCCGACGCCTGCACCGCCGAAACGAGCTGCCCGGCCACGGAGATGATGGTCTGTATCAGGTCCTCGTTGTTGGCGTTGAGCGTGTCCTGGATATCCGCCGCGCACCGCGCCAGCTGCGCCGAAACCTCATAGGGCATGACGCTGCCGGTGGCCATGGCGGGCTCCCTGAACCGTATCCGCCCCAGCGCGGCCAGCATCCCGCCGCTCACCGCCGCGTACATGGTCTGCGCCAGCTGGGATTTGTTCAATATCTCCGTCCGGCCGTTCACGTGCCCGATGATCTCCGGCCCGGCCTCGCCCGCCAGGAACATGGTGCCGTGGGCCCGGCTGGTTCCGCCCGCGTAGCGCGGGATGCCGTTCCACCACCTCGCCGCGCCGCCGCGAATCAGCCCGCCCTCGGCGAAGCGCCGCAGCCCGCGGGCCGTGGCGACACCGCCGGATTTGGCGATCTCCATCGCGATCGTGCCGGTGCTGGTCTTGTATTCCAGCTTGTTGCCCGGCTTCTTGACCAGCTCCACCTCTTGCTTTATGGGCGTCTGGGCGAACTGCTGCGCCCAGGTATCCACCCAGTCCCAGCCGTTCTTGGCAAGGTTGACAAGCTGCCCCACGGGCGTCTGGGCAAACTGCTTCGTCCAGCTGTCCACCCAGTCCCAGCCGTACCTTTCAAGGCTCACGCTCTGTCCCACGCTGCCGCCCATGCAGTTGGCCAGTATCCACGCGGCCACGGTCAGGCCGAAGGCCGATGCCAGCCCCACGGGCTTGTTTACGTTTCCGCCCATCAGGTTGTGGAAGATCCAGGCAGCCACGTCGCCCCAGCCGCTCTGGGTCACGCCCACGGGCTTGAACACGCTCCCGCCCATGAGCCCGCCGAGAATCCATCCGGCCACGCTGCCCCAGCCGCTTTCGGTCACGCCAATCGGCTTGAACACGCCCCCGCCCATGAGCCCGCCGAGAATCCAGGAGCCGATATCGCCCCAGCCGCTTTCGGATACGCCAATCGGCTTGAACACGCCCCCGCCCATGAGGTTGCCGGTGATCCAGGCCGCGACGCTTCCCCAGCCGCTCTGGGTCACGCCCACGGGCTTGCTGACGTCTCCGCCCATGAGACCTGCGATCCATTCGGCCACCGTGGTGAACTTCTCCCGGGCCAGCCCGACGCCCTTTGTCACCGCGCCGCCCAGGTACCCGCCCAGCCAATCGGCCACGGTGGTGAACCGGTCCCTTGCGATGCCCACGGGCTTGTCCACGTTTTGCCCCATGTGGTTTTTGAACAGCCAGCCGCCCACGGTGTCAAAGCCCTGCCGCAAAAGGCCCACGCCCTTCTCCACCAGGCCGCCCAGGTAATTTCCGCTGATCCAGCCCTGCACCGTGGTGAACCCCTCGCGCGCCAGCCGCACCCTGTTCTCGGTGGTCACGCCGGGGGCGAAGATGCTCTTCAGATAATCCAGCAGTCCGCCGTTTTTGTAGGCCCCTGAACTGCTGCCCGCGGGCTTGAAGTCCAGATCCACGCTGAACGCGCGTCCGAGGCTGTTCCCCTCGGTCAGTCCCAGCGCCGAAGCCAGGTCCGTCAGACTGAACCGCTCCACGGCCCGGGTATTGTCCTCCAGGGCCTGGGTGTTGCGGGCTGTGCTTTTGTCGGACCGGTCCCCCGCGCCCAGCTTCAGGTTCAGCGGCGGTCCCAGCAGCGCCAGCAGCCGCGCGACGAAGTCCCGGGCCTGGGCGTTTTCCAGCACGATGCCCAGGACGGCCTCGCCCAGTCCGGCCATGAGGTCCTTCAGCAGCTCAGACAGCGCCTCGCGGATGCCGGACCAGTCGATGCCGGCCAGCGCCTTGCCGATGCGCTCCCCCAGGGCGCGCCAATCGAAATCGCGCACGACGCCGTCCAGCCACGCCAGCGCCCCCTTCAACGCCTCCGAGAGCCGCTTACCCAGCGCGTCGCGCAGCGATCCGTCGCCGTCCAGGGCGCTTGCGATCCGCTGTCCCAGCCGGTCCGCAATGCCGTCGGCGGCGCGCTCCACCTGGCCGTTATCCCCGTCCACGCCGGAAAGCAGCGCGGCCACGAAGCCGCCCAGACTGGAAAACGCGGTTTTCAGCAGTTCCCACGCCTTTTCGGCGATTTCCCGCCACTGCACCCTCGAAAGCGCCTTTCCGAGCCCCTCGGCGAAGCCCTGCGCGTCGAAGTCGGCGAAGAAGCCGATTGCGCCGTTCAGCGCGCCGGTGAGCAGGGCGTTGAGCGCCGCGCCCACGCCCTCCCAGTCCACGCGCCCGATCATGCGGTTCAGCGCCTGGGCCAGCCTTCTGGCGCTGCCGACCCAGTCGAACCCCGCCGCGGCGGAGGCCGCCATGCCGAACAGGTCGTTCACGCGGTCCGCCAGGAAGTCCCCCAGCGCGCGCCAGTCGGCCTGAGCGATGAAGCGGCTCAGCCCCGCGGCCATGCGCCGGGCCATTTCGGACCAGTCGATGCCCTCGGCGATCCGGCCCAGCTTGCCCACGAGGGCATCGAACATCGCCGCCAGCTTCGGCCCCAGCGCCTCCCAGTCGAAGGCCGCCAGCGCGTTGGCCACCACCGACAGCTTCGCCGTCATCAGGCTGGCCAGGGTCTGTCCCAGCGTCTGGAAATCCACATGCTCCGCCAGGCCGTTGAAGGCGTCGGCGACGGCCCTGCCCAGCTGCGCCAGGTCGATGTCCTCAAACAGGCGGTTCAGCGTGCGCGCCAGGGTGTTGATCCCCTCGGCGAAGGCCGCGCCGATGCCGCGCCAGTCGATGCGCGCCGCCAGGCCGTTGAAGATGCCCGCGAAGGCGTCCACATATTTGGTGATCGTCGCGCCCACGCTGTCCCAGCTGATCCACGCCCGCGCCTTTTCAAACGCCCGGTTGACGCCCCGGGCCAGCGCTTCGCCGATGCCGTCGTAATCCCCCGCGGCGAACATCTCCTTGATCCGCCGGGCGAAATCGGCGATGCCGCCATCGATGGGCACGGCGGAAAACGCGGCGCGGACGCCGCCGGAGCCGCCCGAGCCGGAGCCCGAGCCGGAGCCGTCCGCGCCCAGTATGTTGAGCTGGTCAAAGCCCGCCAGCTGCCGCTTCAATTCCTTCACGCCCCGTCCGGCCCCGCTTGCGGCGCTGCCCACAGCCTCCGCGCCGGAGGCGGCCATGTACCAGCCCTGCCCCGCCAGCGCCGCCATGAGCATCCCCACGGCGTTCACGGCCCGGGTGATCAGGTTGATCAGCGTCGTCAGCGCCGGGGCGGCGGCGGTCACGATGGGCGCGAAGGCCGCCGCCAGGGAGCCGCGCAGCTGCGCCAGGGCGGCGCTCATGGCCCGTGTGGCGCTTCTGACGCGCCCGTCAACCTCCGACAGGCCCTCCAGCCCCTGGGCCGCGTCGTTGCGCAGGCGGCTCATGATTTCGGATATGGAGCCCAGCCCCAGGCCGTACCGCGCCAGCGCCCGCAGCCCGTCGCCCGAAAGCGCCGGCTCCATGGCAAACAGCGCCCTGCCCGCCGAAAGCACCGCGCCGCCCAGCCGCTTCACGCCGCCCGCCAGCGCCCGCGCGGACAGCTTCGCCAGCTGAACCGCCGCGTTCTTCGCCCCCGACGCCAGCTTGCGCAAAAAGCCCAGCGCGCCGCCGGAGACCAGCTTCCGAAGCCGTATGGCCGTGGCCTGGGCCTCTCCGCCCACGCTCCGCACGCCTTCCGCCGCCGCC
>JAFUCP010000139.1 GCA_017459565.1 Clostridia bacterium | reverse complement strand
GGCAGGATTTCCCCAGGCTGCGCGTTGTCAATATACACGGAAGGGTCGTACAGGTCGATCTCCCCCAGTTCCTCCGCGCCACACGACATGGGCAGGCTCAGCGCCAGCGCAGCCGCCACGGCCAAAGCCCTCACATTCCAACGATGCTTCAAACCTTACACCCTCTCCCCGGCACAGCCGACGATTATCCCTTCCCTCAGCAGACATGGAAGAGCGCTTTTATTTTATCATATTATTTCAAATATTACAATTATATTGATGGTAATATTACAAAAACACGAAAACGCCATAAAAAAAGCTGTATCAAAACAGCCATTTTAAGAATAGAAGGTGTGTCATCGATGACAAGAGAAATCCGGCGCCTGTCCCGCCGTCTCCGTTCCTTTCAGGCGGTACCTGGAACGGGCGCTACTTCAAATGCTCCTCCAATATGAACTTGGGCCTGCGCTTGGTTTCCATGTAGATCTTGCCGACGTATTCGCCGATCATGCCCAGCGCCATAAGCTGCAAGCCGCCCAACAGCCAGACGGACATCATCATGGAGGCCCAGCCCGCCACGACGTGGTGGCTGAAGAAGGACACGATGATATAGATTCCCATGGCCAACCCCAGCAGCGCGCACAGCGCCCCCAGCAGCAGCACATAGCGGATGGGCTTGTTGCTCAGGGAGGTGATGCCCTCCATGGCGAAGGCGACCATCTTTTTGAACGGATACTTCGATTCCCCGGCGACGCGCTCCCCGCGCTCGTAGTAGACCTCGGCGGTCTTGAAGCCCAGCATGGGCACCATGCCCCGCAGGAAGATGTTCACCTCGCCGAAGCTCAAAAGCGCCTCCAGTGCCCGCCTGGACAGCAGCCGATAGTCCGCGTGGTTGTAGACCATCTCCACACCCAGCTTCTTCATGAGCTTATAAAAGCCCTGAGCCGTGGTGCGCTTGAAGAAGCTGTCCTTCTTCCGGCTGGAGCGCACGCCGGAAACCACGTCCGCGCCGTTGCGGTATTCCTCCAAAAAGCCGTACATGGCGTTGACATCGTCCTGCAAATCCGCGTCGATGGTGATGACGCAGTCACAGCGCTCCGCCGACAGCGTCATGCCCGCCCACAGCGCGTTCATGTGCCCGGCGTTGTGGGCCAGCTTCACGCCTTCAAATCGGCTGTCGGCGCCGTGGAGCTGGGAAATGACCTGCCAGGTCGCGTCCCGGCTGCCGTCGTCCACCAGCACGATCCGGCTGGCCGGATCGATGAGTGAGCGCGCGATCATATCGTCCGTCAGCGCCGTCAGGCGCTGTGCCGTGATAGGCAGGGCTTCCTGCTCGTTGTAGCAGGGAATGACGATGAACAGGATGGGCGTTTTCATTGGTCTTCCTCCATGGTGTCAGGAAATGATGGTATGGTGAAATTATCCCTTCAGCACAATATTGTCCGCGCCGATCAGGTTGGCCAGGGCTCCGAAGTCATAGCCCTCGTCCACCCAGTATTCCCTCGGCGCCTGATAGGTCTTTTTCTCATCGGCCATGTAGAGCATCACGCAGATGCCGCCGGGGGTTTCAGAAAGGATTTTGAGCGCCGCGTCCCGGGTGTCGGCGGTCAGCTTCAAATACAGCCGCCGGCCCGCCCGGCCCTTGCGCGCAATCTCCCCCGCAGGCGGCGCAAAGCCCCTGCGCGGCGGCGCGACGTCCAGCGCGTCCAGGTCTGAAAGCGGCGCGACGCGGTCCAGCAGCAGCTTGGGCGATTCCTCCTCGCGCACGGACAGCTTGCCCGTCATGACCACGGGCGCATCCTGGTTCAGCTGGCCCGCCACGCGCTCATATACCTTCGGGAACACCAGCACCTCCGTAACGCCGTACATGTCCTCCAGCTGCACAAAGGCCATCATGTTGCCGCTGCGGGCGGCCTTCAGCTTCTTTTCGGCGATGATGCCGCCCATGCGCACCGTCTTCTGGTCCCAGCTCATGCCGTGGTCGGGCGTTTCCTCCATCAGTGCTTCCAGAAATTGAGCGTTGACCTTCAGCTTTGAAAGCTGCTGCGCGTAGGCGTCCAGGGGATGGCCGGAGATGTACACGCCGGTGGTCTCCTTCTCCATCTGCAACAGCTGGTTTTTATCAAAGGGCGGCAGGCTGGGCATGGGCGGCGGCGGCGCTTCCACAGCGCCCTGATCCATGCCGAACAGTGAAAGCTGGCCGGAGACCATGCTCTTCTGCCGGCGGCTGACGCCGTCCATGGCCCTTTCATAGATGTGCAGCTTCTGGTTGCGGCTGCCGGGCAGCTCGTCCATTGCGCCGCAGCGGATCAGGCTCTCCACGCCCTTCTTGTTCAATTCGCCGCCGGTGAGACGGCTCACGAAGTCATACAAATCCCGGAAGGGACCCGCGCTTTCCCGCTCTTCAACCAGCGCCTCCACCGCCTTCAGCCCCAGGTTCTTCACCGCGCCCAGGCCGAAGCGGATGCCCTTTTGGCCCTCTGTGGCGTCCACGGTGAACTGCGCCCGGGACCGGTTCACGTCCGGGGGCAGCACGGCGATGCCCTGCTTGCGGCAGTACTGTATGTAAAAGGCGATCTTGCCGGTGTTGCCCAGCATGGAATTCATCATGGCGGCCATGAACTCCGCCGGGAATTTCAGCTTGAGCCACGCCGTTTGCACGGCGACCAGGGCATAGGCGGCGGCATGGGATTTGTTGAAGGCATAGCTGGCGAAGGCGGTCATCTCGTCGAACAGCTGCGTGGCCGCCTCCTCGCTGACGCCGTTGCGCACGCAGCCGGGCACCTCCACCGTGCCGTCCGCATCCACCTGGCCGTGGATGAAAATTTCCTTTTCCCGGGCCATGACGTCGTGCTTCTTCTTGGCCATGGCGCGGCGCACCAGGTCGCTTCGGCCCATGGAATAGCCCGCCAGGTCCCGCACGATCTGCATGACCTGCTCCTGATAGACCATGCAGCCGTAGGTGACATCCAGGATCGGCTTGAGCTGGGGCGTCAGATACTTGACCGTCTCCGGGTTCTGCTTGCCCGCCACATACCGGGGAATGGATTCCATCGGGCCCGGGCGGTACAGCGAAATGGCGGCGATGATATCCTCAAAATTCGAAGGCTTCATGCTGGTCAAGAACTGCCGCATACCCGAGGATTCCAGCTGGAACACGCCGTCGGTCTCGCCGTCGGAAATCATACTGTAGACTCCCGGCTCGTCCAGGGGAATGTCCTCGCTGGTGAAATCGGGGCCCAGGCGGTCCCGGGCCATTTCGATGGTGTCCATGATGACGTTCAGCGTCCTCAGGCCCAAAAAGTCCATCTTCAAAAGGCCCAGTGCCTCCACGGTGCCCATGGGGAATTGGGTGGTAATCACATCGTCGTTGGTTTGCAGGGGGCAGTAGTCCACCACGGGCCGGGCCGTGATCAGCACGCCCGCCGCGTGAGTGGAGGCGTTGCGGGGCATACCCTCCAGCTTGCGGGCCATCTCGATCAGCCGGTGTATCTTTTCATCGCTCTCATAGATGCCCCGCAGCTCGCCGTTCATCTTCAGCGCCTTTTCCAGCGTCATGTTCAGCTCAAAGGGCACCATCTTGGCGATGGCGTCCACCTCCTGATAGCTCAGGTCCATGACGCGGCCCACGTCGCGTATGACCGCCCGCGCCGCCATGGTGCCGAATGTGATGATCTGGGCCACGTGGTCCGCGCCATAGCGCTGGCGCACATAGTCGATCACCCGGCCCCGGCGCTCATAATCGAAGTCGCAGTCGATATCCGGCATGGACACGCGCTCCGGGTTCAAAAAGCGCTCAAAAACCAGCGCGTATTTCAACGGGTCAATCTCGGTAATGTCCAGCGCGTAGGCCACGATAGAGCCCGCGCCGCTGCCGCGCCCGGGACCGACGCCCACGCCGTGGGTCTTGGCGTAATGGATAAAATCCCACACGATCAGGAAATAATCCACATAGCCCATGGATTCGATCACGCTCAGCTCATATTCCATGCGCCGGCGGGCGTCCGGGCGGTCCGGGCCGTATTTGCGCATAAGCCCGTCCTCGCACAGCTCACGCAGATAGCCCTTGTCCGTCTTGCCCTCGGGCAGCGGGAAGGCAGGCAGATGGGTAGTGGAAAAGTCAAATTCCACCTGGCAGCGCCGGGCGATCTCCTCCGTGCGCTCGATGGCGTCGCTGAAATTGGGAAACGCCGCGCGCATCTCTTCCTCGGACTTGACGTACATCTGGTCGGTATCCATGCGCATACGATGCTCGTCGGACAGCGTCTTGCCCGTCTGGATGCACATGAGGACCTCCTGAGCCTCGGCGTCCTCCCGGGTCAGATAGTGGCAGTCGTTGGTCACCACCAGCGGAATATCCAGCTCCCGGGCCAGCCGCACCAGCCGGGGGTTCACCGCGCGCTGGTCTGCCAGGCCGTGGTCCTGCAGCTCGATGAAATAGTTGTCTTTGCCGAAGATATCTATGTAGCGCTGCGCCATGGCCCGGGCCTCCTGCTCCCTGCCGTCCAACAGCAGCTTCGGCAGGTCGCCGGACAGGCACGCCGACAGCGCGATCAGTCCCTCGCTGTGCTTCGCCAGCAGCGCATAGTCCACCCGCGGGCGGTAGTAATAGCCCCGTATGAAGCCCTCGCTCACCAGTCGGGACAAGTTCTGATAGCCCTTCTGGTTCTCGCACAGCAATATCAGATGGCTGTAATCCCGGGTGGTACTGGTCTTGTTATCCATATCCGGGCAGACATACACCTCGCAGCCGATCACAGGGTGGATACCCGCCTGCTTCGCGGCGCGATAGAAGTCCACCACGCCGTACATGACGCCGTGGTCCGTCACCGCGCAGGAGGTCATGCCCAGCTGCTTGAGCCGCTCCATCAGCGCAGATATGCGGCACGCCCCGTCCAGCAGGCTGTATTCGGTATGGAGGTGAAGATGTGCGAACATGGAGGGTTCCTTTCTTGAGTGGTATTCTGATTTGGCGGGGCGATACATCGAATCGACCTCATCCGTCATTTGCTCTGCAGGCTTCTCAAATGCCGCCTGCCCCAGGGAGAAGGTGGCATTTCGATGAAATTGGCTTTCAATTTCATCGAAAACGGATGAGGTCGTCTCGGACGAACATCCCGACAGATCCGGGTTTACCTCAGCGTCGTCGCGTTCCTCACAATGGCGTTGATATCGGCGCTGAGTTCGTCAGCGGTGCGGCCGGAGCGAATCTTGTCTGACAGGTCGTAGACCTTCTGCACGTCCTCGGCGTTGCCGGTGACGGCCACGGTCTGTATGGCAGGGTCAGCCTTGAGGATCTCAGCGGCCACCATCTGTCGGATGCGTTCGGTCATTTCGCCCTTGTAGGCGGCGTCAAACCGCACGCCCACCAGCGCGGTGCTGTTGGTCACCACCACGCGGGCATCGCCGATTTCGGAGATCCCGGAAATCGCCTGTTCCACATTGGCGGCGCCGTTGAGCCAGTCAAAGGGCGTCAGCGCGCCGTCGGTAGCGGCAGCGGTATTGCCCGTGGCCGCGCTGCCGTTGCCGTTGGTCAGCCCCGCGGCCCCGCCGCCGTTCTGAGCGTTGTTTGCGGCGTTGCCCGTGGCATTGTCCGTGGCGTTGGGCTCATAGCTTGCCGTGGGCTCGGGCGTGGGCTGCACATTGGCCGCGCCGTTGTTCATGCAGGCCGCCAACGCCAGACAGGCCGCGGCGATCATCAAAATAACCGTAATGATTTTGCGATTCATGTTGTCTACCTCCTTGCGACACTATTGTTGCCGCGGGGAGGGGAAAACATACCGCAAATTCCGATTTATCGCAAAGCGATCCATCAGAGCTTCAGTCCTCGTCCTTATAGAAGCAGCAGCCGCCGATGAACTCCCTGAGGATGGAATTGAGGGGGATCTCGTCCTCCACGTCGGCGGTTTCAATGTAATTCAAAAACTTCACCAGCCGGCGCGCCAGGGTGTAATGGGGGCTCTCCGGCGTGATGGACAGCAGCTGGGGATAGGCATACTTCTTCATGATGCACAGTTCATAGGTCAGCGCCGAATTGAACATGGCGTCCGCCTTTTCCTGGAAGGGGAAGATATACCGTTCCTCGCCCCGGCGCACAGAGGGCCACATGGCCATGGTATCCTCCGGCGGGGTGCCGCGAAACAGGTTGTCCCGCACGATGCGGCGCAGCAGCCGAGCGTCGGTGGTGCGGATGCGGTTGTGGTCGTCCAGATTCAGCATGGTCAGCGGGCTGATATACACCTTGAACTTCATGTGGGCCGGTATGGTGGCCGTCAGCCGGTCGTTGAGGCCGTGGATGCCCTCGATGATGATGGGCTGTCCCGGCTCCACAGAGAAGGCGTGGGTGCGCTCGCTGCGCTTGCCGGATTTGAAGTCAAACTCCGGCACGTTCACGGTCTCGCCCCGAACCAGCCGGGGCAGATGGTCGCCCAGCAGCGCCAGATCCAGCGTCTCGATGCGCTCCAGATCGATGGTGCCGTCCGGCTCCCGGGGGATGCTGTCGCGGTCCAGATAGTAGTCGTCCAGCGAAACCTTCACCGGTCGCAGGCCGTGTACCCGCAGCGCGATGGACAGCCGGTGGGAGAACGTGGTCTTTCCCGAGGAGGACGGCCCCGCAATCAGCAAAAGCAGCGCGCCGGAGGCGATGAACTGATCGGCGATCTGCTCGATCCGGCGCTCCTGGAGCGCCTCGTTGACGCGGATAAACTCCCGCAGCCTGCGGCTCTTGATCATGTCATTCAGGTCGGCGGCGTTTTCACAGTTCAGTATGGCGTGCCAATCCGCCGCCTCGGAATAGGTGTGGATCAGGTGCGGCAGGTCCACAAACGCCGCGGGCCGGGCGGGATCGTTCACGTCCGGCATTTGCAGGATGATGCCCTCGCCGTAGGCGCGCAGATCAAACACGTCGATCAGGCCCGTTCGCGGGGCCATCTCGCCATAGAAATAATCCTCCAGGCCATCGATGCGGTACAGCGTGAAGTGGTTGAACCGGCGGTAGCCCAGTATGCGCAGCCGGTCGGTCTGGCCGGTGCGGGCAAAGTACTCCTGGGCATCCTCGGTGGAGACCCGCAGCTTTTCGATGGGCAGGTCCGATTGCACGATGGCTCGCATTTCATCCTTCAGCCGGAACACGATCCCGTCCGTCACGGCCACGTTGGGCAGGTCGATGTACAGTCCCTGCACAAAGGAATGGCGGATGCGCACGCGTTTGCCCGGATACAGCCGGTTGGCCGCTGTGAGAAAGATGAATTGAAGCGTGCGCTCGTAGATGCGCTGCCCCTCCTCGTCGGCATAGGTCAGCGTGCGGGCAAAGGCGTATTCCTCCACCGGGTCCATCAGGGATTCCGTGCGGCCCTGCACCGACACGCCCAGCGCGCCCCTGCCGCTCTCCGGCAGTCTTTCCAGCAGGTCGATCCAGCGTTCGTCACCCTTGCAGCTCATTTCAATGCCGTTTAATTTCAGATACACAGTCAGCCCTCCCCCGCCCGATGCGGACACTTTCCCAAGATAATGCCATTATAACACCTCGTTCAAGCGATTGCAACCGCGCGGGAAAAACAACCGGGAAAGGCGCCCGCGCGGCTCGGACGGTTCCTCCGGCTTCCCGGGATTTTGCCAGGGCCGGCAGACCGCCGTGCCGCCGCAGGGCCCGCAAGGCAAGAAAGGACAGCCCGCAAATGAGGGCGCTTACCCGGAAGTAAGCAGCCGATTTTGCAGACTGTCCCGACGCAGCCGACTGAAATATCAACCGTACAGCGTGCTTACGGAAATCTCCGCATTTGAGGGCTATTTCAGCGTTTGAGGGCCGGGGCTTTTGCCCCGGCCCCGGATCATCGTCCCGGCGCGATTACGCCTTGACTTCCCTGTATTCGCCCTTTTCAACGCTGTACAGCTTCCACGCGCCGTCCACGTTGTAGAAGGTATAGCGGTCATAGCTCTTCTGGCCGTTGCGGTCGGTCACCACATCGATGGCAAAGCTCTCATAGGATTTGCCGTCCACGGTGATCTCCTGCTTCGCAAATTCCCTGGCCATGGTGTCCAGCAGCGCCTGCTTTTCGGAATCGGAGAGCTTGTCCATGCGCGCGGCGATGTCGTCGGCCAGCGCCTTGGCGTCGCCGGACATGGCGGCGGAATCGTCCATGGCGTCCGCGAATCCCAGCGCGCTCAGGGTCACCAGCAGGCGGTCCTTCACGGGCAGCGTATCGAAGCGCTTCATCTCGTCCGCATCCAGAATCTGATCGACGCCGGGAATATCCACGGTCACGCCGTCATCGGCGTCCAACGTATCGCCCACCGTCTCAAGGGCCTTCTGGACGGGCAGATCGTCGGAGGCGTCCACGCCGTTGGATTCGGAAACCGGC
>JAFUCP010000138.1 GCA_017459565.1 Clostridia bacterium | reverse complement strand
TTTTCAGACCAACGGGCCAACCGGGCGCTTCGCTGGGTTGGTCTGGCGAACAGCCTAACCGCCCCACGCCCATGTCAAGGAACTTGGCTGGAAGCTGCGCTGCAGTTACGCAGATGAATTTTTCAGACCTGGGTTGTACCTCGAATCTATGAACACACAAGATCAACCGCTGACTGCGCGGGCAGCGCCCACTATTCTTAGTGCCGGGCAGGAGGCAAATCGACCAATAAGCAGGGACAAACGAGTCGGATGTCGGCAAAGTGTTTTCCATGGGACATCGATCCCGCAGAGGAGCAATGCTGACGCTCAAGCTATGGATAGGCAGACCGAAGGAAGTTAGGGCATCGGCGCGCTGTCCGTGGCGGGCGGCATCGCGGGCATCGCGATTTCCGGCAACATCGGCGCGGCGGTGGAGGCGAACCGCATCCGCACGCAAATCGGCGACGGATCGACCCTGACCGCCGGCAAGAACGCCTTTATTGAAAGCTATCTATCCGATTACACCGTGGACGCCGCGGGCAACATCGCCGTGTCCGGTGCATCGGCCGCCGTGGGCGCGACCATCGTGACTCTCGTCAAAAACAACGATGTGACCGTCGATCTGGGCGCTTCCGCCATATCCGCGTTCAGGAGCGGCTATTCCGATCCGAAAAAGAGCCTCAGCGGCGCGGCGGTGAACGGCGTCTATGTGGGCGCGAACGCGAAGGAGACCCAGTTCATCGGCGCGGCGGGCATGGCGGTTTCGGGTGCCGGCGTCGCCGTCAACGGCGAGGTCGTCACCGTCGTGAACAACAACCGGGTGCTTGTCGATGCCTCCAGGGCGAAGCTCAACTCCGTCAGGCAGGAGGCGCGCTATACCGGAGCCTACTACTATGAGAAGGGATATTACGGCAGGATCAAGCCCGAGGACGTTGAAAAGTACTTCGGCGTCAGACAGCTCTACCGCATAGGCACTGGGCGGATGGTGGAGGTCAACGACCTGAGCGAGCTGGACAGGACCTATTCGGAGACGAATGACGGCGGCAATATCAGCGTGGTGGCCAACGACGATACCCGGCAGATGCTGCTGGCGGGCGGCTTGAACGCCTCCGCCACCGCCGCGGCGGGCGCCGCGGTGGTTACCCTGGTCTCCAACAAGAAGGTGAAGGCTGATACCGGCGATATGACGGCCTGGAAGGACGTGAGCGTCTTAGCCCTCAACAGCGACGAGATCCGCCAGCTGGCCGTCAGCGCGGGTATCTCCGCCGGTACCGCGGTGCAGGTCGGCGCGGCGGTGCAGGTGCTGAAGAGCAGGGCCATCGCCAACGTCGGCAAGACCGTGACCAGCAAAAACGGCAGCATCTATGTCAGCTCCGACAATACGACCGATTTGACCAAAACCGCAGGTTCAGCGCCGACGTGCTGGCGGCGGACATTGAAGGCAACGGCCACCACGAGAGCAAAAACGCCGTGGGCACCAAGGGCGAGATGGACGCCGGCTCCGGCTACCAGAGCAAGGACCTGTCCAACGAGAATAATGACGACAACGGCAGCAAGGGCCGCGGCGAGGATCTGGACGTGACCGCCAGGTACGTTATGTACGACAAGGACGGCAATGTGACCACGGACGAATCCAAGGCCGTGCGCAAGGTGGACCAGAGCGACACCAAGGATATCCAGAACGCCAAGAACCTGAATACCTACACCTACACCGGCGACCCCGAGGACGCTGTGATCGCAAGGATTACCGACAGGACGATTGTTTCGGGCAGCTATGTCACCGTAGAGGCCTCCAGCCCGTTTCCGTCGATATGATCGGCGCGGCGGTGGGCGTGGGGTATGCCGCCGGCGTGGGCGTCAGCACCGTCACGGCGACGCTGCGCTCCAACGTGCTCGCCAGCAGCATGGGCGAAATCAACAGCCGGTATATCACCGTCGCCGCCAAATCCAACACGGGCGACGCCTACCGGGGCAAGGACGCGGAGGATCGCAAGAACGCCATCGGCGATCTGCTGCAAGGCGCGGCAAGCGACGAAGGCCAGGCTATCCGCGTGATTGCCGCCACCATGAGCGCGGCAGCCGTGGGCATCGGCGTGGCAAACGGCACCCTGAACACCGACAACATCACCAGCGCCACGCTGGGCGGCAGGGTGAACGACGTCAGAAGCCTGACCATTACGGCCGATCACGACTATGACAACGTGCTGATGGGCCGCGAGCTGGAGACGCCGCTGCCGATGCGCATTGTGCTGCGCGGCCATCACATCGACGGTGCCGACCTGCCGGTCTACAGCCTCACCGACCGCTTCTTCGCCATGTGCGACGGCACCGACGGCAAAGTGAGCCTGTTCGACGGTTTCTATACGAACACCTTCGACGGCGATACCTTCGATTCGGACTATATCAGGATCGAGGGTGGGCTGGACGGCGATTTGAATGTCATCATCAAGGAGGACCAGCCCATCTGGCCGGAATGGATCGGGGATGACGAGGCCGAAGACATTGTGGGCAACCACTATACAAGACAGGACAATGTGTGGTATAATTCAGATGGAATACCCATACCGGAGGATGCCCGGACGGTGTAAGCCGCCCGGGGCCCTCCGATGGGGGGTATGTTCCACAAAAACAACAACCAAAGGGAGCCGCTTTTTGGCGGTTCCCTTTCGGACATTTAATCACGCCCAAAAGGAGACCCGGGATGAAGAAAAAAGGCTGCCGCACCTGCTGGCGCTGGTCTGTCTTGCACTGCTGGCCTGCGCGCCCGCGGCCATCGCCGAGACGGCGGAGGAGGACATGACCGAGTGGACGGTGATGTTTTACATGTGCGGTTCCGACTTGGAATCGAAGTACAGCTACGCCACCGGCAACCTGGAGGAGATCGCCAGCTGTAGCTATCCGCACAGCAGGATCAGCGATATCATGAAGGACTATGCCGACTTGATGGATCGGACCAGGATTCCCTATCCCGGCTCCGTGAATGTGCTGATCGAAACCGGAGGCTGCAAGCAGTGGCACGCCCGGCATCTGGGCATGGACATTTCCACCAATGCCCTGCAGCGCTGGCACTTTGATGGCTACAAGAACAACGACGCGCCGGATGGCTTTTCTCTGGAGCAGAGCCTGCCCCTTCAAAGCGTGGCTAATCCTGAAACCCTGACGGATTTCGTGCGCTGGAGCGCTGAGAATTACCCGGCGAAGAAATACGCGCTGGTGCTTTGGGACCACGGCGGCGGCAGCAAAACGGGCATTTTTATCGATGAGCTGTTTGACGGCGAAATGATGCACCTGGACGAGCTGGGCGACGCCCTGCGCAACACCGGCGTCCACCTGGAGGCCGGTGTTGTTTGATGCCTGTTTGATGGCGGGCATCGAGACCGCCAGCGCCATATCGGACAGCGCTGACTGGATGATCGCCTCGGAGGAATCGGTGGCGGGGAAGGGCAGCGCGGTGGACGACTGGCTCCAGCAGCTCTATATCGCCCCGGAATTTAACGGCGAATGGCTGGACCGCTGGGTCTGCGATATGAGCCAGATCAAATACACCGACGAGGGCGACGAGGAGGCCCAGCTGCTGCTCACATGGTCGGCCATCGACCTGAAAAAGATACCGCGCCTGGTTGAAATGGTGGATGTCAGCTTTGAGGGCATGGGACAGGTCTATGCCCGGTACCCGAAGCTGATGTCCCAGTTTGCGAAATACCTGATGGATACCGAGCAATTCGGCACCACCGAGGAAGGCGAGGGCATGTGGGACCTTTCGGATCTGCTCTACGCGCCGGAGATCGCCATGGTGATCCAGCCGAGTGTTTTTCAGTCGATGCTGTAGGCGTTGAAGGAAGCCGTGGTCTATTGCGTGCGCGGCCCGGGGCGCAGCGCCGCGAGGGGCCTGTCCTTCTGCTACGCGGTGGATTTTGATTTTGACGAATTGAACAGTTACGCCCGAAACTGCCCCCTGCCGCACTGTCTGGCGTTTCTGGATGCCATCAGCCCGTGGACCGCGCCGGACTGGGTGTATGAAACCTGTGAACACCTGCCGGAAATGACGGAGCTTGATCCCTACAAAATCGTGGTGGAAAAGATCAAGGGGAAGGACGGCACACCCGCCCTGGCGTTTGCCGGGGACTATGGCGTCGGCGCGGGCATGGTGCGCTACAGGCTGTTCAGAAAGGACGAGGAGACGGACCGGATGGTTGAAATGGGCACATGCCCACCTTTTTCGACGCGTCCATCGGCGAAAACGGCGCCTATTGCGCGCTGGAGCCGTGGCTGTGGCCGGCGTTGGAGGGCCAAAGCGTCGCGTCCTATGTGCAGAGCATGGTGGAGCCGGGCTCCTTCAACTACCTGGGCAGCATCCCCATACAGATCGGCACGGAGCAGTGGATATTGCGCTACGGCTGCTTCGGCAAGGATAACCGCTATACGGTGTATGGCCTGTGGGAGGGTTACGACACGGACAGCAGCCAGTTCAACCGCAATGTGAGGTCGCTGTCACAGCTGGCCGGGCAGGAGTAACAGCTGTTGTATCCCTATTACAACTCGGATTACGAAAGACCGACGGAGTTCGCCAAGGCGGAGCCGCGGACAATCTATCGCACCATGTACCTGGAGGATCGCCTGCTCCCGCCCGGCACCTATTACCTGCAATTCACCGTCTACGACATGTTCATGCGCCCGCTGCCGCTGGAGTGCATCGAGGCGGAATGGACGGGGGAGAGCATGATCCTGCCGGACGGCTTTTCCTGGGAAGGCACGGAGGAACTGATCATCCCCGATCAATATTGGTGACGCGGCGCGGGACGCGCCTGAAGGCCCTTTCGATGGAGCAAGGTTATGAAAAAACTGTTTGATGTAATTCCGAGCCTGGAGGGCGGCCGCGTTTGCCTGAAGCGCCTTAAGCGTCGGACGCGGATGCGATCGTCGCATTGACCGGCAATCCCGCCGTCTATCGCACGCTTCCGACGTTTTTGCTGAAAAAGCAGTGTGCCGATGCCCGTCAGATGCTCCGCCAGCTCTATGGCGCGCCCATTCGCAACCGCGAATCGCTGATCCTTGGAATTTGGCTGAGGCAGCCGAACTGCCTTTGCGGACTGGCGGAATTCTATGGCTTTAAGGACGCCCTGCACAAGACCTGCGTCGGCTACCGACTCATGGAGCGCTTTTGGGGCCGGGGGATTGCCAGCGAGACCGTGGCGCTGATGGTGAAATATCTGCTTGAGCAGACGGACATTGAAATCGTCACGGCCAGCACCGTGGTGGAGAACAGGGTCTCGGCGCGGGTGCTGGAGAAGAATGGCTTTATCCGAACGGCCTCGGGCGTCGCGGAGGATTGGGGCTATTCTGGGCCGACTCTGGCGGACAAGTGGTTCCTTTGATCGAGCGCTGACGCGAAAAAGGAAGGATGGATGAAAGTGAGTGATATCTACAGGCTGGCAAAGCCGCGGAAAAAGGGCCTGATCCACCTGGTGTTCAGCCGGTTCTTCGTGATCCTGCTGCTGCTGGTGGCGCAGCTGGCGGTGGTGGTCAGGTTTTATGACTGGCTCATCGAAATGGCGCCCGTCTTTTCGGTGCTGTTCATGGGGCTCATCGCCGGCGGGGTGATCTATCTGTTCAACAGCGGCATGGACCCCGCAGCCAAGCTGACCTGGATGTTTGTCATCGCCGTCCTTCCCGTCACTGGCGCGGCCATGCTGATCTTCACGCGGATGAACCTTGGCCATCGGTCCGTGCAGCGCCGCGCCGCGGAGCTGATCGATGAGAGCAGACACGCCATCCGGCAGCCGGAGGGCGTGCTGGATAAGCTGGCGGACGACGCCTCCGGCACATATGACCTGGTCACCTATCTGAACAAGGGCAACTGCTTTCCCGCGTATGAAAACACCGAGGTCACCTACTTCCCGCTGGGCGAGGACAAGTTCGCCGCGCTGCTGGAGGAGCTGAAGAAGGCTGAAAAGTTCATCTTCATGGAGTATTTCATCATCGAAGAGGGCTTCATGTGGGGCAGCATCCTCAAGATTCTGGTGGAAAAGGCCGAGGCGGGCGTGGATGTGCGCGTGATGTACGACGGTATGCTGGAAATTTCCACACTTCCAGAAAATTACTGCAAGCTGCTTGAGCTAAAGGGCATCCGGGCCAAGGCCTATGCGCCCATCCGGCCCGTAGTCTCCTCCCACTACAACTATCGGGACCACCGCAAGATCCTGGTGATCGACGGCAAGGTGGCCTTCAACGGCGGCGTCAACCTGGCGGATGAATACATCAACCGCGTCGAGCGCTTCGGCCACTGGAAGGACACCGCAGTGATGCTCAAGGGCGACGCGGTGAAGACCTTTACGCTGCTGTTTTTGCAAATGTGGAACATCACGGAAAAGGAGGCGCGGTTTGAACCCTTTCTGGAGGATACCGGCTTTGTGGCAGAGCATCCCTCCGGCTTTGTGATCCCCTATGGGGATTGCCCACTGGACGGCGACAAGGTGGGCGAAACCGTGTACATGGACATACTGAACCGCGCGACGGACTATGTCCACATCATGACGCCCTATCTGATCCTGGACGGCGAGCTGGAAACCGCCATCAAGTATGCCGCCCGGCGCGGGGTGGATGTGAAGCTGATCCTGCCGGGCATTCCGGACAAGCCCATGGCCTACGCGCTGGCCAAGGCCCATTACAGGCGGCTGGTGCAGGCGGGGGTGAAGATTTACGAATACACGCCTGGCTTTGTCCACGCGAAGGTTTTCGTCAGCGATGATAAAAAGGCCGTGGTCGGCACGATCAACCTGGATTACCGCAGCCTTTACCATCACTTCGAGTGCGCGACCTATATGTACAGGACGGCGTGCATTTCCGATATTGAGCGGGATTTCCGGCAGACGCTTGAAAAGTGCCGCCGGGTCACGCCCGAGAGCATCAAGGAGGAAAAGCTGTCCTACAAGCTCATGGGACAGCTGATGCAGTTCATTGCGCCGCTGATGTAGCGCAGGATTTGAGGACAGACGATCACCTCGCAGCAGACAGAATACATTCCCGCCAGCTGTTGCGACGCCCTGGCGGGAATCTGCTCCAGGGTGGCGCCCATGGACATTGCCAGCGTCCGCTCCCGGATCGAAAAGTATTTGGGCAAGCCGGTGGACGAGTTGTACGCTTCCTTTGATGAAAAGCCCCTCAGCTCCGCTTCTATCGCCCAGGTCCACCGCGCGACGCTGTTCGACGGCACAGTGGTGGCCGTGAAGATCCGCCGCCCCGGCATCTGTCTGCTGCGGGTTTCCCGATTTACCTCCGGGGCTTCCCAGCCCGTTCTTGCCAAAACAGTCCACTGGACTGTTTTCCGGGCACTCAAACCCAGTAAACCTTCGAAATCCGCAAGGCCACCTGCCGAAAAATCCACTCACAGCTTCGACACTTGAATCAATCATCGTCTGCTTATATTCTGTTCGGTCCGCCGTTCCCAACGGCGGGCATTTCCTTGTATTGTATCATGCAGCCCTGTGCTGCGTTCTTTTCCGCTTGTTTCGGTAGACAACCCGGCCGTTATCCGCTATAATAAAACCGAAGGGATACCATCATAATCCGCGCGTTGGGGAGTCGGACACGGCTGAACGTGTAGCCGCGGAGCAAAGCGGTGGGGGACGGCCCCGGCTTTGCGGCCGGCCCGGGCACGCAAAAAATCGCCGTGGATTTGACGCGGCGCGGTCGAGGGGGATATGGAAGATGCTTTCCTATGTGATCGTGGGCTCCGGGTACCGGGCGGAGTATTTTGCCCGCGTCGCCCGGACCTGGCCGGCGCTGTTTCGGGCGCTGTTCCTCTGCCGGTCGGAGGCGAAGGCGGCGAAGCTGAAAGGGGATACGGGCGTGGACGCCGTGCTGACCCCGGAGGCCGCCGAGGCCTTTAAGCCGGACTTCGTCGTGGTGGCGGTGGACCGGGGCCATGTGGCCGATGTCGCGGAGGAGTGGGTCGCGCGGGGATATCCCGTGGTGACGGAGACCCCGGTGGGCGACAGCGAGGCCAAGCTGGCTCGGCTCCAGGAGCTGGAGGAGGGCGGCGCGAGGATTGTCTGCTGCGAGCAATACCACCGCCAGCCGATCCTGGCCGCGGGGCTTGAGGCCGTGCGCCAGGGGCTGATCGGCGCGCCCCGGACGGCCTATATCTCCCTGGTACACGACTATCACGCCGCCAGCCTGATTCGCCGGGCGCTGCTGGTGGGCAGGCAGAGCTATACCCTGCGCGCCGCGAGGCGCGTCAGCCGCGCCGTGGAAACCGATTCCCGCTATGGCGCGATCCTGGACGGGCGCGAGACAGACGAGGTGAGGGATCAGGCGCTGGTGACGTTTGAATCCGGCAGCACGGCAGTCTATGATTTTTCGCCGCTGCAATACCGCTCCTATATCCGCGCCCGGCACATCACCGTGCGGGGGGAGCGGGGCGAGTGGAGCGATACGGTCCTCTATGGCCTGGACGCGGCGAACCAGCCCTGGCGGCGGGCGCTGATGCCCGAGCTGCCGGAGAAGTATCGCTGTCTGGATACCCAGTATCTGCGGGACCTGCGCAAGACCTGGCGGGCGGAGCTGTTCCTGGACACGCTTCAGGATGAGTATGCCATCGCCACCGTTTTGCTGGACATGGGCGAATACCTGTCCGGCGGGCCTTCGCCCTATCCGCTGTGGGAGGCTGTCGAGGACGCGCGGTTCTGGCTGCGCCTGAATCAAGCCGTCGAGGCCTCCGACGCGGAGGGCTGATGCTCCGTCGCCTGGCCGGAAGGCGCGGCATCAGAAGCCGAAGTATTCCTCGTCGCTGACCCGCCGCAGCGCCAGCGGCGCTTCGATTCCGGGAATGTCGCCGGCGGTCAGCGCGTCCCCATCCCCCGCAAGGGCCAGCCAGGTGAAGACCAAATCGCTCATCGACCAATCCTCCTGGACCAGCTCCAGGGTATCCAGGTCGATGTACTCCCGGTAGCGGATGCAGTTCAGGAAATACAGGCGCGCCTTGTCGGCGTCGTAATAGCCGCCGCTGAATTCCCAGGCGTGGTCTCCCTCCGCCTGGGAGAGCCTGCCGGCGATCCCGTCATCGTCGCGCCGTATGTACAGGTTGTATTCGTCGTTGACCCATCCTCCCAGAAAGCGCCCGGCCGCGTCGCTTTCCGGCGCGTTCGCCCCGGTCAGGGCGGCCAAGGCGGCCAACAGCAGCGTCGTAAGCAGCAGTATGGCGTGTATCCTCATTCGGATTCCCCCTTTGCCGCCATTTTATCACAGGCGCGGGGGAGGTGTCCACGGCCTTTTGGTTGTAACTATTCAGTCATAGACTGAATAGTTACCTGCAAACGGGAAAGCAAGCTCCCTGGCCGAGGCCGCCTCCTTCGGATTTGCCTGAATCCTTCGGATTTCCGCGGGGAAATCTGCAAGGAAGGTGTTTTTGCTCAGGTCTACAGGCTTCCCGACGCAAAAATCCCCCCGCTTCCACCGCACACGCGCCGGAAACGATGGAGCATCCGTGGGGCTTTGCCCCTCCGATAGCTCCCTGCAAGTCAGCCAGGGGGCAGGACTGAATAGGTTTATAAGTACGCCGCCATTGGAATGTGGCCACAGAACGACTTCGGCGGAAGGAGGCCGATTTTCATGCTTCAAAACGAATCTGTCATTCTGCGCGGCGATATGATCCGCTGCGCCCTGTGCAAGGATGCGCCCTGTGACGCGGCCTGTGAAAAACTGAAGCCCTCCGGCCTGTTGCGCAGCGTCTGGTTCGACAATGAGCAGGGCGCGGCGCTGCGGCTTTCGGAGGACAATCCCTGCCGGGATTGCGACGCTCCCTGCGAACGTGCCTGCGTGCGGCCCGGGGAGGTGCCCGTGCGCAGACTGTTGGGCCGGCTGTACGGCGAGGTGAGGCCGATGGCCGAAACGCCCCTGCCGCAAAACGAGGACCGGCTGAAATGCGACCTGTGCGGCATTGCGCTGGAGAACCCGTTTCTGCTGTCCTCGTCGGTGGTAGCCAGCACCTATGACATGTGCGCCAGGGCCTTCGAGGCCGGCTGGGCGGGGGCCTGCTTCAAAACCGTCTCTTCACTGGATATTCACGAAGCCTCGCCCCGCTTTTCCGCCGTCAGGGACAGCGGCGGCGGGATCATGGGCTTCAAGAACATCGAGCAGCTCTCCGATCACAGCGTGGCCGAAAACATGGAGATCTTCCGGCGGCTGAAGGCAAAGTACCCCTCCAAGCGCATCCTGGCATCCATCATGGGCCAGAACGAGGCGGAATGGGGCACGCTTTCGCGGCTGTGCGAGGAAAACGGCGCGGACGCGGTGGAGCTGAATTTCTCCTGTCCCAACATGGCCGAGGGCGGCCTGGGATCGGATATCGGCCAGGTGCCCGAGCTGGTGGAGCGCTTCACCGCCGCGGCAAAGCGCGCCTGCCACATTCCCGTGCTGGCAAAGCTGACGCCCAACGTGGCCAGCATGAGTCCCGCCGCCGAGGCGGCCAAGCGCGGCGGCGCGGACGGCATCGCCGCCATCAACACCATCAAGTCTGTGACGACCGTCAATCTGCATACCTTCGTCTCCGCGCCCGCTGTGCGCGGCCACAGCGCCGTGGGCGGCTACAGCGGCAACGCCGTCAAACCCATCGCGCTGCGCTTTATCGCGGAGATGGCGCAGAACCCGGCGCTGGCGGGGCTGCACCTTTCTGCCATGGGCGGCGTGGAGACCTGGCGGGACGCGCTGGAGTTCATCCTGCTGGGCGGCGGGTCGATCCAGGTGACCACCGCCGTGATGCAGTACGGCTACCGCATCATCGAGGATTTGAAGCAGGGCCTGAACCTGTATCTGTCGGAAAAGGGCTTTTCGGGCGTGGGGGAAGCCGTCGGCCTGGGGCTGGACGCGCTGCACGCCACCACAGACGCGCTGGAGCGGGACACGGTGGTGTTCCCGAGGTTCCACCGGGAAAGCTGCGTGGGCTGCGGGCGCTGCGAAATCGCCTGTGCCGACGGCGGGCACCAGGCCATCCGCCTGAACGAGGCGCGCCGCCCGGTGCTGGACGGCAAGCGGTGCGTGGGCTGTCATCTGTGCGCACTGGTATGTCCCCAGCGGGCGATCACGCCCGGCAGAAAGCGCGTCGCACTCAGATCGCAGCCTTCGATCTGATGGCGGCGGCTTTGACGGAGCGCGCCCCGCGCTTCGCTTCAAGTTTTTACATGCCGTATTTTTTCGGGGATGATTGACTTGTCCCCCGTCGGCATTGTAGAATAACAGGAATCAGAAGGCGCGTTGACGTGCAGTGAGGTGGTTTGTTTTGAAAAGATTTACGGCTGCGATGCTGGCGCTTGTGATGCTGCTCGCCGGCCTGGCGCTTGCGGAGGAAAGCGACAGAACGGTGTATACCGCCGTTGGCGATCTCAACGGCGCGCGCATCGGCGTGCAGACGGGCACCAATTTCGACGCGATGGTGCGCGAGAGCCTGCCGGATGCCAGGATAGAGTATTACAACACCAAGGCGGACCTGGTGGCGGCGCTGACGGGAGACAAGATCGATGCCTTCGCGGTGGACGAGCCCGTGGCGCAGATCCTGCTGCGGGAGAGCGATCAGGTGGCCTATCTGCCCGAATACCTGGACCGCTATGAATTCGCGGCGGTGTTTCCCAAGGGTGAGGCCGGCGAGACCCTGCGGGATGTGTTCAACGCCTTTCTGCGACAGTTGCCCGAGGGAACGCTGGACGCGCTTGCCGCCAAGTGGTTCGGAGAAGACGAGGATGTCAAGACCATGCCGGATACCGCCGCGCTGAGTGCCGAAAACGGAACGCTGCGGCTGGCGACGGAATCGGGCTATGTCCCCTTTGAGTATGTGCGCGACGGCGCGGTGGTGGGCTACGATATGGAGCTTGCCGCCATGTTCTGCGCCTATGGCGGCTATGGGCTTGAAATCGTGGACATGAACTTCGACGGCATCCTGCCCGCGGTGCAGGCCGGGAAGTGCGAGTTGGCGGTGGCGGGCATCAGCGTCATGCCGGAGCGGGCTCAGAGCGTGCTGTTTTCGGAGCCCTATTTTTCCGGCGGCACGGTGCTGGTGGTGCCAAAGAGCAACGCCGGAGAGGCGGCGCAGCAGGCATCGGGCGTCCGCTGGCAGGATTACAACGGCAAGCGCCTGGGCGTGCTGGTGGGCCCGGTGATGGAGAACGCCGCCAGGACCTACTTCCCCGACAGCGAACACCTGCTTTTCAACGGCTATCCCGACTGCATCACCGCGCTGGTCACGGGCAGGATCGACGGCTACCTTGGGGATGAGCCTGGGGTGAAATCTGTTCACGCGGAACAGCCGGAGATCGACTATATCCATGACCGCATCACCCAGAACAACTACAGCTTTGCCTTCCGCAAGGATGATCCCGAGAGCGCGGCGCTGTGCGCGCAGCTCAATGATTTCCTTGCCCGGAGCTGGGCGGACGGCACGATGCAGGAGCTGGACGACATCTGGTTCGGCAACGAAGAGGAACGCAAGGTTGTGGACATGTCGGGCCTTACCGGGGAAAACGGTGTCATCAAAGTCGTCACCACCTCCACGGACATGCCGTTTTCCTACATCAAGGACGGAAAGAACGTGGGCTACGATATCGACCTTGTCGTCCGCTTCTGCCGGGACAGCGGCTATGCCCTGGAGCTGGGCGACGTGGATTTCGCCGGGCGCATCCCGGCCATACAGTCCGGCAAGTATGACTTCACCACGGACATGAACGTGACGCCGGAGCGCGAGGAGCAGGTGCTGTTCTCCGATCCCACCAGCTACGGCGGCATCGTGCTGGCCGTGCGGAGCGCCGATCTGGCCGCGGCCGAGGCGGAGAAGCGCGAAGGGGAGGCGCAGGCGGCGGGCGAATCGTTCCTGGATTCCGTCGCCTCCAGCTTCAACAGAACCTTCATCCGGGAGGAGCGCTGGCGGCTGTTCACGGACGGCGTTGCGACCACGCTGCTCATCACGCTGCTCACCATCCTCTTCGGCACGCTGCTGGGCTTCGGGGTGTTCATG
>JAFUCP010000137.1 GCA_017459565.1 Clostridia bacterium | reverse complement strand
GCTCCCGCGCCCGCACGCCCCGCGCCCGCGCGTCCCGGCGTGCAGCCCATGCCGACGCACCCCACCGGCGGCCCGTCCCGTCCGGGCACTGGTGGCGGAAGGCAAGGCGGCCCCGGCAGGACAGGCGGACGCTGAAATCAATATATGACAAGCCGCAGCTTCAGCAAAGTGTGAAGCTGCGGCTTGTCGTTATGGATCGCTTATGCGATATCGATGTTATCGCCCTTCAGGCCGATGTGCGCGCCGTTCTTCGCCTCGGCGGAATCGGGATGGGCCAGCAGCCACTTGTTGCGGGCGGTCATCCACTTGTCCTCCTCGCAGGCTGCTTCATAGTCAGGCTTGGCGGTATTGGTGCCCTTGGGCAGCACGATGGCCACGCGGAATCCGTCGGCGGCGTTGGTATGGCAGGGGGCGTAGTGCAGCGTGGTGGCGAACACCTCCACCGGCACACCGGCGGGCACGCGGAAGGCCTTGACCAGCGCGGTATCCAGCACGCCGTCCATGATCTCGTCCTCCTTTGCCAGCAGCAGCACGAAATCGTGGGTGCCGATGTTGACCTCGCTGTCGCGGTGATATTCCAGACAGTTCAGCCTGGTGTTGTGGCCCCAGCACAGGCCCAGCTGGATGGGCATACCGCCGTAAGCGCGGTCCTGCAGCGGACGGTAGATGGCGCAGGCTTCGAGGCTGTCGATGCCGGGCTCATAATTCACGCCTTCGGGCAGCTCAATTTTCATCATGGCGTCGCACAGCTCATTGGTTTCGTAGCCCTCCAGGACCTTGCCATAGGGCTTGAAAGCCGGGTCATAGACGGAATAGAACTTCATGGAAAGACCTCCTGTTATTTATTGGTTAAACATACAATACTCCTTAATAGGCCGCGTGTCAAGGGCCAATTGCGTGCCGACGCCTTATTGGGCCGGCTTCGCGTTGAAGGCCTCGATGGCGGCGTAGGCATCGGCGAAGCGCGCGTTCATCTCATCCTGACGCATGTGCAGGGCTTCGGCGCACTGGCGCAAAACCTGCTCCGGACGCTTGGCTATGACGGAGACAAGCTTCTTCAGATTGCTCTGGTACTTGGACTGGCTGACGCCCACCTTTGTCAGGTAATCGGGCAGAAGCGGCTTTATGCGCCCGTATTGGGCCTGGGCGGCACTGAGCATGTTTTCACTGGAAAGGTAGGTGGACAGCGCCGTGTTCAGGTTGTCCAGGAAGCGGTTCCTCAGCGCTTCGTTGAGCATCACCGCCTTGAACAGCTGGGCGTTGGTGCCCTGGGCCATGAGCTTGAAGCCGTTGGATTCGCCCTCGGAATCGCGCAGGCCGCGGTCCACATCGTACAGCACCCATCGCCACCGGCCGTCGGCGGCGGGGTTGCGGTATCGCTTGACGTTAACGGTGTCCGGCGGGCAAAAAACGATATACAGCGTGGCGTATTCGATGAAGTTGTCGATATCCACTTCGGACACGATGCGGTCATAGGCCTCCTGGGTGTTGTTGTCGTTGTTGTCCAGATAGGCCTTCAGCGCGATATAGGATTCGTTGGAGCCCTGCTTGACCTCATAGCCGCTTTTGACCAGATCCAGCATGTCCTCCTGTCCCGTCCAGCCCTCGCGCCGTGCCAGCGAGAAGGGGCTGATGTTTTCCCGGATGTACATGGCGCTGTAATAGCTGCCGTTGAGGTAGACGATGCACTCCATAGCTTCCATGTACATGACGCTGGTATTTGCGGCCAGACCGCTCATCATCACATCCCGCATGAACGTATACTTGTAATCCTGCCCCGAATAGCGCAGTATGAAGGCTTCATATTCGTCGTAAGGGCGGTCGCTGAATATGGGATATCTGAACCGCTTCGCCCCGTACCGGCCCCGGGCCATCACCTTGAAGCTCTTCAATTCATAGGCGCGGGTGTTCCTGCCGTGCAGCTTGATGCCACATTCCTGGGACAGGGCGGTCCGGCCGTCCCCGGTGAACAGCTCCACGTGGGCCTCCCGTTCCCATTCCATCCAGAAGTTGGCCCCCTTGCCGTAATCGCCGTAAGGGAAATCCGGCTCCGCGTTGGGACCCATGGCCATGATGCCGGTTTCGTCGCTGTAAAGCCCCTCGGGATCGGAAACCAGAGAGACGACATAGGGCGCGTCCGAGGCGGCGTTTACGTCAAACAGATAGCTCTGGGTGTCCATGACGGAGGGCAGGCGGCCCTCCTCGTATACCCGCGTGCGCAGGATCGTCGTGCCGTCGATGGCGATGGGCGTGCCGTCGTAGAGGGTTTTGCCCTCGTCGGGATCAGAGCAGTCCAGCGTGTAGTAGATACGCGCGCCGTAAGGGGCGGACAGGGCCACCTCAAAGCGTTCCCCGGCGGTATGCAGCCCGCCCGCCACGGAGTATCCGGCGGACGCGGCGGGGGAGCGCAGCGCCTGCGCGGCGTTTTCGGCCATAGGCGTGGGACGGGTGAAATAGCCGCAATCGCCACCGGGGCTGCGACCGAAAGAGACGCCCGGGTACTGCTGGGGGATGTACAGGCAATCGCGGAAATTCCCCACCGCGTCGCAAAGGCTGATGGCGCTGCTGCCCTCGCCGGACAGCTGGAAGGGCGCGGACAGGCTGCCCGCGGCGGCGGTCCCGTCCGCGGTCAGAAGCACCGACAGGTATCCCCGGGCGGCGATGGTCGTTCCCGCGGGGAACTGCCACTTGTGCGGGTGGTTGAGCCGGTTGGAAAGGCTCCAGCCGCCCAAATCCACCTCCGCGTCGCTGTCGTTGTACAGCTCCAGCCAGTCGCCGGCGTCATCGTTCCCGGGCACGGCCAGAACCTCGCTGATCAGCACGCCGCCCGCGCGCAGGGCGCGGTTCGCGCCGTCCAATTCCAGCGCGGCGTCCACGGTGTTCTCCCGGTTCGGCGTCGGGGGAAGCTCCGTGGTCCATTCCCCGTCCCCGGTCCGCGACAGGGCCTGGCCTGTCCGCAGAGCGGGCAGCGCCACCCTGGAAATCGTTGCGCCGTCCGGCCGGGACAGAAGGACCGTCTCGCCCCCGGACAGCTTGAAGCCGGCGTGCAGGTGGCCAGGATCGTCGCGCCGGTTCTCGCCGGAGCAGTGGACGGCCAGCGTGCCGCCTGCCTCGAGGGTGATCGCCGGGAAGCGCCACTTGTCGGGCTTGGCCGCGCTGTCGGACAGCCGGTAGCCCTCCAGGTTTACGGCGTGATCGCTGAGGTTGATCAGCTCCACGTAATCCTGGGCCGCGCCGTTTTCATCGAAAAACAGCGTGGCGTTGGAACTCACGACCTCGTTCAGCGCCACGTCCCCGGGCTGTACATTCTCTTCGCGCGACTGGGACAGACTGTTTGCACGGCCGGGGGTGGGCGCGGCGGTCACGCGCCATTCGCCCTGCGCGTCGCGGCAGCAGGATTCATCGGCCTGCATGTTCGGCACGGCGACGTCGTCCAGCAGCTGCTGGGCAGCGTCGTAAAGGAACAGCTCGTGCGCGCCGGACCTGGGCAGCCGGAAGGGCGCGTGCAGCACCGGGCCGGAGCCGGGCGAGGCCGCACCGTCGGCGTAGACGAGTATAAAGCCGCCCGCGTCAAGCATGATATCCGGGAATACCAGGGTCTTGGTCAGCTTGCTGTCCCGCGTCAGGCACAGCCCGCGCAGGGAAAGGGGCGTTTCGCCGGTGTTTTCCAGCTCGATCCAGGCGTAGCCTCCGGCGTCCGGCAGCGTGAGCGCGTTGTTGTTCTGCACCTCGCTGATGCGAACGGCGCTCAGATTCTCGGCAGACTGCGCCTGGAGCGCGCCGAGGCCGTTGACGTCGATCAGCCAGCCGGCCAGTATGGAAAACAGGCCCAGGACAGCCAGCGACACAAACAGCTTGCGCTGGGCGTTTCGGGTATTCTTTTTTTGACGGCCGCGCCGCGGGGCGTTATTCCGCGCGGGCGCCTTGCGTTGACGATCTTTTGCGGTGCGCATTTCTTCCTCTTTAATATGATCGACCATACAAAGTCTGTATATCGTCGATATTATGTCATAATTTATTATAACATAATCATGCGTCCCCTGGCAATCCCTGCCAAGTTAATGATGGACAAAACCGCGCGCATCGGTTATAATATACAAGGTTTATTATGCCCTTTGAGGAGTGTACGGTTGCATGGTATTTTCCAGCATAGAATTTCTGTTTTACTTTTTGCCGGTGGTGCTGATCGGCTATTACGCGCTCAGGCGCTGGCGCAGGGCGAGCAATATCTTTCTTTCGGTGATGAGTCTCGGCTTTTACGCCTTTGGCGCGCCGAAGTTCTTTCCGATCATGATGGCCTCCATCGTCATGAACTGGCTGTTCGGGCTGTGGGTGGACCGGGTGCGCGGCGACAGGAAGCGCTCCAGGCTGGTGCTGGCGCTGATGGCGGTGTTTAACCTGGGCCTGCTGGGCGTGTTCAAATATCTCATGTTCCTGATGAACAGCCTGAACATGTGGTTCAGTCTGAAGCTGCCCGTGCCGCAGATCACGCTGCCCATCGGCATTTCTTTTTTCACCTTCCAGGCCATGAGCTATGTGATCGACGTGTACCGGGGCCAGGGCCGCGTACAGAAGAACCTGATCAACGTCTGCCTGTACATATCCTTCTTTCCCCAGCTGATCGCCGGCCCCATCGTGCGCTATCAGACCGTCGCGGAGGAGATCGACAACCGCCGGGAGAACCTGGACGACTTCATCGAGGGTACCCAGCGGTTCATGCGCGGCCTGTGCAAAAAGATGCTGCTGGCGAACAACCTGGGGCTGCTGGTGGACACGGCCTTTGGGCTGGAGACCAGCCAGCTGTCCGTGGTCAGCGCGTGGCTGGCGGCCTGCGCTTATCTGATGCAGGTGTATTATGATTTCTCCGGCTATTCCGACATGGCCATCGGCCTGGGCCGCATGTTTGGCTTCCACTTTCTGGAGAACTTCACCTATCCCTTCATCTGCAAGAGCGTGGGCGAGTTCTGGAAGCGCTGGCACATTTCCCTGGGCAGCTGGTTCACGGATTACCTGTACATCCCCCTGGGCGGCAGCCGGGTCAAGACGCCGCGGCTGGTGTTCAACATGATGGTGGTCTGGACGCTCACCGGCCTGTGGCACGGCGCGGCCTGGACCTACTTCCTCTGGGGCTTCGGCTTCGGCATCTTTTTGGTGATTGAGCGGCTGACGGGCATGGGCAAGTGGATGAGCAGGCACGCAATCGGCCACTTCTACGCCATGTTCGTGGTGGTGACCATCACGGTGATGATCCGTTCGGATAATCTGCATGTGGCGCGCATATTCTATGGATCGATGTTCGGCTTGGGCGGCGCGCCGCTGTGGAACGGCCTGACGGGGGCCTTCCTGCGGGAATACGGGCCCTTCCTGGCGGCGGGAGTGCTGTTCAGCCTGCCCGTGCCCGAGTTCATCCGCGACAGGCTGCATGTTCCTGCGAACGTGATCAAGGTGTGCGGCGCGGCGGCGCTGCTGGCGCTGACCTTCCTGGCTGTGTCCTACGTGGCCGTGGGCAGCTACAATCCCTTCATCTATTTCAACTTCTGATTGTAAAGGGTGCTGAGTATGACTGAACTGCTGGCGCGGCTGAATGAGCTTGCCCAACCGGGCCAAATCCTCACGGACGAACCCATGTCCCGCCACACCACCTTCCGGGTGGGCGGCCCGGCGGACATGTTTTTCATGCCCTCGAGCGGCGCGCAGGTGGCGCTGGCCATCGCGGCGGCGAAGCGGGCCGGGGCCGATTGCGTGGTGATTGGGAACGGCTCCAATCTCGTCGTGCGGGACGGCGGCATCCGCGGACTGGTGATCGCCCTGGGCGAGGGCATGGCCCGCGTTTTGCGCGAAGGCGATGTGATCATGGCCCAGGCCGGGGCGTCCCTGGCCCGGGTGGCGGCGTTTGCCCAGACGGAGGGCCTGAGCGGGCTGGAGTTTGCGGGCGGCATCCCCGGCACGCTGGGTGGCGGCTGCGCCATGAACGCCGGGGCTTACGGCGGCCAGCTTTCAGACGTTCTGATCGACGCGGAGGTGCTGGTGGACGGCCAGGTGCGCACCCTGCCCAGGGAAGCGCTGGAGATGGGCTACCGCACGTCCATGCCCCTGCGCGCGGGCGGCGTGGTGCTTTCGGCGCGCTTCGCGCTGACGCCGGACGATCCCGAAGCCATTGCCGGGCGGATGCGGGAATTGAACGCCCGCCGCCGGGAGAAGCAGCCGCTGAACCTGCCCAGCGCGGGCAGCACCTTCAAGCGACCGGAGGGACACTTCGCCGGAGCGCTGATCGAGCAGGCGGGTCTGAAGGGCAGGTCGGTGGGCGGCGCGCAGGTCAGCGAAAAGCACGCGGGCTTCATCGTCAACACCGGCTCCGCAACCGCCGCGGATATCCTTGAATTGATCGCGACGGTGCAAAGCGAGGTCATGGCGCGCTTCGGCGTCGCGCTTGAAACTGAGGTACGCGTGCTGGGAGAGGATTGAAATGTCATTTGCTTCGGAGGTTCGCGGGGAGCTGGCCCGCCTGTCCATGGAGGATGCCTGCTGCGCCCGCAGCGAATTGACCGCGGCGCTGCTGTGCGCCGGGGGGATCGCCTGGCGCGGGCGCGGGCGCTACAGCATCACGCTCACGGCGGCGGAAGCGCCCACGGTGCGGCGGTACTTTGCCGCGCTCAAGCGCTTTTACGGCATCGTCGGGCAGATTCGCACGGTGACGGGCGACGGCCTGAACAACCAGACGCGGTATCAGCTGGCCGTGCCCGAGGGGGAGGCGACGGGGCTGCTGGAGGCGCTGAGCCTGCTGGACGGGGCCGCACTCTTCGGCGTCAGGCCCGTGCCGCTGGAGGAGGTCGTGCAATTCGCCTGCTGCCGGAAATCCTTCGCCCGGGCGGCGTTTTTGATGTGCGGCGCGGTCAGCCATCCCAACAAGGGCTATCATATTGAAATTGCCGCGCCCACGGAGGCGCTGGCCACGTTCATTCGTCGGCAATTGGAATACTTTGAAATCAATGCCCGCGTGACGCTGCGGAAGGGCAGGCATGTGCTGTACCTGAAGCGCGCCGAGGAGATTTCGGACACGCTTTCACTGCTGGGCGCGAGCCGCGCCATGCTGGCCTTTGAAAACGTCCGCGTCAAAAAGGAAGTCAGCAACCGGGTCAACCGGCAGCTGAACTGCGACAATTCCAACATCAACCGCGCTGTCAGCGCGGCGGAGGCGCAGATTCGGGACATCCGCTATATCGACGGGGAAATCGGGCTTGAAAAGCTGCCCAAATCCCTGCGGGAGATGGCCATAGCCCGGGCCAACAACCCGGAGATGCCTTTGGCGGAGCTGGGGGAGCTGCTTGAGCCGCCGCTGGGCAAGTCGGGCGTGAACGCGCGGCTGCGCCGGATCGGCGCGATCGCGGACAAGCTTCGCAGCGACGAGGACATAGAGCTGTAATACGACGGGGGGAGAAATATGTTACGCAGACAGGCCGTTTACGGCTGTGGGGAAGGTTTGACGCCGGATGTGGCGGCGAAGCTGACGCGGCTTTCGGAGCGCTTTCATTCCAGGCTTGAAATGCAGATCGATGGGCGGCGGGTGCCGCTGGATTCGTTGATCGGCATCCTTTCGGTGGAATGTCCCAGGGGCACGCGCCTGACGGTTATTGCCGACGGCGAGGACGAGAGCGCCGCGGCGGAGGCCGTCGCGCGGGCGCTTGAGGGCGCGTAAAAGGGGCGAAAGCCTCTTTTTTTTATACATTGCGAAGCCCAAGCGAACTCTTTTGATCATAATATATTCACTAAAAGCACAAAAATCCGTCAAAAATGATTGACAATTGTGGCGATATAACCTATAATTTAACATCATAATCCTCATTATCAGTATGAAAAGGAGAGATTGCCATGAAAAATCGCAAGGGCATGAAGCTTGTGGCGCTGCTGCTGGCGGTGGCGCTGCTGATGACCGGCGTGCTTGCGGCGGCGGAGGAATTTGCGGTCCAGGCCGTGGAAGCTCCGGACGCGGAGCAGGTCTATTTCGCGGAGGAGCCCGTGGAGGCCGAGGCGGAAAGCGTCGATCCCGTCTATGACGAAATTGACGAATTCGCGCTGGGCGCTTCGCCGCAGCTGCCCGCTCCGCCGGTTTCCGGGGGATTGGCCCTGGAGACGGAGGACGGCGCGGAGCTTCCGCAGGAGGATTTCGCGGCGGAGCTTTTCGATCAGGAGGCCGCTGGGGCGTATGACGCCGATGGCGAGACCGTTCACGAGGCGGCACTGCCGGACGACTTTCCCTATGACGCCATGGGCGAGAACGGCGATCTGTTCGCCACGTGGCTGAGCCTCATGCTTCCCGAGGCGAGCCAGGCGAACGTGCCCATGGCCGGGCCGAGGGAGGGCCGGGCCATGCTCTCCGGCGCGACGCTCGCGCTGTACGATGTCCTCGCGCCCCAGCTGGAGGCGGTGGCCAACGGCAGCCGTACCTCCACGGTGTTTACCTTCACCGCCGCGGACCTCAGACTCAGCGGGACGTGGTACAAGGTCTCCGATCTGGGCGTCGCGGATGCCGGCGCCCCGGAGCTGGGCACGAGTCTGATGCAGCAGGAAAATTTGAACACCAACCAGCTGTGGTTCGCCATCCTCATGGATTTCCCCTATGAGCTGTACTGGTTCGACAAGACCAATGGCGGCATGAGCGAGTCCACCAGCTTCGTCACCCGCGTGTCGGAGGGCCAGACGGAGGTGCGGCTGGACACCTTTACCGTCAGCATGACCGTGGCGGCGGATTACGCCGCGGATATCTATACGGTCAACGCCCTGCCCGCCCGGGTAGCCGCGGCGAAGGCGAATATCAACGCCATCGTAGCCGACAACGCGGGCAAGGGAGATTACGATAAGGTCTGCGCCTACGCGGACGCCATCTGCTTCTTCGCGGATTACAACGATGAAGCGGTGGCAAACAACGGCTCGATGTACGGCGATCCCTGGCAGCTGGTCAGCGTGTTTGACGGCGACGTGAATACCAAGGTCGTCAGCGAGAGCTATGCCAAGGCGTTCAAGTACCTGTGCGATCTGAGTACCTTCCAGTCAAACATGGGCGTGGTGCTGATGGAGGGCAACCTCACGACCCCCGAAGGCGGCGGCCCCCATATGTGGAACGTGGTTGCCATGCCCGACGGCCGCTATTATATGGCGGACGTGACCAACAGCGAGGGCGGCGACCGCTGCTCCGGCGCGCGCTTCTTGAAGGGCGTCAGTGGCGAGGCGGGCGGCCCCTATACCTGCGCGGGCTTTACTTACACGCTTTACGATTATGTGGCGTCCAATTACGGCGAAGGCAGCCCGTGGCTGAACCTGTCCCATGCCGACTATGGCCAGCAGGAGCCCATCGTGGATCCCAACCGGGAAAGGAGCCCGGAATGGCAGCAGCTTCAGGCCCGGATCGACGCCGCCGGGGATGGGGAGATCATCGCCCTGTCCGGGGACGTTACGGCCATGGGCGGCGACGAATCCCTGTTTGTTCCCGCGGGCAAGAGCCTGACCCTGGATCTGGCGGGCCACACCATCAACCGCAACCTCAGCGCCGCCTCCGCTGTCGGCAGCGCCATCGAGGTGCGGGGCGCGTTGACCGTCGCCGACAGCGTGGGCGGCGGACGGATCACCGGCGGCTGGAGCAGTATGTATGGCGGCGGCGTGTATGTGAACGGTGGCAGCCTGGCCCTGGTTGGCGGAACGATTGCCGGCAACCGCGCATACTATGGCGGCGGCGTGGGTATGCCCGAGGGCTACTTTGCCATGTCCGGCGGCGCTGTCAGCGGCAATCAGTCGGATGCCAGCGGCGGCGGCGTGTGTGTTTACGGCGGCGGCATGGTGCTGTCCGGCGGCGAAATC
>JAFUCP010000136.1 GCA_017459565.1 Clostridia bacterium | reverse complement strand
ACATGCAGACGCCGCGCTTCTGCGGACAGGACTGCAGAATCGGGGAATTCGACTTGCTGGTTACCTTTTCTCTACCCTTGCGGATCAACTGATTGATCGTCGGCATTGAAGAAAAGCACCTCCTGAACTATTATGGATCTTATTGAGCCTCTATATACACTTCCGCAACCCTGGAAGGCTATAAAGCAATGTGGCGCGTGGAGTTGAAAGCCTTTATCCATGCTCCATGCCGCATTATACGGATATGTTATTTCCGAATGCCCGCGGAGGCGGTTTTGACCTCCACGCCGCAGGCCTCGCCCAGCTGCTTCATGGTGTCAACCTCCACCATGCGTACGCCCGCCTCATTGCAGGCCTGCCGCACCTGGCGTACGATGAACAGATCAGCGTCCCGGGCGATATAGGCTTCGGCGATTTCACCGGCCTGTATGGCGCGAACCAGTCTGCGTGTACCGACGACCTTGTCGGCATTCCTCAGCTTCTCCAGCATCGCGCGTGCCTCCTTTGCTTCATCTGTTCGCATACCCGAACTCGATAATTGTAGCATCTTATGCCTGTCATGTCAAGCAAAAAAGGGGCACGCCGCGGGCACTTCGCAAATTTTAACCTACCTTCTGAACAGCTCGAAGCCGCTGTTGGCAGGATAGACCTGTATGTGCTGCTGATAGCTCGCCCCATGGTATTTGAACACCTTTTTGGCGGCCAGCTTGCTCATGTACCTGTACAGCTCGTTCAGTGTGGTCATCCTGTTTTTGTCCGCGTCGGCGGGCATACGGCCCTTGGTCTTGACGGAGTCGCCGAGCCACTTGCTGAAATAGCTGTACTTGCCCTTCAGCGACCAGCCCGTTTCCTGATAGTCGGTGGAGGTCAGCACATAGAACTTGTTTTCCAGCACAAAAGCGCCCTGGTCCACGCCGGGGGCCAGCACGCCCTTGTCCGCCTCCATGAAGGCCTCCACCACCGCCGCGTCGAAGCTCTGAGGACTGTAGGCCGGGCCGGAGACGCCCTTGGCGTTGTAGACGGCCGCGCCGGAGCCGCAGCTGTCGATCATCACCACCACCTGCCCCGGCACCTCGCTCAGCCAGGCCGCCAGCGCCACCAGCGTCATCGTGTTGCGGTCATACCAGTTGCTGTAGCGGTAGTCGGGATAGACCTGTAAATAGCCCGCGAACTCGGGGTAATAGCCGTCAAAGCTCTGTGCCTCGTCCCCGTGGGTGGAGATGTAGAACAGCGAAACATCCCCCTCCTCCGCGCCGGCAAAGACGCCGCGGATGGTCTGGTGGATCTGGGCGGCGGTCAAATCCGTATAGCGGGACACCTGCCAGCCGCTGCCCGAGGGGCCGCTGACGCTGGAAAGCAGGTTTGCGACCATGGCCACGTCCTTGTCGCCGGGCAGGTTGCTCATGCCCGTGCCGGGGAAGCGACAGCCCCCCACCAGCATCGCGCGGTAGACGGGCGATTTGGTCACCTGTACCGTCATGGAGGCGCTTCTGCCGTTGTAGGTGGAAACGGTGACGGTGGCGGCGCCCCGGCTTTCGGCGCGTATGGTGGTGCCGCTGACGGACACGACGGACGGATCGCTGCTGGCGCAGTAGACGCCGCCGCCGCTGCCGGGGCTGAGGGTAGGCTTCAAATCATAACTCCTGCCCTGCCAGAGGGACAGCATGGAATCGCTCAGCGCGATATACTCCGGCGCGGCCATGACCGTCACCTTACAGGTGGCCTTCTTCTTATTAAAGGTACGGGCGGTCACCGTGGCCGTGCCCGTGCCCACCGCCACCAGATGGCCGTCGCCGCCCACGATTACGACGCCCTCGTTGCTGCTGGAAAAGGTGACGGCGGAGGCGGTGTTGGCCGTCAGCGTCGCCGCCAGCCACGTCTCCTCCCCCACGCCCAGGGTCAGCTTTTTGGCGGACAGGGCGATCTTCTTGGGGGCCTTCAGCACCGTGACCGCGCAGCTGCTTTGAACGCCCAGGGCGGTCACGGTGACGACGGCGTTTCCCGCCTTCTTGCCCGTGATCTGGCCCGTGGCCGCGTCCACGGCGGCGATCTTCGGATTGGAGGAAACGAACACCGCGCCGATGCTCGCCGGGTCCGCCCCGTTGAGCAGCCCCAGCACACAGCTCTCCTTGACGCCCAGCGTCACCGCGCCCACCGCCAGCACCGGCGCGGCGTCGTAGGGCGCGCTGACCGCCATCGCGCCGGGGTCGGCATATCCCCCGACCTCCGCCGGGGCGGGCGCAGCGCCGTCTGCGGGAAGCGCCTCCACCGCCATTTCTCCCATATCGGGCGCGTCCCAGGCGGGAAGGGGCGCTTCCTCCAGCTCCGGCACAACCGCCTCCAGCATGGGCGCCTCCAGCCAGGTTTCCTCGGCCAGCGCCGCCGGCAGCGCCACTGCCAGCGCCATCAGCAGCGCCAGGCATCTGATCAAGCCCGTATATCTCATAGCATCCCTCTTATACTCCCTCGTCGCCCGGCAGCGCCGGTCCCATACCCGCCATATGAACACAGGGGCAATCCCCCGTCTGCGCGCTCTGGGCAGCATTTCGACCCGCGCGCGACGCCGGATTGCCCCCGCATCGCATATTCAGTTGCCGCCTGTCAGATCTGCGGCTCGGTATCGTTCTCCAGCGCCACGTTCTCCACGGAGCGGATGGCCCAGCGGGCGATGACGACGGTGTTCTGCAGGGAGCCCAGCGTCAGGGTCACGGTATCGTCCTTCAGAGAGGCGATGGTGCCGTACAGGCCGCCGATGGTGCAGATGCGGTCGCCGGGCTTCAGGGCGCTGAGCATCTCCTTCACCTGCTTGTCCTTCTTGCGCTGGGGCCGGATGAGCAGGAAGTAGAAGATGGCGACCATGGCCACCATCATGACGAGGGTGGTGATCATCTCGCCGCCCATGCCGGCCTGCGCGGTGGCGGTGCCGGTTGCGGCGGTCTCGGTGGTGGTGGCGGTAACGGCCACGGCCTGGTTGGCCTCGGCCAGAAGGTTTGCGAAATTGAGCGTCATCATCATTATCTCCTTTGCATACAAGTGGATACTGCGTCTATTATAACCGAGGTTTTTGACAATTACAACTTTTCAGACGGCATTTATCCCATTGTTCGTGAAATTTTTACGTTTCGGGCCGCGGCTTACCAGTTCCCCCGCCCGTGGCGGGCATAGAATTCATTGGCCCAGTCCAAAAGGGCGTCGTTTTCGATGGCTTCGCGCATCTGCTCCATCATCTTTGTCAGGAAATAGACGTTGTGGATGCTGTTTAAGCGCAGAGCCAGGATCTCCCCCGCCTTGAACAGGTGGCGGATGTAGCCGCGGGTGAAGTTGCGGCAGGCATAGCAATCGCAGTCCGCGTCCAGGGGGGTGAAGTCCTCGGCATATTTGGCGTTGCGCACCACCAGCCGCCCATCGTGAGTGAACACGGTGCCGTTGCGGGCCACGCGGGTGGCCAGCACGCAGTCGAACATGTCCACGCCCCGCAGCACGCCCTCGATCAGGCAGTCCGGCGATCCGACGCCCATCAGGTAGCGGGGCTTGTTCTGGGGCATGTAGGGCATCAGCTGCTCCAGCATTTCATACATGACCTCCTTGGGCTCGCCCACGGAAAGTCCGCCGATGCCGAAGCCCGGCAGGTCCAGCTTCGCCATCTGGCGGGCACATTCCACCCGCAAATCGGCGTAAAACGCACCCTGCACAATGCCAAACAGCGCCTGGTTTTCGTGGGTCCAGGCCTTCATGCAGCGCTCCAGCCAGCGGATCGTGCGGTACATGGCGTCCTTGGCCCGGGGATAATCGCAGGGAAAGGGCGAACATTCGTCAAACTGCATCATGATATCCGATCCCAGCGCCTGCTGGATGGCGATGGATTCCTCCGGGCCGATGAACTGCCTGGAGCCGTCCAGGTGGCTGCGGAACTCCACGCCCCTCTCCTGGACCTTGCGCAGGTCCGCCAGGGAAAACACCTGGAAACCGCCGCTGTCGGTGAGGATGGGGCGGTCCCAGTTCATGAAGCTGTGCAGGCCTCCCGCCCGCTCCACCAGGCCCTCGCCCGGGCGCAGGTGCAAATGGTAGGTATTGGAGAGGATGATCTGCGCGCCGCAATCCTTCAGCTCGTCCGGGGACATGGTCTTGACGCTGGCCTGGGTGCCTACGGGCATGAATACGGGCGTTTCAATGACGCCGTGGGGGGTGTGCAGCCGCCCGCGCCGCGCGCCGGTCTGCTTGCAGACGTGCAGAAGCTCAAATTCAAAGGGTTTGTTCATAGATCATCCTCCGTGGGCAATTTTTTAGGGGCGCCTTTGCGACGCCCCTGTACAGACAGCGGGATATTTGTATTTACGCCATGGACCGACGCTTGAGCAGCACCGCCAGCAGAGCGCCGCAGGCCGCGATGCCCGCGAAGGCGAACGCCACGGGCACGGAGCCGTCCCCGGCCTGGGGCACCTCATCCTCCAGCACGCGGGCGACCACGTCCATGCTGATGAGCATTGAACCGTTTTCATCGAAGGCGTCCAGGCGATACACGCCAGTGTGCTGCGGCTGGGCGTTGACGATGTTGTAGACCCGCTGGTTTGCGCCGTCGATGGGAACGTCGTTGAAGTACCACTGGTACTGCGCGGGCGTGACGCCGTCGATGCCGACCTCAATGGAAAGATCCTCACCGGCGTTCACCACCGCGTTCTGGGTCATCCGCGACACGCGCATCAGAACCGTCGTGGAGATCGTACCCTCCGCGAACGCGCAGGCGGAGGCAAACAGCATGACGGCAATCAGTGCCGCTGCCAACCTCGCAAAGCGCTTTCTCATGCCGTATTCCTCCAGTCCTTTACCACATTTGTAAGCGTTTATATTTTACTCCTCGTCCCGCTGAATTTCAATAGAATTTGTGATTTATGCACACATTCATCTAATTTTGGTCACATAATTACAAGCAGAATCAACAATTTATAAAATATACGTAATATATTTTAATACTACCGAAACATTCAGCATCTCTTCGAAATAACCCTCCCTTGCTTTACAGCCGAGGCGCGGCGGTGGTATAATCGCATCAGCCGTTTCAATGCCGACGGCGCGTTTGGGATGAATACGGAGGTAGCGCATGGGCGGGATTCTTCTGCTGGCCGGTTATCTTGGCTGCGGCGTGTGCCTGATGGACGGCCTGCTACCCAAAAAGCAGCGGCTCGTGCGGCTGTGGCTCGGGCTCTGTGCGGGGCTGGTCATGATGATGTGGCTGCCCACGCTGTTCGCCTTTGCCCTGGGCTTCACCCTCGCCGCCAGCCTGCTGGGGCTGGGCGCGGCCGCGGCGGCGTCGGGGGCGTTCGCCTTTTTCAGCCGCGGCGCGGCCCGTGAGCGGCGGTTCACGGACATGCCCGCGTGGCTGCCGCTGGCGCTGATTGTACCCATGACCGTCTTGAGCGGATACCTGCAATATACCCATGTGCTGCGGGATGTGAACGGGGCGCTGCATGTTGGCCAGTCCACCTATGGCGACCTGTGCCTGCACCTGGGCATCGCCACCAGCCTCAGAAACGCCGCCTACCCGCCCCACTATTCGCTGATGCCCGAGGCGCTGCTGGGCTATCCCTTCCTGGGAGACAGCATGGTGACCTCCATGCTTCTGGCGGGAAGCGGGCTCGGCTTCTCCTTCGTCCTCACGGGCACGCTGATGATGGCGCTGGTCTATACCGGCTTTGTGCTGTTTTGCTGGGAGCTGACCCACAGCCGCGCCGCCACCGTCGTCGCCTTCGCGCTGATGTTTTTAAACGGCGGGCTCGGCTTTTTCTACGCGCTGGACGGCGTCGGAAGGGATGCCTCGGCCTTCCGGGAGATCTTCACCGGCTTCTATAAGACGCCCACCAACCAGCCCGCGCTGAATTTGCGCTGGGTCAACGTGATTTGCGACATGATGGTGCCTCAGCGCACGCTGCTGACAGGCTGGATGGCGCTGCTTGGCGCGCTGTGGCTGCTGGCGACGGCAACCCGGGACCGTGACGCGCGCAGCTTCGCCATCCTGGGCGTCTGGGCCGGCGCGCTGCCGATGATCCACACCCACTCCTTCCTGGCGCTGGGGCTGATCAGCGCCGGCATGATGGCAGGCTGCGTGCTGCGCGCGCCCGCGGCCGATCGGCGCGGGGTACTGACGCGCTTTGCGCTCTACGGCGCCATCGCCATGGTCCTGGCGCTGCCCCAGCTTTTGACCTGGGCCGTGCCCCAGACCGTGAAGGGCGGATCGCTGCGCCTGCGGTTCAACTGGGTCAACAACCAGGGCGGGCGGCTGATCGACGGCTATTGCTGGTTCTGGATCAAGAACATGGGGCCGGTCTGGCTGTTGATGGTTCCGGCGGCGCTCTCCGGGCGGCGCTCGGTGAACGCCCGGGACCGGGAGCTGTCCGGTTTCGCGCTGTTCAGGCTGCTGGGGATCGGCGCGCTGTGCGTCTACCTGGCGGCGGAGTTGATCCAGTTCCAGCCCAACGAGTACGACAACAACAAGCTTTTTTACGTGGCCTACATGGTCATGCTGCCCGCCGTGGGCGCGTATCTGGTCCGTCTGTGGGACAGGCTCAGGGGCCTGCCCGGGCGGGCGCTGCTGGCGGCGGTGTTCATGGCGGTGTCCACGCTGTCCGGCGTGCTGACCATCGGGCGCGAGGTGGTGTCCGACTACCGCCTGTTCGCCCCGGAGGAGGCGGAGGCCGCCGCGTGGATCGAGACGAATACGCCGCAGCACGCCGTGTTTCTGACCGGGCAGCAGCACAACAACGCCGTCGCCGCGCTGGCGGGACGGGACATTGTGTGCGGCACCGGCAGCTATCTGTATTTCCATGGCATCGACTATTCCGCCCAGCAGATCGCCGAGCAGCGGATGCTGGAGCAGCCCGGGGACAGCGCGGAGCTATTTCAGCGCTATGGCGTCGATTACGTATATCTTTCCAGCTATGAGCTGGGGGATTTCGACGTGGACGCCGCCTGGTTCGACGACAACTGCGCGCTTGTGTTCCAGAAGGGCAGTGTGCGCGTCTACGCGCTTGACGGGCAGGCCCTTGGCGCGTAAATGCGCGTAAAACTTATTCATATAGGCATTGTTTTTTTTCTCGCTTTGTTATAGAATAGAATTGCCTGTTTGCAGGCTGTCACGACGACCCGCCGCGCGCCGCGCGCGACGCAATAATATGAAGAGAACCCATCGACACGGAGGACTTGTTATGCGCAATCGGAAGGTCTTTATGCTCTGTCTGGGCACGGCGGGCGTCTGCCTTATGCTGTCCGGCTGCGGCGTGGTGGACGAGACCATCCTGAACACACAGGCCAACACCTCCGTCAGCATCAACGTCCCCTATGCCACGGCCACCCCCCTGCCGGAAAACATGGCCGCGCCGGAGGCCATCGTCATCGACTCCGAGGGCAATGTCACGCTGAACGACAGTTCCGTCATCGAGGGCGATTTCCAGTCCGCCCGGTCCCTGGAGGCCCAGACCGAGTACCGCAGCCTGAGCCTCGGCAACACCGGCATCGCGGTGCAGGCGCTGCAGCTGCGGCTGCGGGACCTGGGCTACTTCCAGGGCGATGTATCCGGCCTGTACGACTCCGATACCGAGGCCGCCGTGAAGCGCTTTGAGCAGACCTACGGCACGATGCAGACCGGCGTGGCCACCACAAAGCTGCAATTGAAGCTGTTCGCCTCCACTGCCCCCGCCTATGGCAGCGACGCCTACAACAACGCCGTAATTTCCCAGTACACGGTGCTGCGCCCGGGCGCCGTGGGCAGCAGCGTATACGCCCTGCAGCAGCGGCTGAAAAACCTGGGCTACCCCATCACGGAGCTGACCGGCGTGTTTGACGAAGAGACCGCAAGGAGCGTGCGGCTGTTTTACGCCACCTATGGCCTTGCTGCCAGCGACGTGGCCAACGTGGCTATGCAGCGGGAGCTGTACTCCGACACGGCCCGGTCCTACGACCCCTCCGTGCAGCTTTTGACGACACTGGCGCCGGACGCGCTGATCCAGCAGGGCGCCATCGTCATCCCCACCGGCGACGATATCGACGCCTCCACCGCCATCGCCCTTGGCAATTCCGGCCCGAGGGTCTCCCAGGTGCAGCAGCGGCTGATCGCCCTGGGCTATCTGGACAGCGGTGAGGACAGCGGCGTCTTCGACCAGTCCACCCAGGAGGCCGTCAACCGCTTCCTTTCCGCCATCGGGCACACGCCCAATGGTATGCTGAGCATGGACATGCAGGAATTCCTGCTCTCAGACAACGCCCCGGCCTACGGCGGGGAGGTCACCATCGCCACCTATCAGAACCTGAACGTGGGCGACAGCGGCGAAGCGGTGCTGAACCTCCAGCGCCGCCTGGTGGAGCTGGGCTATGCCAGCGGCACCCCCAACGGCGATTACGGACAGGCCACCATCAACGCCGTGGCCTTCTACCAGCAGTGCAACGGCATGGAGGCCGACGGCCTGGCCACCGCATGGCTGCAATCGGTGTTGTTCAGCGACCAGGCGCTGACTTATGAGCAGAGCCAGCAGGGCTCCGAGGGCTTCGACCGCGCCGACAGCAATGCCGGGGACGACGCCCGGGAAGGCGCCGCGGCGCAGGAAAGCTCCGACACGCTGTACTTCAACCTGGTGGTGGGCTCCACGGGCAGCGCGGTGACGGCGCTGCAAAACCGGCTGGCGGAGCTGGGCTATCTCGAAAGCGTCAGCGGCATCTATGACGAAGCCACCCGCGCCGCCGTAGCCGCCTTTCAGAACGCCATCGGCGTTCCGGCCACCGGCGAGGCCTCGGCCTCCATGCAGCGCTATATCTACAGCAAGGCCGCGCCGGACGCCTCCGTGCAGTTTGAGGGCTCCGGCGGGGATTACACCGCGCTGCGTCCCGGCGACAGTGGCGACGCGGTGACGGCGCTGCAGCGGCGGCTTTGGGAATTGGGGCTGCTGGACCGCGACGACGTGGCCGACAGCATCGGCACCTACAACGAAGCCACGCGCCTGGCCGTGACCACCGCCCAACTCAAGATGGGCTATGGCAGCGCCGACGGCAATGCGGGCATCGAATTCCAGAACTTCCTGTTTTCCAAATACGGGGAAATGCTCAAGGATAAGAAGAAAAAGAAGTGAGCCCGCAACAGACGGACAGGCCTTTGAAGAAGCCTGTTAAAAGGGAGTTTACCCAGCCGTATATGACCGCATTTTGCGGGCAATGCCAACGCCGCAAGCAGAAATCCCTGCCAAGGTCCTTGATCGACAGGGATTGTTCTTTTGCGGGCTTTTTCAGCGGACAGAACCGGCGAAGGCAGCATGGCCTCCGCCGGTTCTGTTTATACTAAGACCTGATTAAAAGAGGACAAGATTGCCGGGAACTTTTTTGTGCTGGCAAGGCGAAGTCCCGCAGGCTTGCTGGCGGCAAGTCAAGGGGCTTCAACGCCGCCAGCGCGGAAAAGAACCGGCAGGATGTCCTGTT
>JAFUCP010000135.1 GCA_017459565.1 Clostridia bacterium | reverse complement strand
GACGGCCCTCTCCCTGGCCGTAGCCCCTCGGCTTCCCAACCGCCTGCCGCGCCCCGGGAGCCGTCCGTGCGGGCTCGTTGGTTTCCGTGGATTCGCCGTTCTGTGCGGGTTCGCTGTTCTGCGCGGGCTCGCTGTTCTGCGTGGGCTCGCTGTTCTGCGCGGGTTCGCTGTTCTGCGCGGGCTCGCTGTTTTGCGCGGGTTCGCTGTTCTGCGCGGGTTCGCTGTTCTGCGCGGACTCGTTCTTCTGCGCGGCCTCGCTGTTCTGCGCGGGCTCGTTCTTCTGCGCGGCCTCGCTGTTTTTCACGGACTCGGCCTCGGACGCGGAGACGATGCCCTCAGGGGCCGTCACGGCGTTCTCCAGCGGGGGCTGGGCGGCTTCCCCGGGGGCGGGTTCGCGCATTTTCGGCGGTCTGCCCCGGCGCCGGGCGAGCTCCTTGATCTTGGGCGCGGCCTCTTTGATCTCTGGCGCGGCCTCTTTGATCTCAGGCGCGGCCTCTTTGATCTCAGGCGCGGCCTCCCTTGCCGGCTGCTCGGCCTCCAGGAGCATTTCGATCAGCATATTTTTGTGAGTCCCCGCGGGAACGCGCACGCCGGCGTCCTTTGCCAGCCTGCGCAGCTCCACGACGGTTTTCATATGAAGGGACTGATAATCCATAAATACCTCCAATGGGATATGGAAAATGGGCTTTACCGGGCCTTGACCGGCTTTCGACAGACGGCGATATCCCGGGTGATGGCCTGCTCGACCCAGTGGGAAAAGCTCTCATAAGCGCCGCCCTGCATCACCTCAAAGCCGCTTTCGGCCATCAGGCCGCGCAGTCTGGCCAGGCTGTAATTCTGCGCGTTGAAGGAGAGGGCCACGGTTCCGCCGGGCTTGAGCGCCCTTCGCCAGTCGGCCAGCGCCGCGCGCAGCAGCGTCTCCAGCCAGTTCCCACGGCGATTGGCGCCCTGGGCCAGCTGCGCGTCGTGGCGCACGCCATAGGGCAAATCGCAGGCGATGATGTGAAATACGTCCCTGCCCAGCGCCTCCGAAGCCTTCGCCGCGTCCAGATGGACGAGACTGAGGGCGTTTGACCTGCCCTCTTTGGCGGCGCGGGCATCGGCGGCATATTCAAAGCGGCACAGCGCGGCGCCCCGGCCCCCTTCGAGGGTGCGGGATTGTTGGGACACGGTGTGCTTGAAGCGGTGGTACTCCAGATAGCGCTTGAAGAAGCGCTCCGCCTCCTTGAGGTCGCTTTTATCCACGTCCGCGCCCACGGCGTCCCAGCCCCGGTTGGCCGCCACAAACAGACCCGTGGCGCGGCCGCACATGGGGTCCAGCAGCGAAAGGCGCTCGTCCTCACGGCTGTAAAAGCCGCCCGAATACAGCGCGACGTTGATCAGAAGCTGCAAAAACATTTCATTGGTCTTGCCCTTGTACTTGAGGATGGCGGGCAAATCGCTGCCCACGCGGGCGGGCCAGCGCCCGGCCACCGGGCGAAGCAGTCCCTCCCGCTCCTCAAACAGGGCGTAAAGCAGGGAATGTTTTCGAAGGGCGTCGATCACCGCGGCATCGCACGCGGCGGGAAAATCGATGGCCAGCGAGGGCATATCCGCCGCGTCATTTGCGGAAATAACCGCTTCGGGGGCGAGGCGATCCAGCATCAGCCGCAGCTCCGCCTCCGCCAGCTTCACGGTTTCGCTCTGATAGCGCGCGTTGGCATGGGGCCAAAGCAGCATCCTGTATCGCATGTAAGCTATTCTCCAATAATGGCGCACCCGGCCCCGGGGGACCATCGGCGTTCGTCGGCAATATAAATTTATGATGACTTCAAACGAAACATACGTGCCGCGAAGGGTGCGGCGGCTGCAATTGGAGGGATGGATTGAAACGAATGAAATGGATGCGATTGAAAACAGCCCCTCCGGGCGACCAGAGGGGCTTTCATTGGTTTAATACTTGCGCTTGCGAGCGGCCTCAGCCTTCTTTTTACGCTTTACGCTGGGCTTTTCGTAATGCTCCCTTTTCCTTGCTTCTGCGAGAATGCCATCACGAGCAGTCTTGCGCTTAAAACGGCGCAGCGCGCTTTCCAATGATTCATTTTCCCGAATGCGTACCTCGGACATGTGCTTTCCCTCCCCTCGCGATTGAATGGCATCTGCCAATGTAGCATGGGGTTCGCCACATCGTTTATTATACCCCATAACTTATGTACTCGTCAACCCTTGTGGGGCATAAAACCAAGATTTTCACAAAACTTTGAAAATACGCCGCCAATTTGCCCAACTTTTTGGGCAGCGCGACGACACTTCGCCATCCCATAGGATATGCGAAGGCCCCGGTTCTATGCCTGCGAGGTCCAATCAGCCCATCCGCTCCGGCAGCGCCCTGCCGCCCAGCAGGTGGACGTGCAGGTGGTTCACGGACTGCGCGCCGTCGTGGCCGCAGTTGCTGATGACCCGAAAGCCGCTCTGGGCCACGCCCTCCTGCCCGGCGATCACGCGCACGGCGTCCGTCAGCGCGGCGGCGGTCTCCCCATCGCAGGCGAGGATGTTGTCCATGTGCCGCTTCGGCACGATCAGCACATGCACGGGGGCCTGGGGATTGATGTCCCGGAAGGCAAACACCTTATCGTTCTCATAGACCACATTGCCCGGGATCTCCCCGGCGATGATTTTGCAAAACAGACAATCGCTCATGTTCCATCTGCCTCCTTAATTTTCGATGACGGTTCCCAGCGCCAGCGTATCCACGGCGCTCTCAATGACTGCCGGGGCGATCTGCCCGGGCTCGGCCCTGGCCCGCAGGCGCACATACTGGCCGGTATAGCCCTCGGACATGCCTTCGCCCACGCTCTGCTCAAACAGCACCTGCTGTGTTGTGCCGATCAATTCTGAGACGAAGCGGCGCTCCAATCGGTTCCCGAGTTCGATCAGCTTCCGCGCCCGGGCGCGCTTGACGCCCTCGCTGAGCTGCCCGTCCATGGCGTCCGCCACGGTTCCGCTGCGCCGGGAATAGGGAAAGACGTGTATCCTCGCCAGCCTGATATCCTCGATAAAGGCCATGCTCTCCTCAAACTCCGCCTCCGTCTCCCCGGGGAAGCCGGCGATCACGTCCGTGGTCACGGCGCAATCCGGCATGTATTGCCGAAGCAGCGCCACGGCATGGCGGTATTCATCGGGGGTATAGCGGCGGCGCATACGCTTCAGCACCCCCGCGCTGCCCGATTGCAGCGACAGATGGAACTGGCGCATCAGCCCCGGCAGGGCGGCGGCCTGACGGGCGAAGTCCTCCGTCACGGTCACGGGCTCCAGCGATCCCAGCCGCACCCGGCGCACGCCCGGCGCGTCGTGTACGGCGCGCACGGCGTCCAGCAGCGTATCCCCCGTGCCCCGGCCATAGCTGGCCAGGTGGATGCCCGTCACCACGATCTCCGCGTAGCCGGCCCCGCCCAGCCGCGCGGCCTCCGCCGCCACGTCCGCAAGGGGCATGGAGCGCACCGGCCCGCGCACGCTGGGAATGACGCAATAGCTGCACCAGCGGTCGCAGCCCTCCTGGATCTTCATGGTGGCCCGGGTTTTGCCCTCGTGGCGGGATACAGCCAGGTTCTCAAACCCCGCGTTTTTCAGCGGCGCGACGGCGTTCACCCGCGAGCCTGCCTCAAGCGCGCCCTCCAGCAGGGCCACCACCTCGCCCCGACGCTGCACGCCCACCACCAGGCGCACGTTGTCCATCTCAAGGATCGAATCGGCCATGCGCTGGGCCAGACAGCCGCAAACCACGATGGCGCAGTCCGGATGCTCCCGGGCCACGCGGCGGATAGTCTTGAGGGATTTCTGGTCGCCGGTGCCGGTGACGGTGCAGGTATTGATCAGGTAAACGTCCGCCGCCTGCTGAAAGGGCACGGCCCGGTAGCCCGCCTGCTCAAAGCGCTCCAGCATGGCCTCGGTGTCGTACTGGTTCACCTTGCAGCCCAGCGTGTATGTCGCAATCGTCCTCATGTCTCACCCGTCCGGTCCATGGATTTTTCGGCGTCAAACCCCTCTGGATAGCGCCTTTTCAGCTTTTCGATGTTTCGCGCCAGCACCGTCTCCAAATCCACATCCAGCGCGAAGGCGGTTTCCGCCAGATACCAGGCCACATCCCCCAGCTCCCCGATCAGCGCCTCCGCGTCCAGCGGGTGGCCCTGGGCCAGGTGCTTTTTGACGAGGTCGATGGCCTCCCCCGCCTCGCCGCACAGGCCCATGACGCCGTTGATCAGCACGTCCCTTTTCCCCATCGCGGGGTTCAGCGTGCGCAGGGCCAGAGCCTGGTACTCGTTGATGGTCATTAAATATCCCCCCACAGCTGCATCGCCAGGGCGGCGGAGACGACGGCGGCGGTCTCTGTGCGCAGTATGCGCGGGCCCAGGGTCACGGTCACGCCGCCGATTTCGGCCATGGCGGCCACCTCCCCGGGGGACATGCCGCCCTCCGGGCCGATGACGATGCCGATATCCCGGGCCCCGGGGGCGGCGGCGAAGGCATCCTTCAGCCCGCGCCCCCCGGCTTCCTCCCAGGGAATGAGCAGCAGCTCGTGCCGCTTCATCTCCTCCAGCGCCCGGGGCCAGTCCAGGGGCCGTTCAACGCGCGGAAAGCGCCCGCGCCCGCACTGCTTGGCGGCCTCCCGGGCGATCTTCTCCAGGCGCTCCCGGCGCTTTTCGCCGTCCCGGTCGTCCAGCTTCACCACGCAGCGCTCCATGCGCACGGGCGTCAGCGCCGCCGCGCCCAGCTCCGTGAGCTTTTGGGCGATAAAATCCAGCTTGTCGGCCTTGGGGATGCCCTCGTACACCGTCAGGCGCAGCGGGGATTCGTGGCTGTCCAGGCCTTCGATCAGGCGCAGGCGCACATCGCCGTCCGACACGGCTTCGATTTCGCCGCGCCAGCGCCCGCCCGCGCCGTCCAGGGCGCAGACCTCGTCCCCGGGCTTCAGTCGAAGCACCTTCGCCGCGTGCTTCGCCTCCCCGGCGGGCAGCCGGGCGACACCGTCCACGGGCGGTTCAATGTAAAAGCTGTGCATCCTCTCACCGCTCCAAATTCAGTCATTGCCGCCCGGCGCGTCGGCGCCGCCGCGGCCCCGGCACGATTATAGCATGTTTTTCATCCACATACAAGGCCCTGCGCTTCCCCGTCAGATGTCGTATTTTTTCAGCAGCATGTCCAGCGCCTCGCGCAGCAGGATCGCCTCGCCCACGCCCTCCCGCTTGGACAGCTTGCTCAGGCGCTGCAGCTGGTCGCGGGTGTAGTGGCTGGTCTTGGGGGTCATCTTTTCCTCCTTGGCCATGGCGATGCGGTTCCGCCCGGCCGCCTTCGCCCGGTACAGCGCGCCGTCCGCCTTGCGGATCAGCTCCGCGCAGCGGGAGGCGTCCTCAAAGGCGGTGGCCATGCCGACGGTGATCGTCTGCGCCACGCCGTCCGGCGTCTTGACGGCGTAATTTTGCCGCAGCTCGTTGAGCAGCAGAAAGACCTCCTCCCTCTCCCGCTCGCCGCGGAAGATGAGGCCGAATTCGTCGCCGCCGATGCGATAGACCTTCGCCTCCTCCGGCACGCTCCTGCGGATGTAGCGCCCCGTCTCGATCAGCACCCGGTCGCCCACGTCGTGGCCGAATTCCTGGTTCACCTGTAAAAACTCGTCGCAGTCGATCAGCGCAATGACGATCACATCCCCGCTGGACTCCGCATCCCCGCCCAGCATGTCGTTCAGATCCGCCTCAAACTGGTCCCCCGTGGGGAATTGCAGCGCGTCGTTCACCGCCGTGCGCTTGCGCCGCTCGTTCTCCCGGCCCAGCTGCCTGTGTTCCTCCATCGAAATCGGCCTCGGGGCCTCGCCCGTCAGATCGCTCGCGTATGTCATTGTTTCCGCCTCCTGTTTATCAAATAATATTTTGGAAATAATATCCCGTTGCCAATATAATATAACAGACTGAGTTCTATGTCAATATCTGAATATATTATTTTACAAATAATATCTTTCAGAGCATAAAAAACAGCCGCCGCCCGGCCCGGGAAGGGTCGGCGCGGCGGTCCAAACCTCAAGCGCCACGAACTCAGCGCTTTCTTGCCGCCATGGCGCACCATTCGCCCTCAGTCACAACGTCCAGCACGTCGTAATCGGCCTGCTTAAGCGTGCGCAACACGTCGTCCCTGCGCTCCACGGAGATGCCGGAGCAGATGAACAGTCCGCTGTCCACAATGCGCGCGCGCACCGGCGCGGCCAGGGCGATGATCACATCCGCGATGATATTGGCGATCACCACGTTGCCCGATTCCTGCACCACCTCCAGCAAATCGCCGCAGCGCACGTCGATTCTGTCCGCAAAGCCGTTGACGGCCACGTTTTCCGCCGCCACGCGCACGGCCACGGCGTCCAGGTCGGTGGCCAGCACCTGCTTTGCGCCCATGTGGGCGGCGGCGATGGCCAGGATGCCCGTGCCGGTGCCGATATCGATGACCTTATCGCCTGGCCGGACGTACTTCTCCACCAGCCGCACGCACATGCCGGTGGTCTCATGGGTGCCCGTGCCGAAGGCCATGCCGGGGTCGATTTCGATGATGTGGTCGCCCTCGCGCCCTTCCACCGTCTCCCAACTGGGCTTGACGACCATGTGCCGGCCCAGGCGGAAGGGCTTGAACGCGGCCTTCCAGCTCTCGGTCCAGTCCTGCTCCGCCACGTCGTGGCGCAGCGTTTCCAGCTTGCCCAGGTCCATGCCCAGGTCCATGCCCCGCAGGCGGCGCAGCTCGGCATCGATGTAGGATAGCCGGTCCGCCAGCTTTTCATCCGCCTCGAAATAGCCCGTCACCTTCACATCGTCGCCGATGCGCTCTGCAATGGCCTCGTCGATGATGTCCCACTGTCCCTCGGGGCGCTGGTTCGCGGCCACGTCGTTCTTGTCCTCGATCATCGTGCCCGTGCTGCCCGCGTCCATCAGCAGCTGGGAGATCAGCTCCGAAGCCTCGGTGGTGGTCAGGATCGTGTATTCCATCCAATTCATAGCTATACCTCACGTATCAGTAAACTTTGACATACCATAGCCCGACGACGCTCATGTAGACGAGCAGCGCGCACTCCCCCGTCAGCAGCGCGGCAAAGCCCTTCCGGCCCCTGGGGATCCGCGCCAGCATCGGGTAAAGCGCGTAGGTGGCGGACAGATAGCGCGGGCCGCTGAGCAGCCAGGTGGGCGCGAAGTTGACGTAATGCGTCACCAACAGATAGGCCGTGTCCGCGGGATGCTCCCGCCCGCGCCGCCACAGCGCCAGCAGCGGCACCCCCGCCAGCAGCGCCACCTGGGGCCACCAGACCCCCAGCCGGTACAAAAAATCATCGTATTGCAGGGCGTTGGCGAAGGAATTCTGGAAGGTGTAGGCCATGCTGCCGAAGCTCTGGTACCAGTTTTCCTGTTGAAAGATCATAAACTGGGTGGGGTTGCCGTACAGCCTGTAGTTGACATACAGGTACGCCAGCAGCCCGGCGCTCACCGGCAGCACCTTCAGCGCGCACAGCGCCGCGCGCCGTGCCCGCACGGACCCCGTTTCGGCAAGGCCCCTCGCGGCGTCGGCCTCCCGGGCCGCGCGCAGATACTCCCAGAAGATGGGAATGGCCACGGCGATGCCCACCACGCGGGTATTGGAGGCCATGGCCCCGAACAGCAGCGCCCAGCCCCAGCGCCGCCTGCGGGCGCACAGCACCGCCAACAGCGTCACCAGCATGAACACGGATTCCGTATAGGGAATGGAATAAAAATACGCCATCGGGCAGAACATCAAAAGCAGCATGGCCCGCCGCGCCGTGTCAGGGCCGTCCGCGTCCTCCGTCAGCCGGAACATCGCCCAGCCGCTGCCCAGCAGCGCGCCGTTGGCGACGGTTTCGGCGGCGGCGAAGGGCGACATGCCCGTCAGCCAGCGCAGCGCGCGGCACACCGCCGGGAAGAACGGCAGAAACACGATGTGAAAGCGGGCGTCCCCCTCGGTGACATACATGTTTTCGATGATCCCCAGGTAATGGTCCGCGTCCCAGGGCCTGAGCCGCCCCTTGAGGGCCGTCAGGAAGCCCGCCAGCGTCCGGTTCTCGGCGGCGTACACCGCGGCGCAGGACAGCGCGACCAGCAGCCGCGACGCCACAAACGCGCCCAGCGCCCAGGCCAACAGCTTCGGCCAGGGGGTCCTCCCCGCCGGCGGCGCGGGCGTCTGAACGGGCTCCGCCAGCGCCGTTTTGAAGTAGCGCAGCGCGGCCGCGGCCGTCAGCGCGATATAGCCCGCCATCAGCAGCCGTCCCAGCCACATCCCCACAGCGTTGACACCCATCGCCCGTTTGCTCACCGTCCTGTCGCGCCCGAATACAGTGATTATAGCATGTTTTTTGCCGATGGACAAGCCCCGTGGATCGCACAAACGGCCCGCCGCCGGAGCGCCTTTGGGGCGTCCCGGCGGCGGGCCGTTTACATCCGCGCCCATCGGGGATCAGTTGAAGGCGTCCTTCAGCTTGTCCAGGAAGCTCTTTTTCTTTTCGTACTGGCTGCCGCTGGCGGTGCCGTCGAACTGGCGCAGCAGCTCCTTTTGCTGGTTGGTCAGCTTTTTGGGGATCTCCACCACGGCAGTGATATACAGATCGCCCTTGCCGCCGCCCCGCAGATGGGTGACGCCCTGGTCCTTCAGCCGGAAAACCTGGCCGGGCTGGGTGCCCTCGGGGAAGCGGTGCTTGACCGGCTTGCCCAGCGTGGGCACGTCCAGCTCCGCGCCCAGCGCGGCCTGGGTAAAGGTCAGGGGCATTTCGATGTACAAATCGTCGTCCCGGCGCCTGAACAGCTTGTGAGGCCGGACATTGATGACGATCAGCAGATCACCGGGCTGGCCGCCGCGCTCGCCCAGGCCGCCCTGGCCGCGAATGGTCAGCACCTGGCCGTTGTCGATGCCGGCGGGCACCTTCACCGTGCGCCGCTTGCTCACACGCACCTTGCCGCGCCCATGGCACTTGGGGCAGGGCTCGGTGATGATCTTGCCCGCGCCGCGGCAGCGGGAGCAGGTGCGCACGTTCTGGATGCGCCCGAAGGGCGTGTTCGTCACCACGCGCTCCTGGCCGGAGCCATTGCAGCTGGGGCAGGTGTCCACCTTGCTGCCGGGCTTCGCGCCGGAGCCGTTGCAGGTGGGGCACTCCTCGTCGCGCACCAGGTTGATCTCCTTTTCGCAGCCCATGGCCGCCTCCTCGAAGGAGATCGTCAGATCGTAGCGCAGATCGTCCCCGGGAACGGGGCCGCTGGCGCGCGCGCCGCCGCCGAAGCCGCCGCCGAACACGGAGGAAAAGATATCCTCAAAGCCGCCGAAGCCGCCGCCCTCGAAGCCGCTGAAGCCGCCGAAGCCGCCGCCGCCAAAGCCGCTCGCCTGAGGGCCGTCATGGCCGAACTGGTCGTACTGGGCCCGCTTCTGGGGGTTGGACAGCACCTGGTAGGCCTCGTTGACCTCCTTGAACTTCTCCTCAGCGGTCTTGTCCCCCGGGTTCACGTCCGGGTGGTATTTTTTTGCCAGCGTGCGATAGGCCTTCTTGATGGCCGCCTCGTCCGCGCCCTTTTCGATGCCCAGTACCTCGTAGTAGTCGCGTTTGTTTGCCATAGCTTGGATCACCCCTTGCTGGATGATGGTTTGAAAGAGAGGGCAAGGCTAACCCCCTGCCCTCTCAAAAGGTGCTTTAACGCCGATCAGTTGCCGTCGGTGAACTCGCTGTCCACGGTGCCGTCGTCGTTCACGTTCGCGCCGCCGTTGGGGTTCGCGCCGGCATTGGGGTCAAAGCCCGCGCCGCCGTTGGGATTGGCCTGCTGATAGACCTTGGCGAACACGTCCATGGTGGACTTGCTGAAGGACTCCATGGCGCTCTTGATCTGCTCGACGTTGTTGCTCTGGCGGGTCTGCTTGAAGCTCTCAAGCTCCTGCTCCAGCTTGGCCTTGTCGGCGGAATCCAGCTTGTCGCCCAGGTCCTTGATGGTCTTTTCGGTCTGATAGATCAGGTTGTCGGCCTGGTTGAAGGTCTCGGCCTGTTCCTTGTTCTTCTTGTCCTCGGCGGCGAACTGCGCGGCCTCGTCCACGGCCTTCTTGATCTCATCCTCGCTCATGTTGGAGGAGGCGGTGATGGCGATGGACTGCTCCTTGCCGGTGCCCAGATCCTTGGCGGACACATGCACGATGCCGTTGGCGTCGATATCGAAGGTGACCTCGATCTGCGGCACGCCGCGCGGCGCGGGAGCGATGCCGGTCAGCTGGAAGCGGCCCAGAGTCTTGTTATAGGCGGCCATTTCGCGCTCGCCCTGCAGGACGTGCACGTCCACGGAGGTCTGGCCGTCCGCGGCGG
>JAFUCP010000134.1 GCA_017459565.1 Clostridia bacterium | reverse complement strand
CGGAGCCGTTGAACGGGCTATCTCAAACGAAAGACTCGCACGCGCAGGATTCTTTGATCTCTCCCTTGCATACGAGTCTATTCAATCTGTTTGTGTTGGACGCGCCGTATACCGAACGGTACGTACGGTGCGGTGAGAGGACGGGGGCTAATCACCCCCTCCTACTCGATTCGCCGACGCGCTGCCCCTGCCGGTCATAATTTCGACCCATAAAATTCTTTACAATGTGACCGGGACTCGTTGCAGATAAACGCGCTTTGCTGTAAAATACATAGTAAGCATATTCAGAAAATATGATCAGGCTGTGCGGAAACCCTTGCTCCTGAGTCCGTGTATCCGCGGACGGCCACAAATCAATGTGGGAGCAGGCGGGCCCTTCACCCGCCGCGTGAAAGTGGACGGATGAGCAACCCTGCCCGGCCGATACGGGCGGAGGCAGGAAAGGAACGACGATGATGAGGAGGATGAAAAGGTGGCTTTGCACCTTGCTGACGGCGGCTATGGCGGAGGGGGAGATGTCATGCGTGAGATCCCTGTGACGGAGGTCGGGCCGGTCTGTATCGGCCAGGCGGAGAATTCCGGAGCCGCCACCGGCTGCACGGTATTCATCGCGCCGCAGGGGATGCGCGCCGGGCTGGATGTGCGCGGCGGCGGCCCCGCCAGCCGGGAAAGCCAGCTGCTCAACCCGCTGATGGCGGCCCAGAGCATCCATGCCATCGTGCTGGCCGGCGGCAGCGCCTACGGCCTGGGTGCGGCGAACGGCGTGATGGCATATCTGGAGGAAAATGGCATCGGCTACGACACGGGCTATGCGCTGTTGCCGCTTGTGGCGCAGTCGGATATCTACGACCTGTCCGTGGGGGACGCCTCTGTCCGCCCGGACGCGGCCATGGGCTATGAAGCCGCCCGGCTGGCGATGGAAGCGCCGAATTACAGGGACGGCAGCTATGGCGCCGGGTGCGGGGCGACGGTGGGCAAGTATGCCGGGATGGATTACTGCATGAAGTCCGGCATCGGAAGCTATGCCGTCCGGCTCGGAGAGCTGAAAATCGGCGCAATCGTGGTTGTTAATGCCCTGGGGGATGTGTATGACTGGAAGACCGGCAGGCAGATCGCGGGGATGCTGAACGAAGAAAAGGACGGGCTGCGCTCCACCGCCGAATACATGCGGCAGAGCTATGCCGTGGTGGACAACAAGTTCACCGGCAATACCACGATCTGCGTCGTATGCACCAACGCTTGTTTTGAAAAGGCACAGCTTTGCAAGATCGCCGGCATGGCCCACGACGGCTATGCCCGGTCCATCAACCCCGTGCATACCTCTGCTGACGGCGACAGCATCTACGCGGTGTCCATCGGGGACGTTGCCGCGGATCAGGACCTGGTGGGCGCGCTTTCGGCAGAGGTGGTCAGCGAAGCGATCATCCGCGCCGTGGAAAACGCCGAGGGTGCGTATGGATATCCCGCCCTGCGGGATATCCGGGGGGAATGATGAGGACATGCAGGGAAAGAGAAGGGCAAGTATTTGAGATTTTTAGACCTTTTGATCTGAATTTGACGAGGTGAGAACATGGATATTCGTATCCTTTTGGCATTGCAGGAATTCAGGAACGGAGCCGGCGCCTGTCTGGTTGATTTCATGTCAAAGATGAGCTTCATCGGTGAAATGAATACGGTGCTGATCATCATGGCGCTCATCTATTGGTGCGTCAACAAGGAGTTCGGCAAGTATCTGCTCATGGGCTGGAGCGGCAACAGGGTCGTCAACGGTCTGCTGAAGGTGACGGGCTGCATCTACCGCCCGTGGATCAGGGATGCGCGCATTGTGCCCGAAAGCGAGGCCATGGCGACGGCAACGGGGTATTCCTTCCCCAGCGGACACAGCATGAACGCCGCGTCGCTGTACGGCGGCGCCGCGCTTCGCAGGGAGCTGTCCAAAGCGTTTCGCATTGCGCTGGGCCTCATTGTCGCGCTCATCGCGTTCAGCCGGAATTTCCTGGGTGTGCATACGCCCCAGGACATCTTGGTGGGCGTAGGGGCGGGGCTCATCGTGATGTGGCTGACGGCCAGGCTGATGGCCTGGGTGGAGGCGCATCCGGAAAAGGACCTGATGGTGATGTGCGCCGGAATAGGAATCGCCGTGGCTGTCGCGGTATTCGCCGCGGTCAAGCCCTATCCGGCCGATTATGACGCCGCCGGCAAGCTGCTGGTGGATGGCGCGAAAATGGCCAATGATACCTATAAGGGCGTCGGCTGGTGCATCGGCTTCCTGATGGGATGGGTTTTGGAAAGGCGATACATAGGCTTTTCAACCGATGTCTCCATGATGACGAGGGTCACAAGGCTCACGACCGGGCTTCTGAGCTACTATGCGGTCAGCCTGATCCTCAATCCCCTGCTCAAGGGCTGGGTTCCCGGCGTGGGCGGAACGGTTCTGACCTGCTTTATCCAGATGTTCTATGTGACGTTTATCTTTCCCTGGTGCATGAAAAAGCTGGAACACGCCCCGGCGCGCTGTTGAAAACCGCTGGACGCGCTGTTTTCCGCAGGAAGGAGGCCCAAATGAAAAGCAGGCTGTTTGCGATGATTGCGGCGCTGTTTCTGCTGTCGGGAATTGTCCGTGCCGAAGCCGAAATCACATCGAAGGCCCAGCTGAACGAGCCGGGACGAAAAATCGGCATCAGCCAGGGCAGCGCAGCCGAGGCCGCCGTCAGGTCTGAAATGCCGGAGGCGGATATCGCCTATTTCACGGACAATCTGCTGGGATACACCGCGGTGGCGCAGGGCAAGATCGACGCCTTTGTCTTTGATCTTGTGCAGATGCAGCTGACGATCGACAATGGCATGACCGGCGTTCACCTGCTGCCGGAGGTGATGGACGAAACGGTCAAGATCGCCGTGGGGTACAGCGAAGTCAGCAAAATTCCGAACCTGAAGGAAAGCCTCAACGGGTTCATCGCGCAGCTGAAGGCCGACGGCACCCTGGACGATATGTACCGGCGCTGGGTGCTGGAGGGCGACAGAGCCATGCCCGAAATTCCCCGATCGGAAGACGCGGGGCTGCGGCTCACTGTGGGCACCACGGGAAGCGTGCCGCCCTACAGCTATTATGAGGGCGGGGGGCTGACTGGCTATGACATCGAGCTGGCCCACCGCTTCGCGGCCTGGCTGGGGGCGAAGCTGTCCTTTAAAATTTATGATTTTGATGGCGTTGTCCCCGCCGCGAAGGCAGGCAAGATCGATGTCATCATGTCGAATTTGCAATACCTCCCCGAGCGTGCCGAAGAGATGCCCTTTTCCGATATTCTCTATGAGGAAAAGATGGGGATTCTCGTCAGTGGGGAAGGCGTCGCCGCGCAGGCGGCGGGCGAATCCGCCGGGGCGGCGGAGAGCGCCTCCTTCTTCGATTCCGTCGCCTCCAGCTTCAACAGAACCTTCATCCGGGAGGAGCGCTGGCGGCTGTTCACGGACGGCGTTGCGACCACGCTGCTCATCACGCTGCTCACCATCCTCTTCGGCACGCTGCTGGGCTTCGGGGTGTTCATG
>JAFUCP010000133.1 GCA_017459565.1 Clostridia bacterium | reverse complement strand
GAAGGTGGACGGCGCCGGAAACGCCCTGAAGGGCGCAACCTTCGCGCTGTATACGGATCCGGGCTGCGCTGCTGAACAGGTGAAGGCCGTCTCGGCGGACGGCACGGACGCCTATAAGGACGATGAAGGCGTCAAGTTGGATGAGGGCGTGGTGTTCTTCTCCAAGCTCGCGCCGAATACGGAGGGCGCCTACTACTACATGAAGGAAACCGCTGAGCCTTCGGGCTATGCGAAGAACGACACCGTTTACCGGCTGCAAATCAAAGCGGGCGGAACGGCAGAACTGATGGTGCGGCCCGAAGGCGCGACGACCAATGCGGCAGCTGATTACACCGAGGAAGTATACAAGGTGCAGACCGTCGCCGCCACCACAACCACCCCCGCGCAGTATCGCTACCAGATTGCGAACATCTCTGAAATCAGCCGCAGGGTGATGCTCAGAAAGGCGAGCGAGACTAATAGGGCATACACCGGGCTGTCCGGCGCGCGCTTCATCGTCTACCGCGCGGATCTGACGGAGGTCAGGGACAACCAGAAGACCGAGGACGGCAAGCCCGTGGGCTACTATGAGTCCGATGGCTCCGGCGTGTACTTCTCCGGCGAACTGCCCTATGGCGTGTACTACCTGCTGGAAACGAAGGCCCCTGAAGGCTACAGCGGCAATGCCGGCAAGGTGTTCAAGCTGACCGTGAACGGCAGCGGTGTGACGGTGACTGAGCCGGAAACCGTAAAGAAGGTGTCCGGCGCGGATGAGGCGGCCATCGCAGAGGCGTTCAGGACGGCCATGGTGAAGTCGGAAGGCGACTGACAACGGATGGGGGAGCGCCAAAGCACCCCCACCGGCCTTGGAAAACCCGCGGGGTATGAGGCTGTGACGGGCTTTCCAAGGTTGCCGGACGGGGACCGCGAATTTGAAAGCGCTACGGCCTGCAAAACATGAACGGCGCCGGCTGAGTACCGGGGTGGTCAGACGGATGGGGCGTGCCGTTTGGACGCGGGACAGCGGATGATGCCCTGAAATGTGTGCCAAGGGAAATCCCATCGCATTTGCACTGGTGGGGTTTCCCTTTCCTGTTACAACCGGCGCAGACCGTGCGTGGCGTGTTTTCTCTGATGCCCTTGATGGCGCGGCCTGATCGTGGCAAATCATAAAAAAGTTAACAAAAAAACTTGCGTTTTATCGCCCGATATGTTATATTGGAGATTGGAAAATAGGATATACGGCGTGCGGTAACGATCCGCGTGCCGAACGATACTTTTTGCGCGTATATGACGCGCAGCGGACGTTGGCCGGAATGAGGAGGCGCTTGATGAGATGAACGCGATCAGCAAAAAACTGAAATCCCGGGCGGGAGCGTCCATCACCTTTGCGCTGATGATCTTTTTGGTCTGCGCCGTGGTGAGCGGCATCGTCATCGTAGCCGCCTCCACCTCCTCGGGCCGCCTGGCCGGGCTGAAGGAGATGGATGGGAGGTATTACATCGTTACATCCGCGGCGGAAAAGCTATGCGACATATTTGACTTTGATGAATCCCGTAAAGTCATCGTGACAAAAGCGACGGATGGAAGCTATGAAGCCAAGAATGTCGACGGGACAAGCGTTGAACCTCTTTTAAAGATTGCTTCTGAGAAGCTGATTTCCAAAGAAGCGTTGAATCCGGTTGATTCGTTTAACAATCGAACGATTACGCTGGAAGGGAAAAGCTATACATGCGATATTTCCGAGCGGCTTGAAGGCAGCCAGATCATTTTTGATATCAGCGCAGGTACGACTGCAAACAAAACCTACAGACTTAGCGTGACCTTTGCTTCAAATGTTAAACAGGAAGCAAGGGACGATTCCGAAGGGACGGAGCAGTACAGTGTTACATGGAAGCTGCGCGATATCAGAAAGAATCGCGCTGCTCCCGCAGCATCTGGTTCCAATCCGTAACCATATATTCACAAGGGGGATAGCGGTATGAAAAAAAGGATGTTGCTAAAGCTGAAAAGCGTGTCGGGAGAATCCATAGGCGAGACGTTGATATCGCTTCTGATTTCAGCGCTTGCACTGGTGATGTTGGCTGGGGCTATCAGCTCGGCTTCTAATATCATCAATAATAGTAAAACTGCAATGGAAACCTATTACGGCAGTGATGAAGCAAAGATAGCAAGCAATGGAAAAAGCTCGGTTGACGGTTGGTTTTCAGATATTTCATCATCTTTGAGTATAAGCGGCGGTTGATCGGCGCCGATTGAGGGCAATGATGAGAAATCGTTTGAAGCGTTTTCATCATCTGACTGCGAGCGGTAGAATAGGGGGAAGAGCGCATATGAACATAAGGCGAAAGCTGAAAAGCGCTTCGGGCTTTACGCTGGCGGAGACAATGCTGGCGGTCTTGATTATGCTGCTTGTGGCAACCATCATGGCCAATGGGATTCCCGTGGCACAAAGCGCCTATGAAAAGGTCGTTCTCAGCGCCAACGCCCAATCGTTGCTCTCTACCACAATTACCACTCTGCGCGACGAATTGGGAACGGCATGGGACGTCGTTTTGGATGATGACAAAAAGGGTATCAGCTTCTATAGCGCCGATACTGGAGCAAGAACCCGGATACATATTGCGTCAGATGGCAAAATATGGAGACAGGAATTCGTCTCAATGGACGGCTTGAATATCAGTTTGGACAAAAGCGTTGGAAAGGACAGCGAACTGATTTCACAGGCTACGGCCACAAACAGCTTGACCATCAGCTGTGGGGACAGTATCGATTATGATGATACTACCGGTGTTGTCACGTTTAAAAACCTTGTCGTAAAATCCAAATCAAATACTTTGGCTTCGCTGGATACTTTAAGGATTAGTGTTTTTTCAGGAAAAACCAAGACCGCATGATCCGGGCTCTTTACATCAAGATTGAACACAAGGCGGTGGAATTAATATGCGAATAAAGCGAAACAAAAAAGGCTTCACGCTGGCCGAATTGCTGATTGTCGTTGCAATCATCGGCATATTGGGCGGCGTGGGCTTCATCGCGGTGCAGACCCATCAGCGCTCCTTGACGCGGCTTGAGCGCGATTCCGTTGCGAAAGAAATCTTTGTTGCTGCTCAGAACCATTTGACCTCATCGGAGAGCCAAGGATTCATGGGGGATTCTTTGAATTATGGTGAGCAGGACGGCGCAAATTATTACATAACAGTGAGTGGTGGCAGCGGCTTTACGGCAGACGGAAGCGCCATGCTCGATATGATGCTTCCCTTTGGCTCCATTGATGAAAAAGTACGCATGAACGACAACTATGTCATATGCTATCACGCTAATCCCGCTCAAGTGCTGGATGTATTCTACCTTGCAGAGGACAGCTTGCCGGGATATGCCGAATTGCAGGGCTATACCGGTGACGATAAAGCAAACGCGCGCAGGGACCATGACCCTATTATCGGCTGGTACGGCGGAGGAACGGCTCTTGACCCCGGTATCTATCTGGAAATGCCGACGGTAGAGGTGTTCAACAATGAAAAACTGATCGTTACGGTGAAAAATCCGAATATCGGAAAGCCGAATGAAATGATCAAGCTGTTTATTACCGGGATTGAAAGCGGTGCAAAAGCGGCGTTTACCCTTGATCCTACCCAGAGAGACGAAAGAGTAACGGGGCCGGTAGATGGTCTGTATACCATAATACTTGACGATATCACGCAGCCCGATACAAAGAACAGCGTCGGCTGGCATTTCGCGGATTTGAATGACACTACGCTGACGCTTCCGCAGTTCACCGCAGTGGAAGGAATGTTCCAGCCTGGCGAGGACATTATCGTCGAGGCTGTGGCCTACAGCAATTCAACATATGCGAATATTGCCTACAGCAACCAGATTACCACCAATAGTTTGTTTGCGGATGTTGTAAAGCTGGATGCCTCCGGCGATGATTCCGCAAGCGTCACCGCGCTCATCGGGAACGCCAGGCACCTGGAAAATCTGGATGCAAAAATATCGGGTGTCAATGGCATAACTGCCGATGCGTTCAAAATAACAGCCGCGCGGCAGATCGCGGATATTGACTGGGACGCTTTCAGAGCGAGCTTTGATGGAAAGGTGCGCGTTTACCAATACGGCACACAAACCGGCACGTCTGAAAATGGGTTTTATCCCATCGGTATGCCAGAGAGCATCGGTTCATATGAAGGATACAATCATAAGATATCGAACATCACGGTGGATGATACAAAGCAGAATAACAGCAGCGCAGATGCCTCTGCGATTGAAAGCCTAACCGAAGGCGGGGTGTTTGGAAGCCTTGCAAATTGTGAAGTCAAAAACCTTGAGCTGATCAATACCCGCGTTACCCTCTCCTCCGGCAGCGCCGGCGCGCTGGCAGGCAAGCTGGAGGGCTGCACGGTCACGAACGTGATTGCCTATAACACGCCGGACTTTGAGGATGCGCTGGGCGAGCTGAACGGCAATAAGAACAGCGTCCTCACCGTGACCACCTCCGGCAGCGCCGGCGGTCTGATCGGCTCCATGACCGACAGCACCGTTTCAAAGTCCGCGGCGGCGCTCGTCGTGCGCGGCGGCAACGCGGGCGGGCTGATCGGCGAAAGCAGCGGTGGAGCTGTCAGCGCCAGCTTTTCCGGCGGTCACACGGACAAGGGCACGGGCAGCGGCACGGGCCGGTATTCGACCTCTGATTTCAATGTGACCGGCAGCTCCGTCGCGGGCGGCCTGATCGGCGCGGCGGGCAGCACGGGCATCCAGGGCTGCTATTCCACCTGCTCCGTGAAGGGCGCGAAGGCGGGCGGGCTTGTGGGCTCCGCCGAGGGCAACGTCTCCAATTGCTATGCCACGGGCCTTGTGAACGACCCGGCGGAGGAGAAAACCGACGGAGAAGGCGCGTTCGCGGGCGAGTTTACGGGCAGCGCCGGCAATTGCCATTACTACATGATCATCAACGAACGCCCGGTGGACAAGTCGGACGCGGAAAAGGGCTTTGCATATCTTCCGGCCGTAGGCGGCAGCGGGACGACGGGCATTGTCGCGCTGGATGAGACCGCAGAGACCTATAATGAATTTGTCGGCAGTGATTGGAAATCTGCCGTGTATTATGACAAAATGCTGTTGAACTTCTACGGCAAAGCGGACGGCGGCAAGGCCAGGTTCAATCTGAAAACCGTTTCCCAGCTTGGCCAGACGCTGAAGGAATCCGAAGCGGACGGCACGGCGTATTATGTCACCGACCATTACGGCGACTGGCCCGCGCCGGAAATCTTTGTGATCAACACCGCCGGCTAAGCGCTTCGCTATGGGGCGAGTGGCGCGGCGCGACGGGCCTGTCAGACGACGATTAATTCTACGGAATCAGGTGAGTTATTTGGCAATCGTAGGCAACAATGAGAACAAACCCAAGAAGGGCGGCTATCTGCGTCTGGGCGACCTTCTGATTTCCGCAGGGCTGATCACGCAGGAGCAGCTTGAGGAAGGACTGAAGCTGCAAAAGGGCACGGGCAAGCGCCTGGGCACCGTGCTTCAGGAAGCCGGCATCATCACCGAGAGCAACCTGATCGAAGCGCTGCAAATGCAGCTGGGCATTGAGTTCATCGATCTGAGCAAGGTGAACATCCCTACGGAGCTGGTACAGGCCGTGCCCAAGAACATCGCCAAGCAGTACCAGGTGGTGCCGGTGCGCATTGTGCGCGATGAACTCTACATCGCCATGAGTGACCCGCTCAACTTCTACGCCATCGAGGAGGTCCGCAAGGCGGCCCGCCGCAAGGTGGTGCCCATGGTAGCCACGTCGGCAGCCGTGGACAGAGCCATACAGGTCCTCTACGGCAACGAAGGCGCGGCGAAGGCCATCGAGGAGATGAAGCGCGAGGTCGCAATCACCGGCGAGGGCACCGCTTCGGTGGATACCAACTTTGCCGGCAATCAGGTGGGCGAGGATTCCGTGAACCAGGCCCCTGCCATACGCCTCGTGAACGCCATCATTGAGCGCGCCATCACCGAGCGCGCCAGCGATATCCACATGGAACCCCGGGAGACGGAGCTTTCCATCCGTATGCGCATTGACGGCCTGCTGCGCGATATCCTCACCGTGCCGCGGGAGCTGCAAGCCGCCGTTACATCCCGCCTGAAGGTCATGAGCGGCCTGGATATCACCGAGCGTCGCGTGCCCCAGGACGGCCGCTTCAACGTGCGCATCCGGGACAAGGACATCGACCTGCGCGTATCCACGCTGCCCACGGTGTACGGTGAAAAGATCGTGGCCCGACTGCTGGACAAGTCCGGTATGCGCCTCAGCCGCGATTCCATCGGCCTGAGCGGCGACGACCTGGAAAAATACCTGAAGCTGATCAAGATCAAAAACGGCGTGGTTCTCATCGTCGGCCCTACCGGCAGCGGTAAATCCACCACCATGTACACCATGATCGGCGATATGAACAAGCGCGAGGTGAACCTGGTCACGCTGGAGGACCCCGTGGAATACAACATCGACGGTGTCAACCAGGTGCAGATCAATGAAAAGGTGGGCATGACCTTTGCCAGCGGTCTGCGCTCCATACTGCGACAGGACCCGGATATCATTGCCATCGGCGAGATTCGAGACGGCGAGACGGCTGAAATCGCCATGCGCTCCGCCATCACGGGCCACGTGGTGCTTTCCACCATTCACACCAGCGACGCGCTGGGCACCGTGGAGCGCCTGGTGGACATGGGCGTGGAGCCCTACCTGGTGGCAAGCGCCCTCAAGGGCGTGTTTTCCCAGAGACTGGTGCGCCGCATCTGTCCCAACTGCCGAAAGCCCTATGAGCCCACGGAGGAGGAACAGGCGGAGCTGGGCCTTGCGCCCGTGCCCGGACGCTTGTTCTATCGCGGCGCGGGCTGCCCGGAGTGCTTCGACACCGGCTTCCGCGGCCGCACGGCTGTGTTTGAAATCTTCCCGCTGACCATCAAGGTCCGCCGCATGATCGCGGCCCACGCCAGCCGCGAGGAGCTGGAAACCGTGCTGAAGGCGCCGGAGAGCGGCTTTGTGTCCCTGAAGGACAATGCCATCCGGCTGGTTGAAAACGGCATCACCACCGCGGATGAGGTTCTCCGCGTGGTATACGAGGACATCTAAAGCGTTTCACAGGAGGACATGAAGATATGACCATCGAGCAACTGGTCTTGAAGGCCCGGCAGGACAACGCTTCTGATATTCACCTTGTTTGCGGCCTGCCCCCCAAGTACCGCAAGGACGGACAGATAGAGAGCATGGCGGACGAACCGCTTTCCTCCGGGGACTGCGTAACCTATGCCAAGCAGCTGGCGGGAACCCCGGAGGCCTATGACGAATACCTGCATACCGGGGAGCTGGACGCCGCGGACACGTATGCCGGCATCCGCTGCCGTATCCATATCTTCCGCCAGCAAGGCGTGCCCTCCGCCGCGGTGCGCCTGCTGTCCGATGTGATTCCCAAGCTCAACTGGCTGGGTCTGCCTCCGGCGGCGCTCAAGCTGCCCGATTTACACAAGGGCATCGTGCTGGTGACGGGCGAAACGGGCTCCGGCAAATCCACCACGCTGGCGGCGCTGCTGGATCACATCAACCACACCCGCAAGTGCCATATCGTCACGCTGGAGGACCCGATTGAGTATGTCTACACGCCGGATAAGAGCGTGTTTAACCAGCGGCAGGTAGGTAAGGACACCCTGAGCTTCGCTGCGGGCCTGCGCGCCTCGCTGCGCGAGGACCCCGATGTCATACTCATCGGTGAAATGCGCGACAGGGAGACCATTGAAACCGCCATCACCGCCGCGGAAACCGGCCATCTTGTCTTTGGCACGCTGCACAGCGGCAGCGCGCCCGACGCAGTGGATCGCATCGTGCAGGTTTTCCCGGAGGGTTTACAGGTGCAGATTCGCTTGCAGCTGTCCACGTGTATGCAGGCGGTGCTGAGCCAGCAGCTGGTGCCCAAGAAGGGCGGCGGCAAGATCCTGGCCTGCGAAATGATGGTCGTCACCGACGCCATCCGAAACCTGATCCGCAACGGCAATACGCCTCAGATCGCCAACGCCGTGGCCACCAGCGCCTCCATCGGCGGCCAGACCATGGATCAGGCGCTGGTGCGGCTGATGCGCGGCGGCAACATTTCCCGGGAAACGGCGCTGCACTTTGCCCATGAGCCCGACTACGTGAGAAAGAACGCCTGACGGTAAAAGGCGCACGACCGCCCGCTTAAGGAGATTCTTCAATGGCAACCTATAATTATTCTGCCCTCACAAGAAACGGCAAGAAGGTCAACGGCGTGATTGATGGCTTCAACGAACTGGACGCCGTGGCGCGGATCAAGGAAAATTATCCCATCGTCGTGAAGCTGGAGGAGGCCAAGGAAAAGAGCAAGGCTGCTTCCTTCCTCAGCATGGATATCGGCGGCAACAAGCTGGACGACAAGGCGTTTACGCTGATGTGCAGCCAGTTTTCCGTCATCCTCAAGGCCGGCGTACCGATTCGCCGCACGGTGGAACTGATCGCCGACAAGATGACAGACAAGACGCTCAAGCGCGTTTTGGGAGAGGTGGCCAAGGACGTGGAGGGCGGCCGATCGCTGGCCGCGAGCTTCGCCGACAGGGGCAAGAAGCTGTTTCCCGTCACCTTCCTGGAGACGGTGCGCGCGGGCGAGGAATCCGGCAGTCTGGACAGCTCCTTTGAATCCGTCAGCGAGCATTATGCCAAACAGACCAAGATGAAGGGCAAGGTAAAGGGCGCGCTGGCCTATCCCGCCTTCGTCATGGTCGTCGCCGTCGTGGTCGTGATCGTGCTGATGGCGAAGGTCGTGCCCACGTTTACGGCGGTGTTCGCGGATTACGGCGCGGAGTTGCCCGTATTGACCCAAATGCTCATCGGCATGTCCAATTTCTTCCGAAAGTACTGGCTTTTGCTTCTGGGGGCAATCGCTGCCATCATATTGCTGTTCAAGCTGTATGGCAACACCGAATCGGGACGGCTCAACCTTGCCAAGCTGCAGCTCAAACTGCCCATACTGGGGAATATCGCCGTGCTGAACGGAGCGAGCCAGTTTGCCAACACCATGGCCATGATGCTGCGCTCCGGCCTGCCCATGACCAAGGCCGTCACCATCACCAGCCGCGTGCTGGACAACTACTTTATCAGCCAGCAGGTGGGGAAGATCACCGGGCGCCTGGAGGAGGGCCATACCCTGGGCGCGAGCCTGCGGGATGCCGATTGCCTGCCGGATATCCTGGTGGATATGACCGCCGTGGGCGAGGAGAGCGGCGAACTGAACCAGACGCTTTCCATGACCGCCGAATACTACGACAGCGAGCTGGAACAGGCCACCGCGGCGGCTCTGGCAAAGCTGGAGCCCGCGGTGCTGGTGTTCCTGGCCGCGTTCGCGGGCTTTATCGTGCTTGCCATCTACATGGCCATGTTCGGCATGTACGCGGTGATGTAGGCCATCCCGGGGGAGAATTTGCCGCGGCTCTTGCCAAAGGGCCGGGGAAGGGTATCCGGCCTTCGCCGGGATCATGATGAAAAGAGGGCGAGATATGAAAATGCGCTCCTGCGCCGGAAGGGTGAATCGCGTCATCGCGGTGCTGCTGGCGCTGATTTGCGTCATGCTTGTGCTGATCGCCATTCCGCGCCTGAATGACTATCGACGGCGCGCCCAAAAGCTGGCCTGTGACCAGGCGATGGCCTCCGCCAGAGACGGCCTGATCATCGAATACCTCAGGACGTGGGACGCGGGCTCCGCGCAGACCGCCATGGTCACGCTGGACGAGGTTATGCCCGGCAGGGACGATCTGTGCCCATCAGGGGGCGTGGTATATCTGGCGCGCAAGGACAACGGCATTTTTGAACCCGTGTGCGGTCTGCACGATTCTGATTTGAAGCGGCGCGTTCGGCTCAACGCGTCCCATGCGCTGGATATGCTTGGCGAGGCGCTGCAAAGCCGCAAGCAGGCGGGGGACGCCGTGATGCTTTCAATTAATGGTTCGACGCTGACCTGCGTGCGCGTCGGCGGCGAGGAAAAGAACCTGCGCCACGGCACCAACGCCACCACGGGCTATGAGGGCACCGTGTGCTTCTTCGGCGTATCTGGCGAGGGAGATTTCATCGATTCATCCGTCGAGGCGGGACAGGTCTGCTACTTTGTCTACGCGGACGAAAACTATTGCGCCATCTGGCGCGCGGACGACGGCTGGACCGGCGACGCATATCAATAATGCAAGGATCAATCGCGCGCGGCGGTGACTGCCGGGCGTCAAACTGCGGGGAAGGAACATGCGAAAGCTCATTTTGACCATCATTGCGCTGACTCTGGCCATCGCGCTGTCCGCCTTCGGCGGCGCTGCCGGGGAGGCGGCGACCGAGGCCGCGGAACAGCCGGCCCAAGCGCAGGCCCACAACTACATACTCGTCATCGACAACAGCGGAAGCACCACGGGCAGACACTCCCTGGGCGCGGCGACGGACCCCACGGGCCTGCGTTTTGACGCCGCCAAGCTGGTCTACCAGAACGTGCTGTCCTACGCTGAAAAGGGCGGCGAGGGTATGCTGGGCGTCATCGTGTTCTGCGGTACGGATAACTGCGTCAGCTATGGGCCGCTGGACATTCACGATGAAGCCATGGGCGCGGTGATCGGCGATCATTTGAGCAGCGAGGCCAATAAGGCCTATCGGGACGCCTATACGGACATTGAAACGGCGCTCAGGACCGCGCAGACGATGATGGCGGACTTTACCGGCGAAACCAGCGTGATCCTGCTCACCGACGGCGTCAACGACCTGACCAACCTTTCAGACCCCTTCAGCCGCCCGGAAAACATTGCGGCGAACGAACGCTCCGTGGCCATTGCCCGGGAAATCTACGATTCCGGGGCGGATTTTTACATTATCGCCCTGACCGCCAGCGAAAGCGCCAACAATACCCAGCCCTTCATGGCCTTTATCAACGACATGGCCGAGGCTGGCGGCGGGCGTCGCCAGAGCGGACAGACGACGCAGGCGAGGCGCGCCGACTATCTTGCCCGGGAGGAATCGGCGAACGACAGCTACAACAATGTCCTCGTCGCCACCCAGGCGGACCTGGGCAGCAAGCTGATGCATATGCTGGTCATGGCGGAGAGCGGCTCAGAGGATGTGCAGACCATTGTGGAATACACCCCGGTGGGGAAAACCTTCACGGTGCCCTATGACGGCATCACCAATGCGACGGTGAACATCACCTTTATGCCGCGGGACAAGCAGCGGCTTGAAAGCGTCCGGCTGACTGCGCCGGACGGCACGGATTATGAGCTTTGGCAGAAGGACGACGTGCGCGATGAAGGCGTCGCCACGCTGGACGAGGCCTCCGGCATCGCCGTTACCGATGCGCGCAGCTATATCATGCTGGATATCCCGGCCCCCGCGGCGGGAGACTGGAAGGTGACGGTGCGCAGCGAAAAGGATGACGAAAGCGATCAGGTCCTCGTCAACACGGTCATTCGCTTCAACCACAACCTGCGGCTCAGGACCGCTGTCGACGGGGAGGAATCCGGCGGGGAGGCGGACGAAAACGTCTTTTCCGTGGACAAATACGTCCGGGTGAACGCGTGGTTCCAAAAGCCCGGCGGGGAAGCCCTGGAGGACTTGACCGACAGCGACATATACCGCCAATCGGAAGCCACGCTGACGTTGATCACCCCCGGAGGGACCCGGCGCGTCACCAACATGCGTCAGGAGGGGGACCGCTTTGTCACCAGCTTCAGGCCCCGGGCCATCGGCTCCTGGAGCATGGAGGTCAGCGTAAACAACCCCTATGTGCAGCTGACATCCGATAAGATCAGCTTTGAGGTGGTCCGGCGGCTTGCCCAGGAGCAGGAGATCGATACGGGCAATACCGACGCAAACAGCGGCGAACAGGCGACGGACGCCACACAGTCCCGGACCGAGAGTGAACCGCAATCACAGTCGGCGCAGGCCGCAAATGAGCCCGCGTCGACGCAGCAGAGCGCCGCTCAACCCGCGCCTACTCCGACGCCGGTGCCTACTCCGACGCCGGTGCCTACTCCGACGCCGGTGCCCACACCAACGCCGAGCCCCACGCCGACACCCACTCCCGTGCCCACGCCAACGCCGTCCCCGACGCCGGTGGTCGTGCCGATACGGGACATGGAGCTTTCCATTGAACCCTCAGCGGTGAGCGAGACGGGCCAGCTGTATCTCATCGGCCAGTGGGAGACCTTCTCCTGGCGGGTGGATGGCGCGACGGACAGGGTCGAGGCTATGCTGCTCAGAAACGGACAGCCCCTGCGCACGTTGACTTCCGGGACGATCATCAGCGGTGCGTTCTTCAAGGAGGGCGACGAATATGAAATGCGGGTGAGCGCCATGCCGAAGAACGGTACGGTGACCGGCGCGACGCCCGCCGTTGAATCGCTGGTGTTCTATCGCGCGCCCGAGGTGGATGACATCGGCGGCATACACATCGATGTGCAGCCCAGGATTGACGATGCGGACGAAATTGTCTATCTTGACCGGGATGCGGAGTCATTCACGGTTTCCTGGGAAATCGAGGCCGAAGAAGCCGAGGAGAACGGGGACGAGGCCGCGGAGGTGGAGGTCGACAACTCGGAGGCGGAGCTGCTGGAGGACGGCAGGATCATCGCCACGGGCCTGCACAGCGGCGATTCCCTTGAGCGCGCGCTGCTCAAGGAGGATTCGACCTATGTGCTGCGCGTCAGCGTCGTGCCCAAAAATGGAGAGCTTTCTGATGTGAACCCCGTCCGGCAATCCCTGACCTTCCAGCTCTATCCAAAGCCGAAGCGGGTCGAGAACCTGGCCCTGGAGGTGTTTGGCGGGGAGCTGGTGGACGGCGTCTACAGGCTGGACAGCGAAAACGCCGTATTGATGTGGCACTATTCAGGCGGTGGGGTGGAGCGCTTCGAATTGTCGGCCACCGATCCTCAGGGCGCCACGGTCGCGCTGGAAACGCTGGAGGGAACGCAGATCCAGCATATGCTGACGCTGGACAAAAGCGGCGATTATCAGGTTGAACTCAAGGCCATCCCAAGGTATTTCCTCTCGTCGGACAGAGGCAGCGACGTGATCGCCTCCGTGACGTGCGTCGTAAGGCCCCGGGTCAAGAGCATCCTTGAAAAGTATTGGTACTATATCGCCGCTGCCGCTCTGGTCGCGGGCGGGGTTGCGGCCGCGCTGATCGTTTCGGGCAAGCAGAAGAAGACTGGCAAAAAGGGCGGTAAGCGCAAAAGGATTTAATAAAAATGTAAAAGGTTAAAAATCTGGTTCATTTATGGCTTGACAAAACGTGTTGATTATACTATAGTTAAATAACGAATGGCTCAGTGGGTACAGCTGTGTAACAGGCTTCGGCGAGGAAGGGAGAATGGCCATGTCGATCCATGATAGTCGGCCCATTCTGGTGTTCTTTGTCGCGGTTGCCGCCTGCTTTGGGGCTGTCATGGGCTCCTTCCTGAACTGCGCCGCCTGGCGGATTGTGCGCGGCGAATCCTTTACCAAGGGGCACAGCCGCTGCCCCGCCTGCGGGCATACGCTCGGCGCGCTGGAATTGGTTCCCGTTCTCAGCTGGGTCATCCAGAAGGGGCGCTGCAAGAGCTGCGGTCATAAGATTTCCGTCCGCTATCCGCTGACGGAGCTGGGCTTTGCGCTCGTGGCGGCGCTGTGCCTTTTGCGGTTTGACCTGACGGTATTGTGCCTGAGAAACTATGTCTTTCTGTGCTGCCTGTTTCTGCTGACGCTGACAGATTTGGAGGACATGACCATCCCGGACGGCTGCCATATCGTTTCCCTGCTGGCATGGCTGGCGGCGTTGCCGTTTCTGTTCACCGGCTGGCGGGACGTGGCCATGTCCCTGGCTTCGGCGCTCATCTTCGGCGGCGGCCTGCTGGCGGTTTCGCTGGTGATGGACAAGGTGCTGGGCCGGGATTCACTGGGCGGCGGAGATATCAAGCTGTTCGCCGTCGTCGGGCTGTATCTGGGCATGATCGGCACGCTGTTTGCCCTCATGCTGGCCTGCGTGCTGGGGCTGGCGATACATGCACTTATCAAGCGGGGAGAGGAAAAGAGGGAGTTTCCCTTCGGCCCCTCCATTGCCCTTTCCGCGGCGGTCATGCTGCTGTATGGCGCGCCGCTGATCGAATGGTACCGTGGATTGTTGATGTGATTGACGAGGTTTGAATCATGGCGAAGAAAACGATTCTTGGAATCGACATCGGGCGCGACCAGCTGAAGCTGGCGCTGGTGCGGGGGAACCGCGTCTTAAAGACGGCCTCCGCCGAGATGCCGGAAAACCTGTTGCGCGATGGAGCCGTCACCTCCCGGGAGACGATGAGCGAGCTGATCCGCAACACCATGAAGGAAAACGGCATCCGCGCGAAATTCGCGGCCTATGTGCTGCCGAACGAATCGGTTTTCATCAAGAACGTGGAAATGCCGGAGATGACGGTCGATCAATTGGAGTATAACCTGCCCTTTGAGTTCAACGACTATATCACCGGCGAACTCAAGGACTATGTGTTTGACTATGCGCTGGTTTCGGACGAGGACGCCGAAGACGGCGATGCTTCCGAGGCATCCGAAAACGAAAACCGTGTCATGGAGCTTATGGCCGTGGGCGCGCGCCGCACCGTGCTGGAGGACGCGCAGGTCATGCTGCGCAAGGCCGGCTTGAAGCTGGTCATGTCCGCGCCGGGCCTGTGCGCCTATATCGCGCTGCTTCGCGCGCAGAAGGATTTCCTGGCGCAGGTGGGCGATGAATACGGCATACTGGACATGGGCTTCGGCTCCATCCGGCTGTACATGTTCCACGGCGACAGGCATGTGGCCACGCGAGAGCTGGAAATCGGGCTTTCCAACGTGGTCAACGTGCTGGCGGACGCCTATGGGGTGGACCCGCACCTGGCCCACACCTACCTTTTGACCAATCACCAGGATTGCCAGCGGCGGGAGGAGTGCCTCGCCGCCTATGAAAACATCGCGGTGGAGCTTGTGCGCGCGCTGAACTTCTATCGGTTCAGCAATCGGGACAGCACCCTTTCGGACCTGTGGCTCTGCGGCGGCGGCGCGGTGATCCAGCCCCTGGCCGAGTCCATCGGCGGTATGCTGGATATGCGGCTGCACACCTCGGATGAGCTGGTGCCCGGCGGCGAAAGCATCCCGGAGTGCAACACCTACTTGCAGGCCATCGGCATTGCAATGGAATAATCACAGCGGATATGCAGTCATTTTTGGAGGTAGCAAATTGGCAGCGGCAAAGAGCGGTCCCGCAAAAGGCCAGAAGGCATCGAAGGTGTTCCACGGCCGGATGCCGGTAAAACGCAAGATCAACCTGACGTTGATCAATGAAAACAGAATAGATCCGTTGAAGGCAATCCCCGCGATCCTTCTCATATTGCTCCTGGCATTGGTTTTTGGCAAGTTCCTGGTGTATGACCGCATCAACGAAGCCGCCCAGGCCAATTCCCGCGTGGCGAGGCTGCGGGAGGACCTGGACAACGCCGTGGAGCTGTCCCAGTCCTTCGGCGAGGTGGAGGATGTCTATGCCCACTATACCATCGAGGGCATGACCCCGGAGGAGCTGGGCCAGGTGGACCGCGTGGAGGTTCTGAACATGATCCGCCGGATACTGCTGGCCAACGCCCAGCTGAGTACCAGCGAGTTCAGCGCGCGGCTCAACGAGGCTACCGATACCGTGGAAACGATCCAGAACATGGATTTCAACCTGGCGGATATCGGCGCGTTCATTCGCAACAGCTTTTCCCAGCTGAACAGCCTCAAGCAGTCCTATTCCAACGACGCCACTACCTGGAGTCTGATCGATAACGTCCTCACGGTGAATATCACGGGTCGTTCGCTGGAGACCATGAACGACGTCACCCAGCTGGTGGAGCAGGAGCCCATTGTGGATACCTCCATCATCACCACGGCCAACAAGAGCGATATCGAAACCATCGAGAACCGGGTTTCCGCGCGCTTTGTGATCTATCTGAAGCAGCCGGAGGAGGTGGGCGCCAAATGAAGATTATGAGCAGGAATTTTTCCACCTCTGAAAAGATTCTGCTGGCCGTACTGGCTCTGGTGCTGGTGGCTCTGGCATATTATTACTTTGTGGACCAGCCCATTCGCGCCAACGTGGGCGACGCGCTGGCCGAGGCCGAAAACCTCCAGACGGAGCTGGATGTGATCCAGGCGCGGGTCGTTCACCTGCAATCGGTCCAAAGCTCCATGGACGCGCTGACGGCCGAGGGCAACCTGACCTGGATGAGCAGCTACAACAACAGCAAGGCGGAGCTGTCGTTTCTGAACGACATACTGGCGGACACGCTGAAATATTCCATAACCTTTGCGGATGTGACCCGCAGCGGCAACCAGATCCGGCGCAGCTTCACCCTGCAATACACCGCCCGGAACTACACCGAGGCTCAGGATATCATGACCCGGCTGCTGGAATGTGAGAACCGCTGCCTGGTCAGCGAGGCCAAGTGCAGCATTGCCCCGGATGGCAAGGTAACCATGACCCAGTCCGCCACCTTCTATGAGACCATGGTGGGGGGCACGCCCGACGCGGGTCTGCCGAAGGACAGCGCCCAGGTGAACAGCTGAAAAAGGCATAAAAATTTTTGCATACCTATTGCAAAAATTACCAGAATGTGTTATGATATCCGTGTTGTATGGTGTTACATTTCGTGTAACCGAAGCGACGCGTTTCCGGCTGTTCCCGGCAGCCTGAAATATTGGTGTGCGCCCTGTGCGCGTGCCTTTCGGCCATCCGGTTCGGGCGGCGATCGGCCGTGAACCGTCCGGACTTGAAAATCTACATGTAGAAAGGACGGAACCCAATGAAGAAGAACAACAAGAAGGGCTTTACCCTTGCCGAGCTGCTGATCGTCGTGGCGATCATCGGCGTGCTGACCGCGATTGCGATTCCCGTGTTCACCAGCCAGCTGGCCCGCTCCAAGGAAGCGGCTGACGTGGCGAATGTCCGTTCGGCCTATGCCGAGGCGGTTGCCAATTATCTGAGTGATGAAACCAGCGACTATCCGAGTAATTATACTGGACCTTCGCTGAACAACTCTGGCTATCTGAAATGGACCGGCGGCGCCACTCTGACGGTTACATATTCCGGCAGTCACCAGTCCCTGTCTCTGTCTGGCGGCGCCAAATAAGGGATAACCAAATCCCGGTGTCCATTGCCTGAACGCATGGATTCCAAATAAAGCCCTTTGTTCTTACAGCTTCCGGGAATGATGCAGGAACGCCACAGGGCTGATATGGGGAACGATTCTTTTGCCTCGCTGTAATAGCAATATCTGCGACAGAGACAAAAGGATCGTTCCCTTATCTGATGGAAATATCAGGATACAGACCCACAAAAAGTCATGGCCGGAGGGCAAGCCCGCTATGAACAAGAAAGCCAAAGCCTTATCACTCGGCGCGTTATCCTTTTTTATACCGTTTTTGATCCTCATGCTGGCTTATGTCGCCCTGCATGTCGCTCCTTTTGGAGATAAGTCGCTGATTCTTTCTGACGCCAAGGCAATGTATGTTGCCGATCTTTCCTACCTGTCCCGGGCGCTGCGGGGACAGGAGGACCTCCTGTACTCCTTTCAGCTGGGCATAGGCATGAATTTGCTGGGGACGCACAGCTATCTCTTGAATCCCGCGAACGTCATCGTTCTGTTCTTTGACATTACGAATTATTCCACCATGTACTCTCTGCTGATGGCGCTGGATATGTCGCTCTGCGGATTGGCCATGTATGTGTTTTTGAACAGCCTGAACGGAAAGGGCGGCTCCAACCTGATCTTTTCCACGGTTTACGCGCTCGTTGGTTTTAACGTGGCGAATTTCTATCACTATAACTTTTTCCTCGGCGTGGAGCTGCTGCCCATCGTCGCGCTGGGGATATTAAAAATCATACGCGGAAAGGGCCCCTGGGTTTACCTGGCTGCGCTCGCCTTCTCCATCATGGCGAATTTCTATGCCGGGTACATCCTGTGCGTTGCCTCCGTCGTATTGTTTTTCAGGTGGTACGCGGAACACGGAAAGCAGCTTCGGGCGCAGCGGAGGCGGGTGTGGATCAATTATATCGGCGCGTCCCTGGCCGCGGGGATGTTCTCAGCCGTGATCTGGCTGCCTGCGCTTGTGTCGCTGGCGGGCGGCAGGCTGGAGCAAAACTCCTGGACGGATTTTACTTTTGTTGAAAATATGTCCCTGTCCGAGGCGGGCGCGAAGCTGTTCATCGGGGCAAACAACATCGATCAGAACGTAAACGGCTTTCCGAATATCTTCTGCGGGAGTCTTGTGGTCTTTCTGGTCGTCGCTTTCTTCCTGGATGAAAGAAACAGCTTCAAATTGAAGATGGTTCACGCCATTCCCATGCTGTTTTATTTCATCACGTTTTATATCAAGGCTTTTTCCATGGCGATGCAGGGCTTTTCTGAAACCAACTGGTTCAATTATCGCTATTCCTTTGTATTCTCGTTTTTAATGATACTGACCGCCTGCGAGGAATTTGCGCATTTCAGCACCCTGTCAATCCGGGGCTTCAAGCGGGCCTGTCTGGCCTATCTTGCCTTTGTGCTTCTCGTCTTTTCCCGGAGCTACAGCTTTGTCAGCGGCGGCGGGATGCTTCTGGGGCTGGCGATACTTGCGTTGATCATCGGCGCGATTTACTGGAACCGCATCGACGCGAAACGCGCGCCGATGCGAATTCTGGCCGTGTTGATCCTGCTGCTGTGTTCCATAGAGTCCTATGCCAACTATGTCATCTGCAATTATGCCGTGTTGGAGCAGTGGGGAACGGATACCTGGGAGTATGAGGGGGATTTGCTTGTAAACAGCGCGCTGGCGGACGGCATCGCGCAGTCGGACGGTTCGTTTTATCGCATGGCGAACGAGAGCGCCACGGTTGAGCGCTGCAATAACGATCCAAGGCTCTTTGGCTACGATGGCGTCAACTACTTTGGGTCCTGCGAGAGCGGATTTGTGTTCAAGGGGCTTGCAAAGCTGGGACAGTCGTGGTGGAGCAATCGCATGTGGTATGGCGAGGGGGAACCCTCTGCCTTCGATGATTTGCTGGGCCTGAAATACATCGTCTCAAAACGGGATTTGCAAGCGGAAAAGGGTTATGAGTTGCGGCTTGATTTTGATGGAAACAGGGTTTATCTGAACCCCAACGCGCTGCCCGTTGCCGTAATGGCCGCGCCTGAAACAGAGACGGTCACGCTTGAAAGGAACCCGTTTGTAAACCACAACGCGATCTGGAAATCGCTGACGGGGCAGGACCGGGACGTGTTTATACAGGAGGATGACATACAGTTTACCTACCGCCAGAGCCTGGACGGAACGACCGTCGATTATCAGCAGGCAAAGCAATTCAGCATGGAAATGATGGCGGAGGAGGGCGATGGGGAAGAGAAGAAGGATGCTTCCCCGGAATCGGATGTGAACGATCTTCTCTCAGATTCGACGAGGTATGTGGAGTGTTCGTTCGTGGCCAGGCGTGACGGCCCGATCTATGCCTATACGGGCTTGTTTGTGGAGGATTCGAACGGCTACAGCCTGGAAGCCATGCGCTGTCTTGGCACCTTCCGAAAGGGAGATCGGGTTGCGGACAGGGTTGCCGTGCAGGCAGATATGACGGAGAACATGCTCAAGGCCTTTTGCGCAGAATACTATGCGGCCTATTCCGACGAAGCGGTATTGGAGGACTACTGTCAAATGCTGATCCGCGAATCGGGAAGCCTTGAAAAGCTGACGGACAGCCGCCTGGTCGGCACGCTGGACGCGAAAGCGGATGGACGGTTGTTCTTTAGCATCCCGTATGACGAAGGCTGGACGCTTACGGTTGACGGAGCCGAAACGGAGCTGGAAAAGTGCGCCGACCTGTTTATGGCCGCGCCTGTCAGCTCAGGCAAACACAGCTATGAACTGACATTCTTCCCCAAGGGGATGCGCGCGGGCAGGGCGATATCGTGCGCGGCCATCGTGCTTTTGATCCTGCTCGGGGCCTTCGATTTCTTTTCCAAAGGCCGGCACATTCAAAAAACGAAGGGCTGAGGAGAGCGTTTGCGGTGTTCATTGTAGTATTTGACAATTCACACACGGTGCGCTATAATAGCAACACATCTTCTTGGAAAAGGAGCGCTTCCGATGACAGATCAGGAATTGCTGCAGGCCATACGCGCGATCGTTGAAGAAACCTTCGACCGCAAGTTCGACGAGGTATTCGACAAAAAGCTCGCGCCCCTGATAAAGGATGTTGAATCGATCAAGGTTGCCGTGCTGGAAATTGACGGGCATCTCAACGAT
>JAFUCP010000132.1 GCA_017459565.1 Clostridia bacterium | reverse complement strand
TCCCAGGAGGCCCTGCCCGGCGAAACGGCGGTGGCCGCCCCCCCGGAGAATCCCGCGGTGGAAGCGCCCGCGGCAGTGGAGGCGCCCGCGGCGCAGCCGAATCTGTATATGGGCCTGGGCGAGCAGTTTGCCCTCGACGGCGCGGCGCTGCTCAGCGGCGGTGCGCTGCCCGTGGGGTACGCCTCGGACCGGCCCGATATCGCCCCGGTGGACGCCGCAACGGGCGTCATCACCGGCCTGGCGCTGGGCACGGCCAATATCACCGTCTATGCCAATACCGGCGCGACGGCGGTCTGGGTTGTGGCGGTGTTGAACGCGCCCGGCGCGCTGGTGCTGCCCGCCAATTTGACGCTTGGCAAGGGGGAGAGCGCCGCGCTGACGGCGACAACCCCGGAGGGCACGGCTTCGGCGCAGGTTACATACGCCAGCAGCAAGCCGAAGGTGGCCACTGTGGACGCGGCGGGCAACGTCACCGCGAAGAGAAAGGGCACTGTCGTCATCACGGCCACCGCCTATAACGGCGCTTCGGCCAGCTGCACGGTAAAGATCTGCAAGGCCCCGTCGAAGCTGACGCTTTCTTCCAAAATGGCGGTGCTGAGCCTGGGTGAGAGCCGGGCGCTGGCCGTGAAGCTGCCCAAAAACAGCGCCTCCCGGCTGTACTGGGAGAGCGACAACTCCGCTGTGGTGGGGGTGGACGCCGCAGGCGCGCTGTACGGGGCCGGGCCGGGCACGGCAAACGTGACGGTCCACAGCTTCAACAACAAGCGGGCGACCTGCAAGGTCACGGTGCTGGGTGGCGCGCCGCCCACCACGCTTGCGCTGAACGCCCAGGCGATTCAGCTGGGCGCGAAGGAGACCTTTCAGCTGGTGCCCGCGGTGGGCGCGGGGGAAGCTGCCGTATACGCCTATGCCACCGGGAAAAAGAAGGTGGCGACGGTATCCGCCAGCGGCCTGATCACCGCGAAGAAGGCGGGCACAGCCGTGATCACCGTGACGACCCACAACGGCCTGACGGCGACGGTGACCGTCAACGTGGCAAAGGCTCCCTCAAAGGTGACACTGTCCGCGGGCAAGCTCTCGCTCATGGCGGGGCAGACGGCCCAGCTGACCGCGAAGCTGCCCGCCGGGACCGCCGCCTCCATGATCTGGGAGAGCAGCAATCCCGCCGTGGCGACGGTGGACGCGGGTGGTTTTGTCACGGCGGTGGGCGCGGGGGAGGCCGCCATCCGCGTGACGACCTTCAACGGCAAAAGCGCCCTGTGCAAGCTGACGGTATACAGCGCCGGCGGGGACATATCGATTCCCGATCCCGCGGCCCAGGCGGAGGCTTCCAATCGGTCGCAAATGCTGGCGAACCTGAATTCCAGCAGCGTGCTGGGCAAAAAGAAGGAGGCCATCGTCGGGGTGATGAAGCTGCTGATGGACGCGGGCTTCGAGCCGGCCTTTGCCGCGGGCGTGGGCGCGAACGTGTTTTCCGAGGGCACTTACGGCAAGTTTGAAAGCAGCAAGTACATCAGCAATTACAAAAAGCGCCCCAGGTACTTCTGTTATCTCGACGGCGGAGATTACTATACCCAGGTGGACGGCGATTATGTGTTGAGCGCCGTGTACATGTCCCAGGAGCAGCTGGATGCCTACACTGGCGAGGCGGAGGGGCGGCTGCGCTTCGGCCCGGAAAACTTCTATTTGGACAACTATTCCGGCAAATACGCCTATGAAATCGACCTGGCCCAGCTGGAGGCGCTGATGGAGGCGCTGTCCGCGGGCGGCTGGCAGGGCAAGTTCGGCCTGGGCATCGTGCAGTGGACCGGCGGGCGCACGCAAAAGCTGGTGGCCATGTACCGCAAATACGCGGGCGCCTCCAACACCCTCACCCAGGCGCAGATCATCGCCGCGGAAAATGAGATGATCCTCAGTGATTTCCAGGGCAGCTACAACGCCGTGTACACCGCCTGGAAGCTGGCGAACCCCGGCGGGCTGGATACCGTGGAGGCCGCCCGCAGCGCCGCAGCGCTGGTGTGTACCCGGTATGAAATTCCCGTCAACAAGGAAGCCAAGGCCGTGACGCGGGGCGACAAGGCCGCGGCCATGTTCAAGGTCATGCTCGGGAATTGAGGTGCGACACATAGTAAAGCAGGGACGTTTGCACGCCCCTGCTTGCTTTGTTGCGCTGTTTATCCGTTGTAGACCGCGCCGGCCACGGTCAGCACATAACCGTTCAGGTCGATGCCGGTGAGGTCGCCCTCCAGGCTGTCCACGCTGCTGTCGCCGGTGAGGGTCCATGTGGAGCCCGTCTCCAGCGCCACGCTCGCATCGCCGGAGGCGTTGATCGCGCCGGTGTAGCGGCTGCCGTCCGACAGGCTCAGGGCCACGCTGGAAACCTCGTCAACTACGATGTTGCCGCTGACCTCCTGCCCGGACAGCTTCACGGTGGCGTGACCGCCGTTGGCGCCGGTCCGGCCCCAGGAATCCGCGGTGGCGGAGAGGAAGGTATCGCTGTCCGCCGCGCCCGTCAGGGACACGCCCGCAAGCTCGATGGTGGTGGTGACGTTGGTCACGTGGAACATGCTGCCGGTTTCGGCGGTCATGCTGCCGCCGGTCATGGAGAAGCTGGAATTGCCCTCGGCGGCGTCGCCGGACATGCTCTGATAGATCAGCACGTTGGTCTTTTGGGTGGACTGGCCGTTCAGCGTGGCGTTGGAGCCGGTAATGCTCACATTGTTCAGCGTGACGCTGTTGCCGCCCTCGATGACAACGGCCTCGGAATTGCTCGCGCTCAGTGTGGCGTCCGATACGGTGATGTCCGCGGTGGAGTAGATGGCGGGGGAGCCCACGCCGGAGGCGCTGTAGCTGCCCTGGCTGACGTTGACGGTTCCGCCGCCGCGGTCGCTGCGGATGGCTGCGGAGGAATTGCCGGAGGTGCTGACGGTGACGCCCGTAGCGTTCAGCGTCGCGCCGCCGGTGGTCATCAGTCCGCCGGAATTGTTGCCGGTGGTGGTGATGGCGGTGTCGGATACGTTGACCGTGGTGCCGCTGCCGTAGCTGAATATGCCGTTGGCGTGCGTCCCGTCAGAGGTCACGTTTGCGCCGGTTACGGTGAGGGTCGCGCCGTCCTTGGCCAGCACCGCCGCGTTGATGCCGTAGAAGTCGGCGCTCTCGCCGTCGCTGCCGCCGGTCTTGTTCACGGTGGCTCCGGACAGGGTCACGCTGTCGCCGGAGACCAGCACCGCGTTCTCGCTGCTGGCGTCCGAGGTGTAGGTTTCGCCGTCGCTGTCCGCGCTGACGGTGTTGGCCGCCGCGTAGTCCGTGGGAGCGCTGCCGCCGTCGGGGCCGCCCATCATGCCGCCGGGGCCGCCCATGCCGCCGGGCATCTGGCCGTCGGCGGGCATCTCAGGGGGCTGCTGCATATCGCCGCTCTGGTCGTCGGCGGGCATCTCAGGGGGCTGCTGCATATCGCCGCTCTGGCCGTCGGCGGGCATTTCGGGGGGCTGCTGCATATCGCCGCTCTGGCCGTCGGCGGGCATCTCGGGGGGCTGCTGCATATCGCCGCTCTGGCCGTCGGCGGGCATCTCGGGGGGCTGCTGCATATCGCCGTTCTGGCCGTCGGCGGGCATCTCGGGGGGCTGCTGTATGTCGCTGCTGCCGGACTGCTGTCCGGGACGTCTGCTGCCCTTGCCCCGGCTTTGCTGCCCGTCGGTGGGAGCTTGTTGACTGTCGTTCTGACCCTTGGGCTGCTGTCCCCGGTTCGGGGCCTGCTGTCTTTCGGGCTGCTGTTTCTGGTTCGGGGCCTGCTGCCTGTCGGGCTGCTGTCCCTGATTCGGGGTCTGCTGTCTTTCGGGCTGCTGTTTCTGGTTCGGGGCCTGCTGGCTGTCGGGGCGTTGTCCTTGGTTCGGGGTCTGCTGCTGTCCGCCGAAGGGGGCTTGCTGGCCCTCGGGGCGCTGTCCCTGGCCCTGGCGGTGCGCGACGATCAGGATCGCCGCCTGGGCGTCAGCGGGGGCTTCCGCCGTGGCGGCGTCCTCGGCAAACGCGGGAATGACCGTGGCGGTCAGACAGGCCACCATGGAGAGTGCGATGAGCTTCTTGCGATTCAACATATAAAAGACCTCCTCGGTAATGATTTGTGCGTTTCGAAGGGGCGTTTTCCCTTCGACGCTGATATCATACCCCGGAAGTCTTAAAGAAAGCTTGAAGGATTTCAGTTTTTATCGATGCGCCTGGACGGCTTATCCGAACTCATATTCGTCGTCCCGGAGCATTTGCAGGCTGTAGGCCATGACCACGGCGTCGGGCCTGTACTGCTCGACCCACCACTCCAGCGGCTCCACGTCCCGCCGCAGGTCCACGCACAGCACGTGCCGCGCCATGAGGGACATGAACGTGCCGATGGGGGCGCTGTAGGAGTCCTTGAGCAGCAGGATGGTGTAGTCCGGGGCGCTCTCGTTGGTCAGCAGGTCGTAGGCCTCGACCTGGCCGTAATAGGTGTAGGCCAGCTTGTTCCAGGTCAGGCCGGGGTCCGGCTCCAGGCGGTCAAAGCGGGTGACGGCCTCGCGGAAGCTGCCCGCGTGTTCCTCCACGGATTTGACGCGCTTGGTCGTGCGGGAGATCTCGGTGTCGTATTTGGGCCAGTATTCCACGATGTCGTCGGGATCCACCATGCCGGTGCCCACGCGCTGGCCATACTTGCCCATGAACAGCTTTTCGTGGGTCAGCGTATTCAGCCTGTCCATGTCCAGCAGGGACGCGTCCAGCGGCGCGCCGGCCATGTCGTTCAGCTCTTCGGCGATGGCGCGGGCCATGGTGATGGCCGCCAGCGTGGACCAGTGCTGATCCGTGACCATGAGCAAATCGTCCAGGCTCCAGCCGCTGGCAGGCAGCACGTCGCGGCTGTCCAGCACCCGGATGCCCTGCTCCGTCAGCGCGGATACGACCTCGTCCGCCATCTCGCCGGAGTGGTCCAGCGCCTCGTAGCCCGCAGGCAGCATACCGTCGGCGTACAGCGTGGGATGCTCATACACAAACAGGAAGGGAAGATCCGCCAGGGTGGTGTCGCGCAGGGCGGCAATCTGACGGGCACTGCCATCCAGAGGCTTGTAATCGGCCAGGTCGTACAGGTGGCCGGTGGTGAGGCGGATCATGTTCTGGCTGCCGGTGTTGATGACCTGCTTGCCCAGGGCGTACTGGAAGCCGGAGTTGATATAGCCCATCTCATCCTTGAGCCACATGTTTTCGGCGATGCCCGCGGTGAAACCGTTGATGCGCCCTGCCAGCCTGTCCAATGGGCCGGGGTTTTCGGGCAGCGCGCTCATGACCTCGGGGGTCAGCTGCACGGAGTGGATCAGCTCGCTGCGGTTTTTGACGAGCATGACGAAGAAAGCCGTGAAGATAAAGCCCAGAAAGACGACCGTGAGGATCAGGGCGGTGATCCGGGTCAAACGGCGGGAGGGGGTCTGGTTGTTGTTCATGGCGGGTCCTTTCGGGTCAGTCGCAGATCAGCTGTACCAGCATTTCGGTCATCAGGTCCATGTCCTCGATGGCGACGCACTCAAAGCGCCCGTGGCAGTTCATGCCGCCGGTGGCGATGTTGGGGGTCGGCAGGCCCATGAAGGTCAGCCGCGCGCCGTCGGTGCCGCCGCGGATGGGCTCGCTCCAGGGCTCGACGCCCACGGCGCGGTAGGCCGCGTTGGCCCGCTCCACCACCTCCATGCGCTTTTCGATCAGCTCGCGCATGTTGTAGTAGGAATCCCTGATATCCACGTCCACCGTGTCCGCGCCGTACTTGCCGTTCAGATAGTCCGCAATGGCCCGGAACTGCGCCTTGCGGGCATCAAAGCGGGCGCGGTCATGGTCGCGTATGATATAGTTCAGCGTCGCCAGCTCCTCCTGGCCCTGCATGGCGTTCAAGTGGAAGAAGCCCTCCCGGCCCTCGGTATGCTCCGGGCGATCCTGGGGCGGCAGCATGGCGGCAAACTCCATGGCGATGAGCGCGGCGTTGCGCATGATGTTCTTCGCGCTGCCGGGGTGGACGCTGCGCCCGTGGACGGTCACGAGCCCTGAGGCCGCGTTGAAGTTTTCATAGCTGATGCCGCCCACCGCGCCGCCGTCCACCGTGTAGGCGAAGTCCGCGCCGAAGCCGGGCACGTCGAAAAGGTCC
>JAFUCP010000131.1 GCA_017459565.1 Clostridia bacterium | reverse complement strand
GTTTTTTGGAATTCTCGCAGCCTTCCCGCCTTTTTCATTTCAGCCGGTGCGAAAAGCCGGGATGCCGCGCCCATGGCGCGGCGGATCAATCATGGTTCCCGGTCGTCGTCTCCGCCCGGTGGATCGCCTCGTCCACGTCCTCGGCCAGCGCCACGTCCAGCGCGATCATTTCGCCGTTGACGCCTTCAAACGTGTCGATGCCTGTATCGCCGTGCCGCTTCAATTTGCCCACGGTGACGATGCCGTCATAGTTGCCCTGCACCAGGGATTGCAGCAGCGCCACCTGATACAGCGTATCCCCGTCTGCCCGGACACCTCGGCCTCCTGCTCCGCCAGGGCGCAAAAGCCCAGCGCCATCACGCACACCATTGCCAACATCTTCACTCAGCGCTTCATGTTCATACCTCCGTTTCGGTCTGCGCCCCGCATTGTCCATTCGCTCTTGCCTGCGCTTCACCTTTGCCGCATGGCATAGACAAAGACCTCGTGAATCTCCTCTTCATAGCCGTCATAAAAGCCCATCGGCATCCCCAGCACGACCCGGGCACCGCGGTTGTAGCTGATCAGAAGGCGGCCGTTTCCCCTGTCGAAGGAAATCCCCTCGATTTCCCCCTGCATCGTCACGTCGTCAAAGGTCCGCTCCAGGGTGACCGTCATGCTGGAGCGTTCCGGGTCGGCCAGGCCGCGATAGAGGTGATCGGGCTCTCCAAGGTCCGCGGTGCCGTCGTCTGCCGTCAGATACAAAAACCCGTCGCAGTAAGCCACGCCCTGGAGCCACTGCGGCGGACACTGCATATGAACCTTCCCGAGATACGCGCCGTCCGCCATGGCATATTTGTACAGATACCTTCCGGTTTCGCCATCCGCCCAGGAACACATCCAGATGATCCCGTGGTCCGGGTCGGCCGCGATCCCGGAAACCTCCGCCTGACCGCTGGAAGGGTCGAAGGCATAGCAGTGCTTGAGCTTCAGCGTCCCGGCGTCATACACCGCGATTTGGATGTCCTGCGCCGCGCCATCGGCGAAGTACTCCACGCCGGCATACAGCTCCCCGCCGCAGACGTCGATATCCCCGATGTGGTTTATGTCCCCGTCCATGCCGTCAAAGGGCGATTCATTCAGCCCGATCAGTCTCCAGTCGCCGTCATAGCGGGAAAGAGACGTACTCCCGCTGACCCAGTATTCGCCGTTTTCCCAGGCGATGCCCTGGCGCCCGTCCACCCGCTGCGCCGTGATCAGCTCATATTCATACCGGGGCAGCAGGCTCTCCGCCTCTGCCTCCGGCCTGCCGGAAACGGTGACGGGCGCCGGCGCGGACGCGAATCCGGGCACGGACGCGGATAGCAGGGCAAGCAGCACACAGATGGCCATGGCTTTCATCGTTGATTCACTCCTTGCAGATGTAATGCTTCATTCCCACGGCTCATTGCCGTCCTTCCCGGTTCCGCTCATCGATCCCGTTCCATGAGCTGTAATCCCCCGCCCGGGCTCACGCCGCCGGGGCGCTGTGCAGGTCGATGTAAAGCTCATAGACATTGGCGATCCTTGCGTTGCCCTCAAGGTCGGCGCAGATGTAGACCAGCGCCCAGGCCGGCGCGGCGTCCGGCGCCACAGGGGTGATCTGGCATAGCATACAATAGTTCGTTCCGGCGACCACCTGCGTGGACAGCAGCGCCACGGGAACATACCGCGCGCCGTCAAGCCCTTCCGTAGCCTTATCGAAGGCCGCCTGCGCATCCGCGGGCAGCTCCGCGGCCTCGTGAGGCACGTCCACCCATCCGCCGAGGACCGGCTCCGCGAGGGCGCTTGCGGCGCAAAGGGCGAGCGAAAGAAGCAGCAGCGCGGTGCGAAGCAAGGTGTTTTTCATGTGGGTAACCTCCTCCCGTTTCTTCGGTATCCAAGCTGCGCGACGCCACGGATTCAGGCGTCCTCCGGCGGTGTTCGGGCGTGTCTGCCCCAGGCGATCAATTCTGGCCATCGGTTTTTACCCCCTTCAGTATGTCGGCGCTGCTTCGGCGCCGGGGATTGAAGCCAACGGTGATCCGGCTGACGGCAAAGCCGATCAGCCCCTCCAGCACAAAGTAAATGACCGTCACCGCGATCAGCGGGAAAAAGGCCTCGTATGTGCGGCTGCGCACGATATCGCCCATCTTCGTCAGATCCTGCACCGCGATATAGCCCACGATGGCCGTGGCCTTTATCAGGCTCACGATTTCCCCCTTATAGGCGCTCAGCACGTGGGGCAGCGCCTGGGGCAGTATGATCCTGAAGAAGGTCCTGCGATTGGAATAGCCCAGCGCGTAGGCCGCCTCGTACTGGCCGTTGTCCACCGCGCCCACGCCCATGCGCAAGAGCCCGTACACCGCCGCGCCGAAGGTGAGCGTGAAGCCGATCACCGC
>JAFUCP010000130.1 GCA_017459565.1 Clostridia bacterium | reverse complement strand
GACGGGGGTCAGCGCGCCGCCGATGCGGGCGACGGCGTCCTGCTCCGTCAGCGCGGGGATCTCCAGCGCCCGGGGCACATGGTTCATCAGATAGTTCGCGGCCTCCAGGCCCACGACCTCGCCGTCCGCCAGGGAAACCTGTACCTTCACCAGGTCGGGATACAGCACCACGCCGTTCTGCACGGCGGCGAAGTTCACCGTAAGGATGCCGTCAAAGGCGCTGGAAAAGCTCATCTCCATTTCGCCGTAGCCCCTGGAGAGCAGAAACGCCCGCGCAGCATCGATGCCCTGGCGGTTCGTGAGCCTGACCTCGCCCGCCGTGCCGTCGAACAGCATATACAGCACCTCGCCGCCCTGCTTCGTCACCCCGGCGTTCAGCCGGTAATCGCCCGCGCGCACGTTGTACTCATAGCACGCCACCGGGATGGTGCTTTCCCCGGCATATTCCACCTCCGCAACCCGCGGCCCTCCGATGAAGGCCGTCAGCGCCTGCCGCGCCGTGGCCTCGTCCACCTCCGCCAGGCCCTCGAGCCCCTTGAATTCGCCGTCCGATCGCCCGTCGGAGAAGGGCCCGTCGTACAGCAGCACCGGGTATTCCGCCGCCGTGCCCGTCAGCGGGTACAGGCTCTCATCGCCCGTGGCGTCGTAATCGTCGGCGTCAAACACCGCCTCGCCCCGCTCATAGCGCTCCAGCAGCCGCCCCATGCTCACGGAAAAGGCGGCGGCCGCGCGGGAGAGGCTCTCCAGGGTCTCGGCGTCCTGCTCCGTCAGCTCCCCGCCGTTGCCCAGCCGCACCGACAGCGCCGCGGCGAAGTCCCCCGCCTGGTTGATGAATTTCAACGTGGCGGAAACCGTCTGCTGCCCCAGGGGCAAAAGCGCCAGGTTGGACAGCGCGCCCTGGGTTTGCAGCGCGGTATCGTTGAGCAGCGCCTGCATCTGGCCCCGCTCCCCGGCCACCAGCAGCTTCCGGAAGTTCACGGACATGCCCTCCGTCAGCTCGCAGGTTTCGTAAAACGCCTTCTGCACCACGGCGTTGAGGCGCGCGTTGGCCTCGTTCAGCCGGGCGGTGCGGGCGGCGGACAGCGCCAGCAGCCCCGCCAGCAGCGCCGCCAGCGCCACGTTCAATATCCTCGGCCAGTCCCTGTCGCGCACATTGGCCACATCATAGCTCTCATTCATGCCCATGCCCTCCTACACCGCGAAGCTGTGGTTGCCGATCACGGTCTTGACCGTGCGCGTGCGGATCCACTTGTCGTCGGTGGCCTTCGGATTATAATAGTACAGACAGCCGCCCGTGGGGTCCCAGCCGTTCAGCGCGTCCAGCGCGGCGCGCACGGCGGTGGCGTCCGGCGTGTTGTTGATGGAGCCGTTGCTGACGCAGCTGAAGGCCCCGGACTGATAGACGACGCCGGAGATGGTGTTTGGAAAGGAGGCGCTGGCCACCCGGTTCAGCACCACCGCGGCCACGGCCACCTGGCCCTTGTAGCTCTCGCCCCTGGCCTCCGCGTACACCAGCTTTGACAGCAGCCGGTGGTCGGCGGAGATGATGGAGGACGAGCCCGCCGCCACGCTGCCGCCCGACGACGACAGCGTCAGCCCCATGGCCGCGGCGGTGGCGGGACCCACGCGCCCGTCCGCCGACAGGCCGTTTTTGCGCTGAAAGGCCAGCACGGCGTCCCGGGTCTTTGCGCCGTATTTGCCGTCGGCGCTGCCGCTCAAGTAGCCCCAGCCGATCAGCTTCTTCTGCACCGCGGTCACGTCGCTGCCGCTGGAGCCCACCTCCAGCACCGCCGCCAGCGCCCCGGGAGCCAGCCACACCGCCAGCGTCACGACGGCCAGCGCCAGCGCCGCCCATCGCCTCGCACTCATGTGCCGTCACCCCCGAAAAGCCCGCGCAGCCATTCCAGCAGCGTGGAGCGGAACGCCACCGGCTCCCCCGGGGCGCAGTCCTCCGTCAAGCACAGCGTGGGAAACAGCACGCACCACCAGTTGCGGCCCGCCCCCTCGCCGATGACCACCCGCAGCGCCCGATATTCCCCGGCGGGCACCAGCAACCCGCCGTATTGCCGGTCCGGGAATTCAAACACCCCCGCCTCCGCCCGCACGGGGCCGTCGCCGCCCGCCTCGCGGAGGCGCTCAAGGGCGATTTCCTCAAAGGTATCCAGGCTGTCGTTTACCCGCCGCCAGGCCTCGTCCGCGGTTTCGCAGTCCGAAAGCAGCGCCCGCGCCTTCTCCAGCACCCCGTCGCGCACCTTCAGCTTCAGCGCCTGGGCCGCCTCGCCGTCGTCGTTGGCCACCACGTGCAGCCGCACCCAGCTTGCCATGGGAATCTCCTCCGCCAGCGCGGCCCGCACCGCTGGCGCTCCCGCCAGCAGAACCGCCAAAAGGCAACAAAAAAGCCGACGTTTCAGAACCATTCCTCCGTTTCATTGGGAATTGTTCCTATTGTCGGCTATTTTGGGGAAAATATACTCAAATACAATTCAAAAACATCGCCCCGGCCACGGGCCCCGGCGTCTCGGCGAGGCGGCGCAGCGACTGAGGCGGCAGGCCCTCCGCCGTCCCGAGACGCTGGAGTACAAAGGCCAGCACGGCCCGCCCGCCCCGGTTCTGCACGGCCTGGATGCCCGCGTCGTCGAAGCTCTCGGCGAAGGTCTGGGCGGCGCAGTATTCCCGGCAGCGCTTAATCAGCGCCTCGGCGTCGTAGACGGCGTCCACGCGGAAGCCCATGGCCCGGGCGCAAAGCTCCAGCCCGCGCAGCCACACGTCCTTCCAGTCCAGCGCCCGCCCCCCACATTCCTGCTCCAGGGCGGACAGCAGCGTCGCGCTGGCAGGCTGCACGGCCCGCATCACGCCCCGCCGGGTGATTTCGCCGTCAAAGCGCGTCAGTGCGCGCATGAACCGCCGCGCCGCCTCCGCCGCCGCCAGGTCGTTCACCCGCCGGAAGGTATATAAAAAGCCCTCCAGCCGCCCCCAGCGCTTCATGGCGTCCTGATAGCCCAGCAGGCGGCTGCGCCGCAGCAGGTCGGGATTGAAGTCCAAAAAGCCGCCCAGGCTGTGCAGCGGCCGGATATCGGTCAGCCAGGGCATCCGCGCGTATTCCGGGTGGGCGGGCTCCGGGTGCAGCTCCACGGCCACGATCTCCTCCATGCCGTCCGCCAGCGCCATGTCCACGGGCAGGTTGTCGTAATAGCCGCCGTCGATGTAGCGCTGCCCGTCGATGTGCCGGGCCGGGAAGATGGGAAAGCAGGAGGCCGAGGCGATCACCCAGTCGGCCAGGCTGCCCGGGGCCATGCGCTCCAGGGGCATTGGCGCGCCGGTCATCTGGGGCGCGCGGGTGGCCATTACGCCCAGGCGCAGCCCTCCGGCCCGAATCCTGGCCTCGTCCAGGTTCTCCCGCACCAGCTTCTCCAGCGGCGCGATATCCATGCGCAGGTGCTTCGCGTTTTCCATCAGAAAGGGGATCACATCCCGCTTGCGGGAGACCATGCGGTCGATGGCGAAGTCGTCCTCGTCCTCCACCGACATGATCTGGCTGACCTTGATTTCCGACCACAGCGCAATCGCCCCGTCCAGGTCCCCCTGGGCCACCAGCGCGGCGTTCAGCGCGCCGATGGACGTGCCGTAAACGCCGTCAAAGCGCACGCCCAGCTCGTTCAGCGCCTGCCACGCCCCGATCTCATACGCGCCCCGGGAGCCGCCGCCGTTGAGTACCAGCCCGCGTTTCATGGCTTCACCCCGATTTTAATACTAAGACCTGATTAAAAGAGGACAAGATTGCCGGGAACTTTTTGTGCTGGCAAGGCGAAGTCCCGCAGGCTTGCTGGCGGCAAGTCAAGGGGCTTCAACGCCGCCAGCGCGGAAAAGAACCGGCAGGATGTCCTGTTTTAGTCAGGGATTGGTATAACATTGGTTTGCCCCATTATACCACCCTTTCGCCCCCTTGTCGACTCCCTGCCGCGCAATCGTTGCGCTCTATTTCCGTTGAGTTGAATTTTTGGCTTGAAACCCGCGCCGATATATCGTATAATATCATTAACAACAGGTTACACCCATAATACTCTGTCGGAGGTGGACCCGATGCACGCCCTTGAAAAGATTCTTGCCAGGAACAGCGGCAAGGCGACGGTCCGGACCGGGGAAATCGTCACGGCCCGGGTGGACTTTGCCGAAATCAACGACCTGTACCTGCAAACCGTCTATTCCTTCTACGAAATGGGCGGGGACAGGGTTTGGGACAACACCCGCTGCGCCTTCGTGTTTGACCATTACGCCCCCTGCCCGGATATCAAGAGCGCTTCCAACCACCGGGAAATGCGGGAATTTGCCCGGAAGAACGGCTTGAAGTACCACTTTGACATCGACTGCGGCGTCTGCCACCAGGTGATGCCCGAGGCGGGCGTGATCTATCCCGGCATGATCGTGGTGGCCACGGACAGCCACACCACCACCCACGGGGCCTTCGGCGCCATGGGCACCGGCTGCGGCGCCACGGACATGGCCACCATCCTCATGACCGGCGAGCTGTGGTTCCGGGTGCCCGAAATCATCGAGGTGCGCCTGGAGGGCGAAGCGCCCCGGGGCGTATACCCCAAGGACGTGATCCTGGCCGTGCTGGGGAAGATTCGCGCGGACGGCGCGGTGTACAAGGCCATCGACTTCACCGGCAGCTATGTGGACAGCCTGAACGTGGCCGGGCGCATGACCGTTTGCAACATGGCCGTGGAAATGGGCGCCAAGACCGCCTATATGCAGCCCAACCAGGCGGTTTTGGACTATGTGAACGCCCGGGCAGTGCGGCCCTTTGAGGTGCAGTACACCGACCCCGGCTACCGCTATGCCGAAAGCCACGTGTTCGACGTGTCCGCCCTCGAGCCCCAGCTGGCCTGCCCCAGCAGCGTGGAAAACGTGCGGCCGCTGCCCGAGGTGCTGGCCGAGGGCCCGGTGCCGCTGGACCAGGGCTATATCGGCAGCTGCACCGGCGGCCGCGAGGAGGACCTTGAAATCGCGGCCAAAATCCTCAAGGGCCGCCATATCCCGCCCTATGCCCGGCTGGTGGTGGTCCCGGCCTCGGCGCAGGTCATGTGCGCCTGCATGGCCAAGGGCCATATCCAGGCGCTGATGGACGCGGGCGCCGCCATCGCCACCCCCGGCTGCGGCGCGTGCCTGGGCGCGCACGAGGGCATCCTCGCTCCCGGCGAGGTCTGCATCACCAGCACCAACCGCAATTTCCCCGGGCGCATGGGCTCCACCGAGGCCCAAGTGTACCTGGCCAGTCCCGCCACCGTGGCCGCCAGCATCCTCAACGGGCGCATCACCGATCCCAGGGACTATCTCGAATAAGGAGGCGATGGCGAAATGGACACGCGCGTCACCGGTAAAATCATCGTCGTGGGCGACAACATCGATACGGATCAGATCTATCCCGGCCGCTTCCTGGCCATCACCGACCCGAAGGAGATCGGCAGCCACTGTCTCAGCGGCGTGGACGAGGCCATCGCCGCCCGTTTCCCCAAGGGCGGCATCGTGGTGGCCGGCAGGAACTTCGGCTGCGGCTCCAGCCGGGAACACGCCCCCATCGCCCTTCTGAACATGGGCGCGGCGGCGGTGCTGGCCGATTCCTTCGCCCGCATCTTCTTCAGAAACGCCGTCAATCTGGGCCTTCTACCCGTGGTGTGCAAGGGCATAAGCCAAAAGGCCATCCCCGGCCAGACGCTGAGCATCGACCTTCAGGCCGGAACTGTCACCATCCTGGATACCGGCGAAACGCTGCCCTGCGAAAGGCTGGGCGAGCAGGCCATGAAGATCCTTGAGGCCGGCGGCATCAAGCCCCTGATGCGGGAGAGGTTCAAAAAGTAAATTGAGAAGCGCCGCCCCTGCCTTTCCCCGGGCAGGCGGCATCCCCGCCCCATCGACATCCCGTTTTTCCCCGACAACCGCGGTTCCGGCACGATCCGGAGGCCGTCAAAGAAATAAGGAGGTTTTCACTATGAACTACGCGGAAGAATCCCTGCGCCTGCACGGAGAATGGAAGGGCAAGATCGAAGTTATCTCCCGGGTCCCTGTCAAGAGCAAGGAGGATCTGTCCCTGGCCTATACCCCGGGCGTGGCCCAGCCCTGCCTGGAGATTCAGAAGGATATCGATAAGTCCTATGAGCTGACACGCCGCCACAACATGTGCGCCGTCATCACCGACGGTACCGCCGTGCTGGGCCTGGGCGATATCGGCCCGGAGGCCGGTATGCCCGTGATGGAGGGCAAGTGCGTGCTGTTCAAGTCCTTTGGGGACGTGGACGCCTTCCCGCTTTGCGTCAGGACCAAGGACGTGGATGAATTCGTCAACGCCGTGGCGCTGATTTCCGGCTCCTTTGGCGGCATCAATCTGGAGGACATCTCCGCCCCCCGCTGCTTTGAAATCGAGCGCAAGCTGAAGGAAAAGACCGACATTCCCATCTTCCACGACGACCAGCACGGCACGGCGGTCATCACCCTGGCCGGCCTGATGAACGCGCTGAAGGTTGTGGGCAAGAAGAAGGAGGACGTGAAGGTGGTCACCTCCGGCGCGGGCGCGGCGGCCATCGCCATCGTGAAGCTGCTGCTGTCGGCGGGCTTCAGGCACGTCACCATGTGCGACCGCAAGGGCGCCATCTACGCCGGCCGCGAGGGGCTGAACTGGATCAAGGAGGAGATGGCCCAGGTCACCAACCTGAACCGCAAGGCCGGCAGCCTGGCGGACATGCTGGTGGGCGCGGACGTTTTCATCGGCGTATCCGCCCCCGGCACCGTGACCACCGAGATGGTTCGCACCATGAACAAGGACGCCATCGTGTTCGCCTGCGCCAACCCGACGCCCGAAATCTTCCCCGACGACGCCAAGGCCGGCGGCGCGGCGGTCATCTCCACCGGCCGCAGCGATTTCCCGAACCAGATCAACAACGTGCTGGCCTTCCCCGGCATCTTCCGCGGCGCCTTTGACGTGCGCGCCAGCGACATCAACGAGGCGATGAAGATGGCCGCCGCCAAGGCGCTGGCGGATCTGATTTCCGACGACGAGCTGAGCGCGGACTACATCATCCCCTACGCCTTCGACGAGCGCGTGGGACCCGCCGTGGCCAAGGCCGTCGCCCAGGCCGCCCGCGATTCCGGCGTGGCCCGCATCTGACCGAACGAAAAACGCTATCAGGAGGTGTAAACCATGTCGAGCCCGACTGAAAAGAAAGGGCTGAGGCTGTTCAACCTGCCCTGGCAGATATTCCTGATCATCACCGTCGTGGTTCTGGCGGCCACCTATCTGGGCGTGCTGCCCAAGGGCATGACAGGCTGTTTCGTGTTCATGATCGTGGTGGGCGATATCCTCGCCTGGATCGGCGACCATACCCCCATCATCAAGAGCTATCTGGGCGGCGGGGCCATCGTGGTGATTTTCGGCTCCGCGCTGCTGGTCTACTTCAACCTCATCCCCGCCGCCTCCACCGTGGACGGGGAGACCGTCTACAACATGACGCTGCCCTTCGGCCAACTGGACCTTGTGGGCAACATCGGCACCTTCTTCAAGACCACCGGCGGCTTTTTGGACTGGTACATCGCGGCGCTGATCACCGGCTCCATCCTGGGCATGAACCGCAAGCTGCTGGTGAAGGCCGCGGCCCGCTATTTCCCCGCCATCTTCGGCGGACTGATCCTGGCCTTCGCGCTGTGCTGCGGCGTGGCGGCCATCATGGGCTATCCCGTCATGAACGCGCTGCTGCTCATCGCGCTGCCCATCATGGGCGGCGGCATGGGCGCGGGCGCTTCCCCGCTGTCCAAGATCTTTGAAAGCTCCGGCTCCATGAGCGCGGCGGAGGCCCTCTCCGTCATGACCCCCGCCGTGGCCATCGGCAACGCGGTGTCCATCGTGATCGCCGGCGTGCTGGTGAAGGTCATCAGCGGCAAGCTGAACGGCCAGGGCGCGCTGATGCAGGCCGGCAGCATCGACCCCAAGGAACTGGAAATCAGCCCCGAAATGCAGCATAAACGCGACCACGTGACCCTGCCCAACCTGGGCATCGGCCTGCTGGTCTCCGGCGGCTTCTTCGCCTGGGGCTACATCGTGCAGGGCGCCTGGAACGCGCTGGGCACCGGCATCACCATCCACGCCTACGCCTGGATGATCATCACCGTGGCCATCTGCAAGATCACCAACATCGTGCCCGAAAACATCGAGGTGGCCTGCTTCCAGTGGTTCCAGTTCATCATGAAGAACCTGACGAACGTGCTGCTGCTGGGCATCGGCGTGTGCTACCTGGAAATCGGCACCGTCATTAAGAGCTTCAGCATCACCTACCTGCTGCTGTGCGCGGCCACCTGCGTGGGCGCGTTCGTGGGTGCCGCCTTCGTCGGCAAGCTGGTGGGCTTCTATCCCTTTGAGGCGGGCGTCACCGCGGGCCTGTGCATGTCCAACATGGGCGGCACCGGCGACGTGGCCGTGCTGTCCGCCGCCAACCGCATGGAGCTGATGCCCTTCGCGCAGATCTCCTCCCGCCTGGGCGGCGCCATCATACTGCTGATCGCAAGCCTCATGCTGTCCCTGCTGGCGCAGTACCTGGTGGTGGCCAACCCGGAGGCGGTCGCCACGGCCCTCGAAACGGCCAGGGCGCTGCTGTAAACCCACCCAAAAGCGGCCGTCCGAAAGGATGGCCGCTGTTTTTGCGCCCAGTAAGTAACCGAATTTGCAGGCTGTTCTGACGCAGAAAGCAGAGATTTCATCCGCGCAAGCGTGTTTCCCGGAAATTTCTGCGTTTGCGGGCTTTGTCAGCGGTCTGTCCTTCCCCATAGGGGAAGGCAATATTGGCCAACTTCAACTCCACTCTCCACTCTCAAAAACCCCGGCCAGCTTCAACTCCACACTCCACCCTCCACTCTCAGAACCCCCCTCTTCTCCGAAAACCGCCGCACAATCTTGAAACAACAGTCAAAATGACGGATGGGTACAAGGAAAAATGCCCAAATCCTGCGGCTTGGCGACCAAAAACTCAACACGCAGGGCGTTGCGCAATCAATGGTGATATGGTATAGTCACGCTTAGACCTGTTTCACGTCCGGGACGCGCCGCCCCCTCGCGGGCCAGCCGCCCGGACCGTCCCAAATTTACTCGGAGGTGTTTTTGTGGAATTTGAACGGATGACCGTCGAACAGATCAAGGAAAGCATCATCACGAAGCTGCGCACGCAGTTTGCCTGCGACACCACGGACGCCACGCCGGAGCAGCTGTACCAGGCGCTGGCCATGGTGGTCCGCGACGAGATCATGCAGCGCCGCAGCTATTCCCGCGACGCGCGTAAGCAGCAGCAGGCCAAAAAGCTGTACTATCTCTCCGCCGAATTTCTGATCGGCCGCGCGCTGCACAACAACATGGTCAACCTCGTCAACGAGAGCAATTACATGCGCGCGTTGGACGAGCTGCACATCGACCGCTCCATCGTGTTTGAAAGCGAGCCGGAGCCGGGCCTGGGCAACGGCGGCCTGGGGCGTCTGGCGGCGTGCTTCCTGGATTCGCTGACCACGCTGAAGCTGCCCGCCATGGGCTGCACCATCCGCTATGAATTCGGCCTGTTCCGCCAGAAGCTGGTGGACGGCTACCAGGTGGAAATTCCCGATAACTGGTTGGCCAGCGGCAATATCTGGGAAATCCCCCATCCCCAGGACACCATGGAAATCCACTTCGGCGGGCGCATCGAATCCTATGAGGACAACGGCCGCACTTACTACAAGCACCTGGACTACAAGACCGTGCAGGCCGTGCCCTACGATATCCCCGTGGTGGGCTATGACAGCACCAAGGTCAACTTCCTGCGCACCTGGAGCGCCCGCTCCGTGCAGCAGATCGACATGGCCCACTTCAACCGCGGCCAGTACGTCCAGGCCATGGAGGAGCGGGAGCTGGCCGAGGTCATCTCCAAGATCCTCTATCCCAACGACGACAGCTACCAGGGCAAGGAGCTGCGCCTCAAGCAGCAGTATTTCTTCTCCTCCGCGTCCATCCAGTTCGCAGTGAAGGAGTTCATCAATACCTACGGCTACAACTGGGCCATCTTTGCGGACAAGGTCGCCATCCACATCAACGACACCCATCCCGCCGTGGCCATTCCGGAGCTGATGCGCATCCTGATGGACGAATACGGCCTGGGCTGGGAGACCGCCGAGGACATCGCCCGGCGCACCTTCGCCTACACCAACCACACCGTGCTGGTGGAGGCGCTGGAAAAGTGGCCCGAGAGCCTGTTCAAGGAGCAGCTGCCCCGCATTTACATGATCCTGCAGGAGATGAACCGCCGGCTGTGCGACAAGCTGTGGGAGTCCTTCCCCGGCCAGTGGGAGCGCATCGGCCACATGGCCATCGTCGCCTATAACCAGATCCACATGGCCAACCTGTGCGTGGCCTATGCCCACTCCGTCAACGGCGTCTCCGCCATCCACACGGACATTCTGAAGAAGCAGACCTTCCACGACTTCTATATGCTCGAGCCCCGGAAGTTCGTCAACATCACCAACGGCATCACCCATCGCCGCTGGCTGATGCAGTGCAACCCGGAGCTGTCCAGCCTGATCGACGAGGCCATCGGCACCGAATGGCGCAAGGACATGCGCAAGATCGAGGCGCTGAAGCCCTTTGCCGACGACGCGGCCTTCCGCCAGAGGTTTGAAGAGGTCACGTACCACAACAAGCTGCGCCTGGCGGACCATGTGTACCGCCACCAGGGCATCGAAATCAACCCCGAAAGCATCTTCGACGCCCAGGCCAAGCGCCTGCACGAATACAAGCGCCAGCTGATGAACGCCCTGGGCATCATGATGCTCTACAACGACATCGACGAGCATCCCGACCAGGAGTTCCACGCCCGCACCTTCATCTTCGGCGCGAAGGCGGCCCCCGGCTACCACCGCGCGAAGCTGACCATCAAGCTGATCAACGCCGTGGGCGATCTGGTGCGCAAGCATCCCCGCGCCTCCAAGCTGATCAACGTGGTGTTCCTGGAGAATTACTGCGTCTCCCAGGCGGAGCTTTTGATGCCCGCCACCGAAATCAGCCAGCAGATCTCCACCGCCGGCAAGGAGGCCAGCGGCACCGGCAACATGAAGTTCATGATGAACGGCGCGGTCACGCTGGGCACCATGGATGGCGCGAACTGCGAAATTTTCGACCAGGTCGGCCCGGACAACATCTACATCTTCGGCCTCACCGCCCAGGAGGTGGAGCCGGGCTACGCCACCTATCGCGCCCACGATATCTATGAGACCAACCCCAGGATCCGCAAGGTGATGGAGCAGCTCATCGACGGCACCCTGTGCCCCGAGAACCCCCGCATGTTCCAGGAAATCTACCACTCCCTGCTGTTCGGCGACGGCGGCGGAATGGCCGACCCCTATTTCGTGCTGAAGGACCTGTCGCCCTACATCACCACGCAGAAGCAGATGCTCCGCGACTACGACGACCGCGACCTGTGGCTGAAAAAGGCCGTCATCAACACCGCCTCCTCCAGCCTGTTCACCTCCGACCGCACCATCGAGGAGTACAACCGCCTCATCTGGCACCTGGAGCCGCTGAAGCTGTAAAACCGACCCATAATGCCTTCCCCCCGCGCATAGGCTTTGCGAGGGGGGATTTTTTATGCAGCCGACCATCATCTGCACCGCGCCCGTGCCGGGCATGGTCTATGTCAACGGGCGCTTCGCCGGGGAGGCCCGCGCCGAAGCGCCGCTGTGCCTGCCCGTATCGCCCAGCGGGCCCGTCTACCTGGAATACCGCCCGCTGTCCGGCGACGGGCGGCCCATCGCCCGCCGGATCGTGCTTTCAAACGGCGCGCCTCTGGCGGATTCCCTGGCCCAAGCCCAGGGGCTGGCCTGCGTGGCCTGGCCGGGCGGCGCGCTGGAGGTGGAGTGCCTGCCACAGCGCAGCGCCTCGGAGGCGTTCATGCTGGAGGGCCTTCCCTGCGTTCTTTTGCGGGATGAGGCCACCCGCCTGCGCCTGAACGGGCTGGAGCTTGCGCTGCCGGAGGGGGCCGGCAGGCCCGCGCTCATCCGCCTGCCCGGGGCCGCGGCGCTGCTGGGCGGCGTGGAGGGCGGCGGGCAGTATCTCGCCGCGCTGAAGCCGGACCTGTCCGAAGCCGCCGGGCTGCTGGTTGCCGACCGCATCGACTTCGCCGGCGGCGGCATGGTCCACGCCTCCGTATCCCTGGGCGACAGCGTGGGCCACGGGCGGCTGGAGCAGTGGCTGCTGGACGCAAACGGACTCAACCGCGTGTCCGCCAGCCCCGTGTGGGCCCAGGGCGCGCCCCGCTGGCCCGACACCGCCGAAGGCACGCTCATCGCCGCCGTGGAGGCGGTGCTGGCCGGGCTGAACGAGGAGGCGGACGGCTATATGCGCCCGTCACTGGCCGCCGAAGCGCCCCTGGACGCCGTCGGGGAGATCTGCGACGCCTGCGTGCCCATGCGCTACGGCAGCTGCGGGCCCTTGCCCTGCGCCGGATTGCTCCGGGTCGAAAACGACCACCTCGCCACCGTGTCCCCCCTCTATTGCCGCGTCGAGCCCTCCGCCGGAGCCCAGGGCCCCTGGCAGCTCGCCTGGATCGGAAGGACGGAGGTTTAAACCCCCGGCCAGCTTCAACTCCACTCTTTACACTCCACTCTCAGAAACCCCCAAAGCCGCCGCTCCGGCTTCAATTCGCCGTACGCTCTGCTAAAACCGAAACACGATGCCCACGGCCGCGGAGATGGCGATAAAGACCACCGGGCTCCACTTCAGTTTGCGCTGGCCGATGAAGATCAGCGCGCCGAGAATGATGGCCTTCCAGGCGAACAGGTCCGAAAGGCGGCCGCTGGCCTGAAAGGCGGGAAGATTGACCAGGGCCACCTTCGCCACGTTGATGCCCGCGGCGGTGATCATGGCGATGGAGGCGGGCCTCAGGCCGTAAAACGCGCCCTCCACCAGGCGGCTGTCCCGGAATTTGTTCAGGAACCTGGCGATAATGAGTATGATGACCACGGAGGGCAGCGCCAGTCCGAAGGAGGCGGCGAGGCTCCCGGGGATCCCGGCGGTCCTGAAGCCGGCGTAGGTGGACATGTTGATGCCGATGGCGCCGGGCGTGGACTCCGACACGGCGATCATATCCGCGATATCGGCATGGCTGAACCAGCCGGTGGCATCGGACATTTCATACAAAAAGGGCAGCGTCGCCAGCCCGCCGCCCACGGAAAACAGGCCGGTCTTGGCAAACGCCAGCAGCAGTCTGAGCAGGATCACCGCGCCTCACCGTCCTTCCCGGCCCCGCGGGCCCTTCTCAAAAACACGGCCAGCCCCGCCGCGCCGGACAGCAGCACCAGCGCCGCCGCGGGCAGCTTCAGGGGCAAAAGGCTCCCGAAGGCGTTCAGCGCGAACACCGCCAGGTACAGTATCAGCGTAAAGGCGTCCACCACGCTGCCCTTCCACAGCCTGAGAACCGCCTGCGCGATCAGCACGCACACGCACACGCGGATCCCCGCGAAGGCGTGCTGCACCACCGCCAGCTCCGCAAAGTTGGTCAAAAAGGCGGCGATGGCCATGATGATGAGGATGGGCGCGGTCAGAAAGCCGGCGCTGGCGGCCAGCGCCCCGGCCACGCCCCCGCGCTTCTGGCCGATGAAGGTGGACACGTTCAGCGCAATCACTCCGGGCGTACACTGCCCGATGGAAAAGTAGTCCCGCAATTCCTCCAGCGTCGTCCAATGGCGCTTGTCGGCCAGCTCCCGCTCCAGGATCGGCAGCATGGCATAGCCGCCGCCGAAGGTCACGCAGCCGATCTTCACAAACGTCCCGTAAAGCTCAAGCAATGGTTGCATCGTCTTCCCTCCCGCATGATGGTGGATACCCGTATTGTACCAAATCGCGCTCTTCGCCGCAAGAGGACCCGCCGTTAAGCGCGCTTCCCCAAAGCTTTACTTGCATAATCCCCCGCCTGTGGTATAATTTAGCCATATGGAGGAAGAGGCCTCGCCCCCGCAAGGCGGGCGGGGCTGTATTTTTACGCAAATGGGAGGCAACCACATGAAGGTCAGAAATCTCGTTTCCAAGCGCTTTAAGGAGACCCCGGCGGACTGCGTCATCGCGTCCCAGGCGCTGATGATGCGCGGCGGCTATATCAAGCCCGTGGGCAACGGCATCTTCACCCTGTTCCCCATCACCAGGCGCATCACCGCCAAGATCGAAAACATCATCCGCCAGGAGATGAACCGCATCGACGGCCAGGAGGTGCTGTTCCCGGTGACCATGCCCGCGGACCTGTGGCGCAAGTCCGGCCGCTACGACAGCATCGGCAGCGAGCTTTTGCGCTTTAAGGACCGCTCCGGCGCGGACATGGTGCTGGGCATGACCCACGAGGAGGCCAGCGTCCAGCTGATGACCGACGTGGCGGATTCCTACACCCAGTACCCCTTCATGATCTACCAGATCCAGACCAAGTTCCGCGACGAGCCCCGCTGCCGCGGCGGACTGATCCGCGTGCGGGAATTCACCATGAAGGACGCCTATTCCTTCCACACCTCCCAGGAGGACCTGGAGAAGTATTACATGCGCTGCTATGACGCCTACAACCGCATCTACGCCCGCTGCGGCGTGCCGGAGGTGGTGGCCGTGGCGTCCGACAGCGGCATGATGGGCGGCAAAGTGAGCCACGAATACATGCTGCTGACCGACGTGGGCGAGGACACCATCGTGCTGTGCCGCGATTGCGATTACCGCGCCAACATGGAGGCGGCCCCCTGCCTTCTGACCAACGAGCCCGGCGAAATCGCGCCCCTGGAAAAGGTGGCCACCCCGAACTGCAAGACCATCGAGGACCTGTGCGCCTTCCTCAAAATCCAGCCGCGGCAGACCTGCAAGGCCGTCATGTACCAGCGCAACGCCGACGATTCCTTCGTGATCGTGTTCATCCGGGGCGATCTGGACGTGAACGAGACCAAGCTGCGCAACTACCTCAAAAGTGAAATTCATCCCGCTGTCGTCACCGGGGACAGCGGCATCCTCGCGGGCTTCACCGGCCCCATCGGCCTGCCCGGGGGCGTGACCGTGGTGTACGACAGAAGCCTTCAGGGCATCGAATGGTTCGCCACCGGCGCCTGCGAGGACGACATGCACTATGTGGGCTTCAACATCGCCCGGGACGTGGGCGCGGTGGAATATGTGGACGTGGCCAAGGCCTTCGACGGCGCGATCTGCCCCGTTTGCGGCAAGCCCCACATCTACTTAAGCCGCGGCATCGAGGTGGGCAACATCTTCCAGCTGGGCACCAAGTACACCGAGAGCATGGATATGACCTATGTGGACGCCGACGGCAGCCTCAAGCACCCCATCATGGGCTGCTACGGCATCGGCGTGGGCCGTCTGGCCGCCTCCGTCTGCGAAGCGCACCGGGACGATTACGGCCCCATCTGGCCCATGAGCATCGCCCCCTGGCACGTTGAAATCTGCTCCCTGCGCGCCGACCAGAGCGAGGTGGCCGAGGCCAGCCAAAAGCTCTACGACGAACTCACCGCCAGGGGCGTGGAGGTTCTCTGGGACGACCGCTCCGTCTCCGCCGGCGTCATGTTCTCCGACGCGGACCTGTTCGGCGTGCCGCTGCGCATCGTCGTCAGCCCCAAGGGCCTGAAAAACGGCACCATCGAAATCGCCAGCCGCGATAAGAGCATGAAGGAAATCGTGCCCGCGGACGGAGCCGTGGACTTCGCGTACAGCTATGTCGTGAAGGAACTGGAAAAGCTGGAGTGCCGGCTGTAATTTAGGAAACAGGCAACAAGTCATATAGCGAAGAAATGACCGGCGCGGATTCGCTTCCGCGCCGGTTTTGTAACATTTTCCTTTTTCCCGCGTCCAACGGTTGAAAGGGGGTGAGGGCGTGAAGGACTTCGAGGCGATGTTCACCCGATACTTTGGCCGGGTCTATCGCTTCACCCTGCGGCTGACAGGCAGCGAAAACACCGCCGAGGAGCTGACCCAGCAGACCTTCTTCAAGGCGTTGAAGGGCATCGACGGCTTTGAGGGCCGAAGCGATCCGGTCACCTGGCTGTGCAGCATCGCCAAGCACGAATTCCTCAGCGGCAAAAGGCGCGACCGGGAGGACCTGTACGCGCCGGACGCGCCGGTATTCGATTCATCGCTGCCGGGCATCGAAACCGGCTTTGTCCGCAGTCAGGAGGCGCTGCGGCTGCATCGACACCTGCACGCCATGGACGAGCCCTACCGGGAGGTATTCATGCTGCGGGTGTTCGGGGAATTGAAGTTTGACCAGATTGCCGCGCTGTTCGGCAAGAGCGTCAGCTGGGCGCGGGTGACCTACCACCGTGCCAAGCTCCAATTGCAGGAAGAAATGGAGGCAGAGGATGGAAAACAGGAATAATATCGGCTGCGACATTGCCCGGGATTTGATGCCGCTGGTGATCGACGGCATTGCCAGCGACGCGGCAAAGGCCGCTGTGGAGGGGCACACCGCCGGGTGTGCCGAATGTGGCAGGATCATGGATGCCATGCGGAAAGAAAGCGAGCTGGCCCGGCAGCCCGCCCTGCCGGAAGAGCAGGACACCCGATTTATACTGTTCTGCCGCAGAATGGAGAAGCGCTTCACCCTGCGTCGGGCGATCCTCGCGCTGCTGGCCCTCCTGCTGACCACCGCGGTCATCGCGGGCGGCTTCGCTTACGTCAATAACCAGGTCAACAACGCCAGCGCCTACATGAGATTTGCGCCGGAGGACGCCGGCGACGCCTTCCAGCTGGTGCAGAACCAGTTTGGCGTCGTATCGCTGAAATTGCAGATCGACGACACCGCCCACCCCTATTTCGGCTGCGAGGGCCATTCAGAGCCTGTGGACGGCAAGCTGGTGTACTATATTTCCCCCAAGACCTGCGCCTGGCCCCACGGGCTGGGCGGGAACGGCATGACGGGCACGATCTACAACGATCTCTTCGAGATCCAGGTCGTGGACGGCCGCCTGGTGACCTCCGAATACACCTACTACCAGGAATTCGACGAGACCGGGCGCATCGTCACCAATCGCCGCGTGGACAGGCAGACCCCCATCTCCCAGCTGTGGCTGGGCCACGGCAACGATGCCATTCTGATCTACCGGGAGGGCGACCCCGTGGACTTCCCCGTGGAGCGGGACGAGCTGCCCGGCATCTGAATTTCCGCTCCAGCAGCCGTCCAAATCCTCAAAACCGGCCTGTGTGTTTCCAAACTTAACACACAGGTCTTTTCAAACCCATCAATTTATCGTATAATAAGAGAGATGGAATAGAATACCCGCCTTGCGCGGGGCGAATAATGGAGGAATTACACCATGGCAATCATCGATAAGATCAAGGCAAAGGCAAAGAGCGACGTGAAGCACATCGTGCTGCCCGAGGGCGAGGAGATCCGAAACGTGCAGGCGGCGGTGATGATCCGCGACCAGGGCCTGGCGAAGCTGACCCTGCTGGGCAACCCGGAGAAGGTGAAGGAGGTCGCCGCGGGCGCGGACCTGACCGGCATCGATATCATCGACCCCACCGACAGCGACAAGGCCCCCCTGTACGCCGCCACGCTGTATGACCTGCGCAAGGCCAAGGGCATGACCGAGGAGGAGGCCGCGAAGAAGGTGGCCGACCCCATGTATTACGGCATCATGATGGTGAAGCTGGGCGACGCGGACGGCCTGGTTTCCGGCGCGATCCACTCCACCGGCGACATGCTGCGCCCCGCGCTGCAGGTGATCAAGAGCAAGCCCGGCATGAAGACCGTGTCCTCCTGCTTCCTCATGGAGTGCCCCAACAAGGCCTACGGCGACGACGGCGTGATGATCTTCTCCGACTGCGGCGTCATCCCGAACCCCACCGCCGAGGAGCTGGCGAACATCGCCCTGGGCGCGGCGGATTCCGCGCGCTCCCTGGCCGGCATGGAGCCCCGCGTGGCCATGCTGAGCTTCTCCACCAAGGGCTCCGCGAAGCATGAGAGCGTCACCAAGGTGCAGGAAGCCACCCGCATCGCCCAGGAGATGGCCCCCGATCTGATGCTGGACGGCGAATTGCAGCTGGACGCCGCGCTGGTGGAGAAGGTCGGCCAGCTCAAGGCCCCCGGCAGCAAGGTGGCGGGACACGCCAACGTGCTGGTCTTCCCGGACCTGGGCGCGGGCAACATCGGCTATAAGCTGGTGCAGCGTCTGGCGGGCGCGGAGGCCTACGGCCCCATCCTGCAGGGCATCGCCAAGCCCTGCAACGACCTGTCCCGCGGCTGCTCCGCCGAGGATATCGTCGCCACCGTGGCCATCACCGCGTGCCAGGCGCAGGCATAAATGCTGTGGACGGGGGAGCAGGCTCCCCCCCCCCGCCAAAAAAAGTCCCCGCTTCCGGCGTACATGCCGCCGGAAACGATTTGAAGTCGGGGCGCTGACCGCCCCCGACATCCCCGGTGAGGTTGCCCCTATATAATATATACAGGAGTGATACATTATGAAAATTCTGGTCATCAACGCCGGTTCTTCCTCCCTGAAGTTCCAGCTGATCGACATGGACAACGAATCCGTGATCGCCAAGGGCCTGGTGGAGCGCATCGGCACCGTCGATCCCACCACCGACCTGACCTATAGCTGGGGCGATCAGAAGATCAAGGAAAAGCAGCTGAAGAAGGCCAAGACCCACGCCGAGGCCATGAGCGTGGTGCTGGACGTGCTGGTGGGCAAGGATTGCACCGCCAGCGAATATGACGCCAACGACGGCAAGCCCCATCTGGTGGGCATCGGCGTGATCGGCGATCTGAAGGAGATCGGCGCGGTGGGCCACCGCGTGCTGCACGGCGGCGAGAAGTTCACCGCCTCCTGCCTGATCGACGAAGCCTGCATCGCCGCCATCGAGGAAAACATCCCCCTGGGCCCGCTGCACAACCCCGCCAACCTGATGGGCATCCGCGCCTGCCAGGAGGTGCTGCCGAACGTGCCCCAGGTGGCCGTGTTCGACACCGCCTTCCACCAGACCATGCCCCCCAAGGCGTTCCGCTATGCCATTCCCAATGAGTATTACACCGATCTGCACATCCGCAAGTACGGCTTCCACGGCACCAGCCACCGCTACATCGCAGCCCGCAGCCAGGAGCTGCTGAACCTGCCCAAGGGCAACAAGGTCATCATCTGCCACCTGGGCAACGGCTCCTCCCTGTCCGCCTGCGTGGACGGCAAGTGCGTGGACACCAGCATGGGCATCACCCCGCTGGACGGCCTGGTGATGGGCACCCGCTGCGGCACGCTTGACCCCGCCGTGGTGGAATTCATCTGCAACCGCAAGAACATGACCCCCACCGAAGTGCTGACCATGATGAACAAGAAGAGCGGTCTGCTGGGCCTGGCCGGCGATTCCGACATGCGCAACGTCACCGCCCGGTATGACGCCGGAGAAGCCGACGCCAAGCTGGCCATCGAAATGTGGGCCTACACCCTCAAGAAGTACATCGGCTCCTTCGCCGCGGCCATGGGCGGCGTGGACGCCATCATCTTCACCGCCGGCATCGGCGAAAACCACACCCGCGCCCGCGAATGGGCCGTGGAGGGCCTGGATTTCATGGGCGTGAAGATCGACCACGAAAAGAACGTCAACGCCCGGGGCGAGGCGAAGATTTCCGCGGACGACAGCAAGGTGCAGGTCTGGGTCATCCCCACCGACGAAGAGCTGGCCATCGCCCGCGATACCCTGGCTCTGGCCACCGGCAAGGAAATCAAGTGACCGACGGCGGCGCGGCTTCTTCCGCGGCGCCGCGCCGCTTCTCAAAATTTAACTTGCCAATCGGCGCGCAAACGTATATAATAGCAAAGGTTAGGGGGTATTGGGTTGTCACTGGATGTCGGTAAGGCGCTGAAGAACCCCGGTCAGGTCTATCCCTTCCGCGCGGCGGTGACGCTGCCGGAGATGGAGGTTTTGAGCGACCCGGTCCGCTTTGAGGACATTGAGGTCGAGGGCGAATTCTTCTGCACCGGCGACAATCGCATCAGCCTGCGGGCCGGGGCCGCCGCGAAGGTGGTGTCCCGCTGCTGCCGGTGCCTGGAGCGCGTGGAAGCAGACGTCAGGGTACAGATTGACGCGCTTTATGCCAAGCAGCCCGATCCCGACGACCCGGATCTCTACAGCTTCGAGGCCAACGCCGTGGAGCTTACGGACGCCGTGAAGGACGCGCTGCTGCTGGAGCTGCCCATGCAATTCTTCTGCAAGCCGGATTGCAAGGGCCTTTGCCCCGTCTGCGGCGTCAACCTGAATCATCATACCTGCACATGCCAGGAGGGCAACGTTGTTACCGGCCCCTTTTCGGCATTAAAAGAAATTGTGCTAAACAACGAGGAGGTGTAACAATGGCCACTCCCAAGGGAAAAGTCTCCAAGGCAAGAAGGAATTCTCGTCGCAGCGCTCATTGGAAGCTGTCCGCGCCGGGCATCGTGAAGTGCCCCCGCTGCGCCAAGATGAAGCTGAGCCACCGCG
>JAFUCP010000129.1 GCA_017459565.1 Clostridia bacterium | reverse complement strand
TGCAGGGCTCGAAAAAGAGCTTCACGGCGCCGCCCTTCGGCAGCCGCCCCTTTTCCTCCCAATAGTGCTGCTCTGTCAGATTCACGGGTGTCCAGAGCTCTCCCGTCAGGGAGGAGTAAAGCACCGCCTGTCCGTCGTCCGTTGTACCGGCGGCATAAAAATCATCCCGAGCGTAAAGGATATCCTGAAAGGTACAGGGCGCAAACTCCCCGGCAAAGTGTTCGTTAAAGCCAAGCGCCTGCCACTGCTCGTTCTTATTGACGCACAGATCGCCATTCTCGGCAAGCGCGAGCTTTCGCCCTGTGACCGGATTTTCGCTAATTCTGTTCATGGCCTGCTTCTTTCGTCAAAACAGCCTTCCCGGCCTATTTGAGCATCGTGACAGCTGCTGCGCAATAACCGCACAGATCCCCGTTGTCCGCACAGCACGCGGCAGCAGCGGCAGCCTTTCCCTGGGTCTTGAGGATCCTTTTGTATTCGGGCGCTTTTCCGGAATTTACGATCCTGTTGATAAGGTCTTGCAGCTGGCCGCCTCCGCTGACCTGCTCAAGCTTGTCGAAGTCCAGTTCCATATCCATTTCCTTGCTCATGGTGTATTCCTCCTTGTCTGTGTCTTCGTTTCTCCCATGTCCGCGTCCTTCATCAGCGCGGGAATGAGGCGGAAGGGCTCCGTTCCCGCTTGCTTTTCAACCGTTGCCCGGATGCGCTCCAGGGCGGCGCAGACCGCCCCGGTCAGTTCCTCCGGCCGGTCCGTGTAGTTTCCCAGCCGTCCGCCGACATAGCGCCCGTCCCGGATGCCGAGAAAAAGCTTCTCCGTCTCCGGGTCAAAGCACCCATAGGCGGCATACAGGCCAACCGCGTCGGCCACCAGCTCGTCCCGGATGGGGGCGACGTCGCCGGGATACTGCCTGCGGCAGATCACGTGGGTCAGTTCGTGAAAGCGGCGGATGGCGTCGGAATGGCCGAGCCATTCTTCCTCCGTCTCCCCCATGGTTGCGGCGTCCACATGGCTGTACGGTCCCCGGGAGAGCAGCACCAGCATATCGACATAGTTCTCCCGGACGGCGGTGAAGCGTTTGAATTCCGCCGCCCGCTCCTCCTCCGGGTAGAGCGCCAGATGGGCGTGGATGCGCGGCCAGTTGAACACGGTCAGCATGGCTGCGCCCTGGCTTTCCGGGATTACAGCCTCCGGCCCGTCCTTGGCCGCCATCAGGCTGCGCAGCGCCAGCTCAAAATCCTGTCGGTTGCCCAGCGTGACCACCCGCACCTGCCCCGCGGGGGTGTCGGCGATCTCCTCCCGGTCGGCGGGGTCGCCCCGGTAGTGAGCCAGGCTCTTCGCCTCCGGCTCCTCGCCCCGCAGAACGACACGGCGATAAGCCTCCTGGCTGTCCGTATCCGGATTCAGGTAAAGCTGGGGGTAATCCGCAGCCAGGCGTTCTAAAACGCTGCTCATCACTTTTCAGGACTCGGATATTCTCCCGTCTGGTGGTTCATCCGATCACCTTGCCATGGGCGTCGCACTTGTACTCGCCGCAGTATCTGCACTTGTTCACGCTATGCCAGATGGGCGTATCGGAGGTATAGAGATTCCTGGCGGTGTATCTGCCGCATTTGGCGCAGTACATATACGGCATGTTCGTATAGTTAAAATGGCATGTGTTGCAGCCGCCGTCGGTGCCCCAGCAGTTGCTGCCTTCTTCCACGGTGGCGGCACAACCGTTCTCCATCCAGTCCCGATCCGGGGCCATGGATCCGCCGGCCACGTCCGCCAGCTCGTCCAGGCTCAGCTCCACGCCGTCCTGGGCGCGGCGCTGCTGCACCTGCTCCCAGACCTCCTGCGCGGGTACGTCCTCCCGGCCGCCCGCTTTCAGAAGCTCCTCCACTTCCTTACAGGTGTCCGCAAGCAGCAGCTTGTTGTACAGTTCCTTTGATAATTCTGCCATGGTTTTTTCCTCCTGTTATTGATTTTTTATGCTTAAAGCCGGCCGAGCTGGCGCAGCAGAGCATCTTTTTTGGCTTTCCACCCGCCCTTGAAATAGCGGCAGGTGTCCAGATCCACGGACAGGTAGTCCGTAGGGTGGTCCCGGACGGCGAGAGCCCGGCAGCCGCCGCAGCAGTCGGTCCGGTATTCACAGGCGGCGCAGTCCGGGTTGTGCTCCATGAAGTCGCCGATCCGGGCCGAGGTGATGGTCATATAGGTGGATTGTCCGCCCAGGATCTCCTCCAGGGGCGTTTCCAGCATGTTGGGGAACTGTTCCTCGATGGGGCCGCCCACCATGGACATGCAGGGCAGGACGTTCCCCTTGGGGCTGACATAGATGCCCCGGCGCACATGGGCGCACATCAAAACCTTGCCGAAATACTCTTCCTTGATATCCTTCTCAAACCAGGACGACGTGGAATCCGAAGGCTTGTCGTAATCGAAGAAGCCCTCCAGGATCAGGCTCAGCGGGGCGCCGTCGGCGAAGAAATGGGGAATGTAATCCAGGTAGGTCTGATAGACCTCGTCCCGGCTGAGAAAGTGCTCCGTCTCGTTCCTCCACTCCCCGAGGGGATAGGCGTTGCCCACCTTCATGCTCCGGACCCCCAAGGAAGCCATGAGCTTCACAGACTCCCGGATGCAGCCCGCGCTCTCCCGGCAGATGACCATGGAGACCGAGGTGGGGAACCCCCGAGCCTGGCAGCGCTTGAGCGCGTCCAGGACGATCTTCTCCGCGCCGGGGATGCCTCGCATCCAGTCATGGTGCCCCACGCCGTCGAAGCTGAATTGGATGCTGGGATAGATTTTTCGCGCCTCCAGCCTGTCCAGAAATACATCTGTGACGAGCAGACCGTTGGAGTAGATGGTGGTGATCGTCAGTCCCCGCTCGAGGATCGCGTCCACCAGATCCCAGAAGTCCCTGCGCACCATGGGCTCGCCGCCCGTGATCTGCAGATTGCGCACGCCGCAGCGCTCGAAGGCGTCCAGCATGGTCATGAGCTGATCCCAGGTGGGTTCGCCCTGAGCCGCGTGCGGGGCGGACATGAAGCAGTGGCGGCAGCGGTAGTTGCAGCGCCCGGTGATCGACCACTGGACGTACTCCTTGAAGCGGGCGGGATAGAAGCGGTATTCCTGCGCAGGGAGCAGACTCTGCTGCCCGTCGCAGGGTAAAATGTAGCCAAACCGCTCCCACTCATTGTACTGTTTTTGCTGCTCCGTGGTCAGCGCGTCCCAGTCGATGGGCGTGTGTCCGTCGCAGTTGGAGAGCAGCTTGAATTCCGGCTTTTTGAAAAACTCCGTCTGCGCAAAGTGCAGCGACTGCAGCGCGTATGGGAGCAGCTTCCAGCCCCGCAAGGCGTAGCCTTCCGAGAGAATGTAGTATTTGATCACGTTCTATCTCCTGAATTTTGATTCATCTTGTATGTTTCAGCTGACTCAGCCGATCTTATCGGGATCGAAGGGCACCCGGGAGGCGTCCAGCAACAGGTAGAATTTCGCGCTCGTTCGCTTGCCCTCCCGCCACTTGGCCTTGGTGCAACACGGGAAGCAGTGGTTGAAGCGCAATTCGATCCCGCCGTCTGACATTCGGAATCCCCGCCGGGCGGTGAAGCAGCAGGCCTGAAGCAGCTGCCAGCGATCATCCCCTACGCCCATTTCCCGGTACAGCTCACAGGTTCGCCGCAGCGCGCCGTCCTCCGCGAAAAGCGGACTGACGTCCGGCCGCACGTTCTCATACATAGACAGGAGTGACAGGATCGGCAGGAAGCTGCCATCCGGCAGGAAATCGAGCTGGAGGGAGATCGGCGTGTCCACCGCCGCCAGCCGGGCAAGGTCGGAGAGCATGGCGTCATCGTAAGCGGTGAAGCCGATCTCGTCCAGCCAGCGCCGAACATAGGCCGGATCGCTCAAAGCGCGCCTTGCCTCGGGGGTAAACGGCTCCACCTCCATGCGGGTATTGTTCGTGTCCCTGCCGGGGAAAACTCCGGTATAGCGGGCATACCAGCCCTCCGGCAGCCGCTGGGCATGGCGGAGAAAGGCCTCCGCGCGCTCCGGCTCGCCCACAGCGCGGAAGAAATCCTCCGCCAGCTCCAGATCCCCTTCGAGCTTGCAGTGGATGCCGGAGAGTGTCCCTGAACCGGCGGCGTCCAGTTCAAAGTGAATGTAGGGCGGATATGGTCTTCTCCGGGCCGCCCAGTCCAGGACCGCCTGCGCCTGCATCTGAGTGGGATCCGCGACCCGGCAGCCGGGATGCAGGTATTTCGGGTTGTGAATAACCAGAGCGTCGTACTCCGGTGCGCCCAAGAGCGGCGCCTCCACAAAGCCGGAAACGGATTTTGCACCGGCCAGCGACAGCCTTCCGCAGGCATCCAGCAGCCTCTCGGCGCTCCCGCCCATGAGGGCCGCTTCCCGGCTGCCCGCAAACGCGCGGAACCAGGTGTACTCCATCACTTCGCTCCTTTTTGTCCTGCATCCGACCGATCCTCCGGAGGAAGGATGGGGTCGGTCAGGCCTCCCGCCACCAGGGCGAGATCGTCCGGCTCCAGCTCAGCCTCGTCGCCGAAAAGACGTTGCCGCAGGGCATCTTTATGGACGGGATTGGAAAACGCGGCGCTGCGCAGCAGCGCTTCTACATCCCGGTCGGTTGGTTTTCTCATAGTCATTTTTCCGATCCTTTATTGTTCGCAGGGGAATAGGGACAAGGTGTCCCTGCTCTTGCGGCTCGCATTATTTGCAGCCGTTAGGGCAAATGTAGTCATTTCCTTTCTTGACCATTTCTGCGCCACATTTATCGCAGAAGATTGAGAAGGGCATAGGATCATCGTCGTGAATGACGTAGCCACCGCTGACCTTTTGCATATCTTCCGGGTTTATCTCCGCGTCCTGTGCTTCCTTCTTGATTTCTTCACTCATGGTTTTATTTTCCTTTTCAAAATATTTAGATCGGTCTCATGACCACTCTATCCTATATACAAGGCAGACCGCCGGTTGGAGACAGGGGATTTAAACTTTTTTCAGCTTTTTTCCCCCGCCGTCCAAAATCGCCCGACAGCGCTTCAAAAGGCGCTGGTAGCGTTTGTTGACCGCTTTGGACTCCAGGCCGTACAGCGCGCCAACCTCCTTATCTGTAAGCCCCATGACATAGCGCAGATCGAGGAATTCCCTCTCCTCCCGCGTCAGTTGTGCATACAGCCACAGCACCGTGTACCGGGTCTCATCCTGTGCGGTGTTGTCATGATCCGGGTCGTTCTCCAACAGCGCCGTCTCTCTGCGGTACGGGGCAGAGCGCACAAGATTCACCGCCTTGTTGTGGGCGATGCGCGTCAGCCAGGTGGCCAGAGACGAGCGCGCCGGGTCATAGCCGGGATAGGCGGCGAAGGCGGCAAGAAAGGTCTCCTCCGCCACGTCCTCGGCGTTTTCCCGGTTCAGCAGGATGGTGTAGGCGTATTTGTATACGCGGTCGTAATAGACTTCAAACACTGTCTCGAAGTCCGGCTTCAACAGCTCCGGCATATCAGGCCTCCGTGTCCACGCGCTGGCGCGCCACCAGGTCGGCAAAGAAGCCACCCTTTTCGATCAGCTCGTCAAAGCTGCCGTCCTCCACGATCGTGCCGCCGTCCAGCACCAGGATCCGATCACAGTGCCGGATGGTGGAGAGCCGGTGGGCAATGACCACGCGGGTGCAGCCCATGGCGTCCAGCGCCTCGGAGACCTGCTTTTGCGTTTTGTTATCCAACGCGCTCGTCGCCTCGTCAAAGAACAGCAGCTTCGGCTTCGGCGCGATGGCGCGGGCGATCATCAGCCGCTGCTTCTGGCCGCCGGAGATGCCGCCTCCCCCCTCGGAGACCATGGTGTACATCCCCATGGGCATGGCGCGGATATCGTCGGCAATGCCCGCCTTTTCCGCCGCGTCCCAGGCCTCATCTATAGAGAGACTGGGCGCTGTGAGGACGATGTTGGAGTAAATATCCCCCTGGAAGAGGCCGCTCTGCTGCATGACCGTGCCGATCCTCCGGCGCAGGGAGCCCAGATCCAGGCTCTCGATGTCCTTGCCGTCGTAGTAGATCGCACCCTTTTCCGGCTTCTCGAAGCCCAGCAGCAAGCGCATGAGCGTGGACTTGCCGCAGCCCGTCCGGCCCACGATGGCCACGTATTCGCCGGGCTTGATCTTTAAGGAGAGGTCATTGAGGATATACGGAGAATCGTCATCATAGCGGAAGGAGACGTGGCTCAGCTCCAGGCCGCCATTGATGCTTGTGACGATCTCCTTCTTCTCCTGCGTCTCCGGTACGGTTTTCAGGAAGGGCTCCGCCATCTCCAGGATCGGCTGGATCTGGGCGGCGTTCATGGCCGTACCGGCCAGGGTGGAAAAGGCGCCCATCAGCGAACCGTAGGCCGCCGTAAAGGCAAAATACGTGGACGGGTTCAGGCCGCTTTTCACCGCAAGATAGTAAAGAATGATCGTGGAAATGAGTGAGATCCCCGTGCTGATGGCAGCATTGGCACGGAGAAACATCGGCGTGTTATAGGTCAGCTCCGCCCCCTCGGCGTAGAGATTCAGCCACTTGGCGAAGCTCCGCTTTTCCGCGCCGGAGAGCTTGATCTTCTGAATGCCGGAGATCAGGGAGTAGCTCATGCCGGATTCCCTGGCCGCTTGCTCCATTCTCTTTCGGTTGATGCCGATCTGCACAAAGGTCGTGACCACGGAGAAGCCCACCGTCACCAGCACGATCAGCAGAGAGGGAATGACCAGCTTCGGCGCGAAGCGGAAGATCTGCGTGACGTACAAAAGGGAGGTAAGGCTCGTCAGTCCCGTGGTCATGACCATGCTCATCAGCATGGAGCAGAGCTGGTTGACCGACATGGAGCGGCTTTTCAACTCGCCCGGGCTGTACTGCCGGAAGAAGCTGGCCGGCAGGGACATGAGGCGCATCATCATGGAGGCCTGCACGCCCAGAGAGGTCTTGGCCTCCAGGCGGCTTGACACCATGGCGCTGA
>JAFUCP010000021.1 GCA_017459565.1 Clostridia bacterium | reverse complement strand
TCTTCGGGCGCGCCTTGCGCGACGCCGACGACATGCTCGGCGGCCCAGGTCATTTCCTCGGACTGTTCGATGAACTTGCTGGCGGGTGCCTTGCAGACAGGGCAGAACTCAGGCGCGGCTTCGCCCTCGTACACGTAACCACAAACGGAACAGACAAACTTCTTCATGGATGAATCCTCCTTAATAAAATCGTTGTAAATGTCCTTTGGGTACATATCCATTATAAACGAAAAAAACGACTTTGTACACCCTAATTTCGCTTATCGACCATCGGTTTCTTCATAGAGCGGAGGCGCGAATTTATCCATATGCAGCCGCAAATTGACGTGGCTGCGCAACAGCCGCGCGGCCTCGGGCCATTCGGGCCGCTGCGACAGCAGCTGGAATTTGTCGAACTGCGTGCGGGGCAGCTTCATCAATATGCGCCGCGCGCCGTTGGAAATGTGCGGCGCTTCGGACAGGCAGTTCAGGCACACCGCGCCGCCCAGCTGGGAATCGAAGCGGGCGTCGCCGTCGATGGGCCTTTGACAGATGGCGCAGGCGTCCATGCGGGGGGACAGCCCGGACAGGCGCATCAGATGGGATTCAAAGGCCAGCGTCACCAGTTCCGGCGGCAGCTCCCCGTAGTTCAGATGGGCCAGCGCCCGCAGCGTGACGATGAACAGCTCCGGCATGGGAGTGTCCGGCAGGATCGACGTGTCCAACAGCCGCAGCCAGTAAACCCCGTGACACAGCCGGTCGTAGTCGGCGCGCAGCTCATAGTAGCTGTCGGAAACCTGGCACTGCTCCAGGGTGAAGCGGTCCCGCAGGGAAAACAGCTGGAACTCACCGCTGGTGAAGGGCTCCACGGCGTTGACCAGGGGGGACTTCGGCCTGCGACAGCCCCGGGCGATGGCGTCCACGCGGCCCATATCCGGCGAAAACAGTGTGACCATGCGGTCATAATCGCCATAGTCGGAGCGCCGGATCACGATGGCGGGAATGGTGATGGAGGCCATCGTCAGTCCTCGTAGCCCAGCGTCCGAAGGTCCCCGGTGCGGTTGCGCCAGTCCTCACGCACCTTGACCCACAGCTTGAGCATCACCTTTGTGCCCAGCAGCCGCTCGATATCCTCCCGGGCCTCGCTTCCGATGGTGCGCAGCATCGCGCCCTGCTTGCCGATGATGATGGACTTGTGCGACGCGCGCTCACAGTACACGTTCGCGTGGATCTCCGTGAGGGTATCGGACACCTTTTTGATCTGGAGCATCTCCACGCCGATGCCGTGGGGCACCTCGTCCCGCAGGTTGCGCAGCGCCTTTTCCCGGATGATCTCCGCGCACATCACGCGCTCCGGCTGGTCGGTGATCATGTCGTCGGGGAAGTACTTCGGACCCTCGGGCATGGCATCGATCAGCAGCTTGAGCAGCAGCTCCACGTTTTCGCCCGACCGGGCGGAGGTGGAGACGATTTGGTCATAGCCGATTTCGTGCAGCTGGGCCAGCTGGGGGAACAGCTTTTCCTCCGGCACGATATCGATTTTGTTCACGGCCAGAAATTTAGGGCAGCGCATCTGGGCGATGTCCTGTATGATGGCCATGTCGCCCGCGCCGATGTGCTGGCCGTCTACCACGCAAAGCACGGCGTCCACGCCCTCGCGGGCATCGTTGGCGCTCTTCATCATGTATTCGCCCAGCTTGGTGCGCGGCTTGTGCAGACCAGGGGTATCCACGAACACGATCTGCCAGTCCTCCCCGGTGGCGACGCCCAGCAGCTTGCTGCGCGTGGTCTGGGGATGGTTGGATATGATGGCCACCTTTTCGCCCACAAAGCGGTTCATCAGGCTGGATTTTCCCACGTTCGGCCGACCGAGGATGGCCACAAAGCCGGAACGGAATTTCTTGGTATCAGACATATTTCCTCCGTAAAATGGTGTGTTTTTATACGGTGACGCCCAGATCCTCCGGGCTCAGGGATTCCGGCAACAGCTCGCCCAGCGTCTTTACGAAATAGCCTTTGCCGTATGCGCCCACGATCACGGGCAGGCTCAGGTCAGAAAACTCCCGAAGCACCTGGCGGCAGATGCCGCAGGGCCATGCCACCGCGGTGGAGCCCACCACGGCGATGGCCGCAAAGTGCCGCGCCCCCGCGGCGATGGCGTTTCCCGCGGCGCAGCGCTCGGCGCAAATGGTGGCGCCGTAGGAGGCGTTTTCAAAGTTGCAGCCCTTGAAGGTCCGCCCGTCGGCGGCCAGTATGCAGGCGCCCACCTTGAAGTGGGAATAGGGGCTGTAGCTGTTCTGCATGGCCTCGCAGGCCAGCTCAAACAGATGCTCATAGGTCATATCGCCGCTGTCGCGCGTGATGCCCACGGCGCCGAGGGCGCGTTCTTCCATTTCGCGCATGATGGCCTTTTCCTCCTCGTTCATGTGATCATAGCCCATCAGGTGGAAGGCGGAGTGCGCCGTCAGATAGCACAGCTCCCGCGTGAGACTGTGGCCGTATTCCGCGGCCTGGCTGCGGGCGCGGCACAGGTTGATGACGCAATCCCCGAGATTGACGCACCCCAGAGCGGGGTCAAATTCCCGGCGCAGGCGCTTGGGACAGCTCCGGGCCGTCCTGCCCGCGGGATAGCTGACAGTGGGGAAGGAAAGCACGTCCGTCACGCTGTCGATGCCGCGCATCTGGCGGTTCAGCGCCCGGATGCCTTCGTCATCCACCATGCGCACGGCAAAGCCCGCGCCGCGGATGCCCTCCACCCTGAAGCACGCCCGGGCCACCTCGCCCAGCAGCGCGTCGAGGCCCTTCAGATCCCCGTCAGCGGGAATGTCCCATTGCAGCTCAATCGTCATCTTTGGCCTCCTTGACCGACGATGTGCCCGCGCCGGCCTCCGCCTGCGGGCCCGCGCTGTCAGTCGGCTCCGCCGCGGGGGCGGATGCGGCCTGCTCCATGCGCGGCGGGATGCTCACATCGGGGTATTCGATGCGCTCATGGAACACACCTGTAAGTACCGTGGAAAACGCGCCGCAGATTTTTTCAAGATCGCTGAAGGTCAGGTCCGATTCGTCCAGCTGGCCGTCGTTCAGCTTGTCGCGCACCAGCTTGTGGATCAGCGCGTCAATCTTTTCCGGCGTGGGATCAGGGATGGCGCGGGCGGCGGCCTCTATGGTGTCCGCCAGCATCACGGCCGCAGCCTCCTTGGTGCGGGGCCGGGGACCCTCATATCGGAAGGCGTTGACATCCACGTTTTCGGCGCCGTAGAGCTTCGTGGCCTTGTCGAAGAAGTAGATGGTGATGCCGTCGCCGTGGTGCTGGCGAATGATGTCCAGCACAGGGGCGGGGATTCGGGCCTTCTGGGCCATGGCCACGCCGTCCCGGGGATGGGCGGTGAGTATGGCGGCGGATACCCGGGGGTCCGTGCGATCGTGGGGGTTGTCGCCCATCTGGTTCTCCTTGAAATAGACGGGCCGCTTCAGCTTGCCGATATCGTGGTAATACGCGCCCACGCGGGCCAGCAGCGCGTTCGCGCCCACGGCGCTGGCGGCGGCCTCTGCAAGATTGGCGACGATGATGGAGTGGTGATAGGTGCCCGGCGCCTCCAGCAGCAGCCGGCGCAGCAGGGGCTGGTTCGGGTTGGAAAGCTCGATCAGCTTGCTGTTGGTGGCGATGTTGAACAGGGCTTCCAGCACGGGCTGCAGGCCGATGCAGAGGATGGCGCTGACGATGCCGCCGGTCATGGCCCAGAGGGCGTTGGTCATGACGCCGCGCAGCTCTGCGCTGTTGATGAGGCCCACCGCGAGGGTACACAGAAAGTTGGACAGGCCCACCAGCATACCCGCCAACAGAGAGCTGATGCGCTGCATCCTGTGGCTGTAGACCGCCAGCACGATGGGGCCGGAGAGCAGGCTCATCAGCACGATGGAGAACATCGACACGGCAAACAGGCCGCTGCTGGCGTCCAGCAGCAGAGAGGCCAGTATGCCCATGGCGATATTGATAAACAGGGCGGAGCGATGCTCAAACAGCAGGGCCACCAGCATGACTCCCAGGGAAACGGGCATCGCGTAGGCGTTCCAGCGGCTGATGGCCAGGCAGAGCCCTACGACCACCACGGCGATCAGGCACAGCAGCATGACGTTCTTTGTCGTCAGCCTGTCCGGCAAATAGCGGCGCAGGTAGACGCCCACGGCGGCCATGACCAGCAGCACCAGCAGCGCAATGCCGGCCAGCAGCGGCACGTCCATGGAATCCTCCTTCAAAAGACCGAGGGAGGAAAGCATGGTGTACTGTGCCTGGGTCACGATTTCGCCCCTGCGCACAATGACCTCGCCCTTCACGCAGGTCTCCATCTCCACGGCGTCCCGGGCCTTCTGGCGGTTGGCCTCGGTGATCTCCTCGTCGATAAGCATATTGGGCTGTATGTTTGCCGCGATTACCTTGGTCGCCAGCGATACCAGCGGCTGGGAATAGCCGGTGGCCGCCAGAGAGCGGGAGAGCCGGTTTACCGCCGCGATCTCCTGTCCCTCCGGCAGCGTGGAGTTCAGCACGTCGCGCATATTGAGAATGGCGTCGTTGAACAGGTGTCGGACGTTGTCCTCGTCGCTGCGCATCAGGGCAACGTATTCCTCCAGGGAAAGCTCCACCGGCAGCGATTGGTTCAGCGTGGCCAGCTGATCGTCGGTGACGCTGACCAGGTCCGTGGCTTCTTCGCTTCTCAGGTCGAAAAGCTGGTTGAACGCGGCGTCCATGTTGGCGGAGACGGTGCCCACTACCGAAAAATCGATGCTCCTGTAGCTGGGCTCCACCATTGCGGCGGCGGCCTCCCGATGCTCCTCGGTGGTGACGACGTCGTTGACATCCTTGGTCGCAAGGATATCCATGCTCGCGGGCGCGCCGATCTGAATGTCGTGCTGCTCCGGCGTAATGCCGATCAGCAGCATTGCCGCCAGCAGCAGGTAGGTCGCGGCGATGACCAGCGTGTTTTGCAGCACCGGGGCAAGCCGCGCCGCGCCTGCCTTGCGCGTTTTTTTGCTCATTGCGCTCTCCTTTTACGGGCGAAAGACGCGCCTGGGGCGCTCGTTCCGCTCAGTCCTTTGGGCGTGCTTTTCGTAGGCGCGCACGATGGCCTGCACCAGTTCATGGCGCACCACATCCCTGTGTGACAGCTGCACGATGCCGATATCCTTTACGTCCTTCAGAACCTCCAGCGCCTCCACAAGCCCGGAGCGCTTGCCGCTGGGCAGGTCGATCTGGGTGATATCGCCGGTGATGACCATTTTCGATCCCATGCCCATGCGGGTCAGGAACATCTTCATTTGCTCCGAGGTGGTGTTCTGGGCCTCGTCCAGGATGATGAACGCGTCGTTGAGTGTGCGCCCGCGCATGTAGGCCAGGGGCGCCACCTCCACTGCGCCGCGCTCCAGCAGCCGCTGGTAGGCGTCCACCCCCAGCATTTCATGGAGCGCGTCGTAAAGGGGCCGCAGATAGGGGTCCACCTTTTGCGCCAGGTCGCCGGGCAAAAAGCCCAGCTTTTCGCCGGCCTCCACGGCGGGCCGCGTGAGGATGATGCGCTCGATTTCCTTGTTTTTCAGCGCCACTACGGCCATGGCGATGGCCAGATAGGTCTTGCCGGTTCCGGCGGGGCCCACCGCGAAGGTGGCTGTGTTTTCCTTGATGGCGTCCACGTATTGCTTCTGGCCCAGCGTCTTGCACTTGACCTGGCGGCCGCGGTAGGTGATGGCAATGACATCCCGCATGATTTCTCCGATGCGGTCCGCCTTGCCCTCGGCGGCCAGCTCGATGGCATAGCGTATGCGCGTGCGGTCCACGCTCTCCCCGCGCAGCACGATTTCATTCAGCTTTTCCAGCGTCAGCCGCGCCAGCGAAACCTTTTCCGGCTCGCCGCTCAGCGTGATTTCGCCGCCGTGGGCGTAGATTTCCACGCCCAGCTCCTCGCGGAACAGGGGAATGTTTTCCTCGCGTATGCCGAACATGCCGATAAACTGCTCGGGAGAATCCACGTTCATATGCTCCGTATAGGCCTGCTCTCTGTTGTCCAAACTCACAGCCTCCCTGTAATCTCAACCGTAGGTGCCTTTTTCGTCCTCCGCCAGCGCACTCCGGCTCACGGCGGCGTTGGCGTGTATTTCATAGACGGCGTGGGCGCGCATCGCGTCGCCGTCGGAATCATAGTCTGTCCAGCTGCGGACAATTTCATAGTCCCTTGGCCCTTCGCGGGCAAGGGCCAGCGCCGCGTCCGCGAGGGCCAGCCGGGCAAGCTGCGCGCGAAGCAGATTGGCGTTGAGCGCCTCCTGCCGTCGCCGCACCTCCCGAAGGGTCGTCCTCTGAATGGCCAGCGGCAGATAGAGTCCGCCCACGGGCAGGTATTCCGTCGCCGCGGTCATATCGTCAAAGCCCTCGGCCACGAGGATGGGCCAGCGCCACGAAAACAGGCACAGCGCACTGGAGACGGCGGCGCGGCCGGTGTATTCCACGCGCGTGGCGTGGGTCGGCAGGCTGGCGCTGCCCTCGTACCACGCGCGGACGACGACCTCGCCCAGCGCCGCGATGGGCCGCGTCTCGTCCGCGGCGGCCTTCTCCTCGCCCCGGATCAGCAGCTGGCCGCGCCTTACAGCGTCGCCGGGCTTCACGCAAAGCGCGCCGGAGCGTACGTTGGCCGATACCACGATGCCGTCGCGGTCCGAAACCAGGTCCCTGGCGGCCTCCACGTCGTACAGAGGCGGCGCGGGAACCTCCGGAACGGCTTCGATGAGCAGCCGGACGCCCTGCAAATGGGCTCCGACATAGCTGTACGCGCTCTGACGGGCTGCGAGGGATTGGGCGATGAGGCCCGTGTCCACGCCGCGCGATATGCCGGGGCTGAGATGCGCCTCCGCAAGGTCGCGCCGGAACGCCTCCCGATCGCCCAGCGCGGCGCTCTGCCCGGTAAAGGCGATGTCCACGATCCAGATATGGCCCAGGAAGAACCAGCACAGCGCCGCGAACACCGCGATTCCGATGGGCAGCGTCGCGCGCCGCCGCGCGCGCTGGATCGCGGCGCTCATGCCCCGGCGGGAGAGAACCATGGCGGGGATGGAAAAGCGCTGACAGATGGCAAGCAGCGTGTCCGCGCTGGCCGCGTCGCAGCTGACGATGAGCGTGCGGGGATCGGGGCGTCTGATGTGCGCGAAGCGTGCCCCCAGCTCAAGGGCGCGCCCGATCAGGCGCTCAGGCATCAGGCATTGCGCCCGGACGACGACGTCACCCCTCATCCGGCCCGTCACCCCCCGCGCAGGGCAGCTCCAGCCGACGTATGCTGCCGTGGATGATCAGCGCCCCCTGGCGCACGTCCTGCAGCGTCAGATGGCGGCCGGTCACGCAAAGGTCGCCGCCGGCGGTGGCCAGCCGGACGAGGTCGTCCGAAAAGGCCAGTATCCCCCGGTGGTTCTCCACGAGCAGCCGCTTGTTGCCGATGGCGGTGGTCCGGGCGCACCTGCCGGAGACGTCCTCGGCCCACTCCAGCGCCGGGGCGACGCGCGGGGAATGTCTTTCGGGTTTGGGAAAGCGTCCCCCGCGGGCGCGACGGGAACGGTCAAACAATCTCATTTCAATCCCTCCGCTTCGGCAATAGGCTTCGCCATCACCTTATGCGGCGGGACGCGGATTCATCCGGCGCGCCGGTACAAAACTTTTCTATCATATTATACACGATTGTATGTATGAATTGCAAGCCATTTGCCGGATTTGTGTGAACAACACTTCGGTTTGACAACCGGAGGCGGAAAAGGTATACTGGACGCAAGACAGAAAACAGGGGACAGGGAGAAAATGCCATTTCAGATCACCGATTTATTGTCCGCGGGCGGCGCAGGACTTGCGCCGATGGCGGGCGTCACGGACGCGGCCATGCGGCTGTTATGCCATGAACAGGGCGCGGCATGGGCGGTCAGCGAAATGCTGTCGGCCAAGGGCTGGGTGTTTTCCGGCGGCAAAAACCGAAATGCCAACGATCTTTTGAAGCGCCTCCCCGGGGAGGGCGTCGTGGGCTTGCAGCTCTTCGGCAGCGATCCAGCCTGTATCGCGGAGGCGGCGCGACAGCTTGAGGGTCGCGGCTTTCAATTTTTCGACCTGAACTTTGGCTGTCCTGCCCCGAAGATCACTGGCAACGGCGAGGGCAGCGCCATGATGCTTGAACCGAAAAAGATCGGTGAGGTGGTGCGCGCCCTGGTGGACGCAACCGACCTGCCCGTGACCGCGAAGATTCGTTCCGGCTGGGACGAGGCGCACATCAATGCCGTCGAGGTCGCCCGCGTCTGCGAGGAAAACGGAGCCTCGGCCGTGGCCGTCCATGCCCGCACGCGCGCCCAACAGTATTCCGGCCAGGCGGACTGGCGCGTCATAGGGGATGTGGCGAGAGCGGTATCCATACCGGTGTTCGGAAACGGCGATGTGCGCTGCGGCGCGGACGCCGTGCGTATGCTGGCGGAAACGGGCTGCGACGGCGTGATCGTGGGCAGGGCCGCCCAGGGAAATCCCTGGGTCTTTCGGGACATTGTCGCCGCCATCAAAGGAGAGTCCGCGCTGGAACCGACCAACGGTGAGCGCGTGGAAATGGCGCTGCGCCACTATGAGCTGGAGAGGGCGCTGTATGGTGAAAAGCTGGCCGTGCTGGAAATGCGCAAGCACATCGCGTGGTACGTCCACGGCATGAAGGGCGCGTCCCGGTTCAGGGAGAAGATCAACGCCATGGACGACGCCAGCCGGGTGATGGAGGCACTGCGCGTCTTCGCGCGGGAGAATGAATAGTCATTCAGGGATAATTCATAAAACGAACCGTAGTCTGTATTGCTGTCGCAAAAACGGACTACGGTTCGTTTTCGGCTTCCGGGGTTGTGGCCTCGGCGCGCTTGGGCACGCTGCCGAAGAAGGCTGTGCTTTCGGGCGAGGATTCCACGTCGATGCTTCCGCCGCAGGATTTCATGATCTGGCGCACAATCGCCAGCCCGGAGCCGTGCCCGTCGCTCTTGGTGGTGAAGCCCATTTGGAAGATGCTCTGCCGCTGGTGCGCGGGAATGGCGGGGCCGTTGTTTTCCACGCGGAAGGTGAAGGCCCCCGGGGTCTCGTCGATGACCAGCAGGATGCGCTTGTCGCCGTTTTCGGTGTCCTCCAGCAGTGCGTCGCGGGCGTTGTCGATCAGGTTGCCCAGCACGCGGCACATCTCCCAGGCCGGCAGGGGCAGCGCCTGCCAGCCGGAGCCGATGCGCAGATCCAGCGCTATGCCGCGCTCCTCGCAATCCTGGCGCTTGGCGGCAATCAGGGCGTTGACCGCGGGAACGGCGGTCTTTAAGACACTGCCGGTCTTTTTGATATCGCCGTATACGCTCTCCACGTATTTCATGGCTTCATCGGGGTCGTTCAGCTCAAGCAGGGAGAACACTACCTGCAGGTGGTTCATGAAATCGTGCCGCTGGCGGCGCAGAGTGCCGTTCAGGTCCTCCAGCTGGCGGTAGGCGTCCTCCAGCATCTGCGACTGTTCGGCGATCCTGTCGGCGTTCAGCGCCTCGCGTATGTCCAGTATCGCGCCCCAGGAGACGATCAGCAGCGCTCCCGCGATGGCGCCGATTTCCACAAAACGCCCTTCGGTATTCGACCGAAAAAGGGCATAGAGCAGCACCGCCAGCATCGCCGCGATTTGCAGCGCGTTGACGGCAATGGCGAATCTGGCGGCTTTTTTGACGTTCAGCCTGTCCTGCGGTGATAGTCGCATCGTCTTACCCGTCCATATACACAATATCGGCGTCAATGCGAGATCGACGCCGATATACATTGGTCAATTTGCTGAACCGGCCCGGATTACTTGGCGAGCTTGAGTTCAGAGGTGCAGTGCGGGCAACGGGTCGCGTCGTCCGCGATTTCGCTCTTGCAGAAGGGGCACACGCGCGCGGCCTTGGGGGCGGGGGCGGGCTTCTTCAGCTTGTTGATGGCCTTCACAACGGCGAACAGGCACACGGCGATGATCAGGAAATTGACGACGGCGTTGATGAAATTGCCCAGCTGGATGGGGCCCAGCGTGATGCCGGAGAAATCAGGCTGTCCGAAGATCGAGCCGATGAGCGGGGTAATGAGGTCTTCCACGACGCTGGTGACGATCGCGCCGAACGCGCCGCCGATGACAACGCCGATGGCCATATCGACGACATTGCCCTTCATTGCGAACTCTTTGAACTCACTGATCAGCTTTCCCATGAATAATTCCTCCCTCGTTTGTATCGGATTGCTTACCCAAATGCATTGCTATTATAGCACATGAATGGCCGAAAATAAAGTACCTTTTTGCGTTTTGCATATAAATATTCAAAAAAATGGAAGGCGGAACCGTCCGCCTTCCGAAAATCGGCTGGTTTTACTTTGCCTTGACATAGGGCTTGCCGTTTGCCGAGGGAACATGGGATTTGCCGACGAAGAGAATCAGCACGATGACCGTCACCACATAGGGGATCATGGACAAAAGCTGCATGTTTACGCCGGAGGAGTCGCCGAGAACGACCTTCAGGCCGGAGCAGAAGCCGAACAGAAGGCAGCCCAGCAACGCGCCCTGGGGCTTGAATTTGCCGAATATGACCGCGGCGATGGCGATGAAGCCCTGGCCGACGATGGAGATCGGGCGGAACTGGTTGGATATGGCCATCGTCACGCACGCGCCGCCCAATCCGGCGAGCAAGCCAGAGATGCAGACGCAGATAAAGCGGGTCCGAATGACGTTGATGCCCAGTGTCTCGCAGGCCTTGGGATGCTCGCCGCAGGCGCGCAGGCGCAGGCCGAAGCGGGTTTTGTAGAATATGAACCAAACCAGTATGACGACAAAGAACACCAGATACGTTGAGGCGTATTGGGCAAACACATTGTCGAGGAAGCGGCCCAGCACCGTGTTCTTGTCAAAAACCGTGGTGAAAAGCCGGGGAAGCTTGGCGTTCAGCAGCGGTTCGGTGTCGGTAGAGTTGAACAGCACCATGGCGATCATGATGGCGACGCCGGGGCCCAGCATGTTGATGGCTGTGCCGGCGATGGTCTGATCCGCACCCAGTTTCACGGTGGCGATGGCGTGCAAAAGCCCGAACAGCATACCCGCCAGACCCGCGCACAAAAAGCCGATCCAGGGATTGCCGGTGAAGAAGGCCACGGTCGCGCCGGTGAAGGCGCCCACCGTCATCATGCCTTCGATGCCGATGTTGACCACGCCTGAGACCTCAGAAAAGCAGGAGCCCAACGCTGCATAGAGAAGGGGCGGTGTATAGACCAGCGTGGCATAGAGTAGAATTCCCAGACTGTTGATGATTCCTGTCATAGCTCACTCACCCTTTCTTTCCGGTCGCGTCGGTCGTTTTGTCGGCGGACTGCGGCTTGCGCCTGAGATACTTCAGATTGCTGAAGATCACCGAAATGGCGATGAAGAACACCACGGTGCCCACGATGACGTTGATCAGCTGGGAAGATGCGCCCACCAGCGTCAGTCTCGTGCCGCCGTACATCAGCGCGCCGTAGAAAAGGCCGGCGATGTAGACTCCGAAGGGATTGGAGCATCCGATCAGCGCCACGACGATACCGGCAAAGCCGAAGCCCTCCTGGGCCGGGAAGATGGGAATTCGGGTGGAACGTCCCATCAGGTGCAGCGCCCCGGCCAGGCCGGCCAGCGCGCCGGAAATAGCCAGCGCCGTGAGGATGGAGCGGTCGACATTGATGCCGCCGTACTCCGCGGCGTATTTGTTGTAGCCCACGGCCTTGAGTTCATAGCCCAGGGTCGTCTTTTCGATGATCAGCCACACGATGATGGCCAGCGCCAGCGCCAGTATGAAGCCCCAGTTGAAGGTCTTGTCCACGCCCAGCGCCTGGGTCATTTCCTTGGGGAAGCGGATGATGGCGTTGTCGGCAATGTTCTTGGTCGCTTCGGCATTGCCCTCGTTCTTGATGGCGGGCAGCCCCGCGATGAAGTTCGAAAGGTAAAAGGCGATCCAGTTGAACATGATCATGCTCAGCACCTCGTTGATGCCTCGCTTGGTCTTGAGGATGCCCACGATGATGCCCCACGCGGCTCCGACGACCATGGCCGCCAGGAAGCACAGGGGCACCAGGATCACGCTGGGCAGGTCCGGCAGCAGTATGCCGACCACCGCGGCGCCCATTGTGCCCATCACAAACTGACCTTCTGCGCCGATGTTGAATACGCCGGTTCTGAACGAGAAGGCCACGGAAAGACCCGCGACGATGTAGGGGATGGCATAAACGATGACGTTGGAGAGGCCCTTTATGCTGGAGACGCTCTCAATCAGCTTGCCATAGACCGCATCCACGCGCAGTCCCATGATAACCAGGAACAGCGCGCCGACCACCAGACCGAGAATGATGGACAGGATGATGTGGATAAAGCGGTTTTCCGATACGAAATCCAGAAAGCTCTTCTTTTTCATGCGTTCTTTCCTCCCGCCATCAGAAGTCCCAGTTGGTTTTCGGTGGCCTGATTGCCAGGAATGGAGCTGACGATCCTGCCGTCGAAAATGACGTCGATCACGTCGGACAGACTCATGATCTCATCCAGCTCAAACGATACCAACAGCACAGCCTTGCCCTTGTTGCGCTGCTCGACGATGTATTTATGGACATACTCGATTGCGCCGACGTCAAGCCCTCGGGTCGGATTGACGGCGATCAGCAAATCCTTGTCGTTCTGGACCTCGCGGGCGATGATGACCTTCTGCTGGTTGCCGCCGGAGAGCGTCCCCGCCGGGCGCTTTTCGCTCTGGCGTGGACGGATATCGTAATTCTCAATGGACCTTGAGGCGTGCGAGTTGATGGGCGAACGCTTGAGGAAGCCGCTCTTGGAGAAGGGCTGCTTGGCAAAATTCTGGAGGATCAGGTTGTCCTCGATGGGGAACTCCAGCACCAGGCCGTGCTTCTGGCGGTCCGCCGGGATGCTGGAAACGCCGTGGTCAAAGCCGAAGTGGGGGGGCTTGTTCAAAATGCTGACGCCGTTGATCTTCGCTTCTCCGTGGGTTCCCTTGCGCAGACCGGTCAGTATCTCCACCAGCTCCGTTTGGCCGTTGCCGTCGATTCCGGCAATGCCCACGATTTCTCCGGCGTGAACCTCAAGGTTCAGGCCCTTGAGGATCTCTACGCCGCGGTAATCCACGCCGTGCAGGTCCTTGACCTCGAGAATGACCTTGCCGGGAGCCTGCTCGGGCTTGTCGACGTTGAAGGTGACCTTGCGGCCCACCATCAGACTGGCCAGCTCGTTTTCATCCACGCTGTCCACATCCACGGTCTGGATGTACTTGCCCATTCGGATGATGGTACAGAAGTCGGCGGATTCCTTGATCTCCTTCAGCTTGTGGGTAATGAGGATGATGCTCTTGCCGTCCGCCGTCAGCTTGTGCATGATGCCGATCAGCTCGACGATCTCCTGGGGCGTGAGGGAGGAGGTGGGCTCGTCAAGAATCAGTATGTCCGCGCCCCGATACAGCGCCTTGAGGATTTCGACGCGCTGCTGCATACCCACGGAAATATCCTCGATCTTCGCGTCGGGATCGATGGAAAGGCCATAGCGCTCGGAAATGTCCACCACGTTTTTGCGGGCGGTGGCCATATCCAGCGAAACGCCCTTGACCGGCTCGGTGCCCAGCACGATATTCTCCGTCACGGTGAAGGGCTGTACCAGCATGAAGTGCTGGTGCACCATGCCGATCCCGGCGCTGATCGCGTCGCGGGGCGTATTCATGACGATGGGCTTGCCGTTGACCAGTATCTCGCCAGAGGTGGGCTTGAGCAGGCCGTACAGCTGGTTCATCAGCGTGGATTTACCGGCGCCGTTTTCGCCAAGTATCGCATGGATTTCACCCTTGTGGACGGTAAGGTTGATGCCGTCGTTTGCCACAAAGCTGCCAAACTTCTTGACGATATTGCGCATCTCTATGACAGGCTTCGACATGTCCACGTACTCTTTTGACAAGGAATCCGCCTCCTTTACAGTAATCCGTTGTCCGGCGGCAAGGGCGGAAGCATTGCGATTCCGTAAACCGCCTGTATACCTCATTTCTATTTTAATTTATTTGGCCTCCAAGGTCAACCTTTTTTTGAATTTTCGGCAGGTTTCGAAGGCGTTTGCACGGCTGTAGATGTCCTTTGCGCGAAGCGGTTGACAGTCCGGGCCGGATGCTATAAAATATGAGTGGGGAAATTGAGATCCCGCAAATTACAAAGCATGGAGGTTTTGGCCGTGTCTGACGCGCTGAAAATTATACAGGATCCCACCTTGACCTACCGGCAGCAGCTGGTCAACCTTGCCCGGCTCGGAGAGAGTACGGACGACAGCATCCGCTATTCCGATGCATATTACGCGGCCAGGAAAAAAGGCGCGCTCTGCGACCTGAACGAGGGCGTTATGCCGTTCCGTCCGCGCTACATATGCCCGGATTATGAACTTTTGTTCGAAAAGGGCTGCGCATTTCTGGAGCTGGAGCCTCCGAAGGACCTGCTGGAAGCGGTGAACGTGCTGGAAATCTTCTACTGCCACGTTCCTTCGATCACCACCTATCCCGTGTATTTGGGTGATCTGGACAAGCTGCTGGAGCCCTTTGTGCTGAAGGAGGACAGGGCATACGCGAAGAAGGTTCTGCGCCTGTTTTTGCGCAATATCGACCGCGTGCAGACGGATTCCTTTGTCCACGCGGACATCGGGCCGGAGGATACGCTTACCGGCCGCCTGCTGCTGGAGCTGACGGAGGAAATGCAGCTGGCGGTGCCCAATTTGACGCTTCGCTACGATCCCGAGCGCACCAGTGACGAATTTGCCCTGGCCTGCGTGAAATGCATGCTCAGGACCGCGAAGCCCTCTTTTGCCAATCACAGGATGTTTGTGAAGGAGTGGGGTAAGCGCTATGCCATCGCCTCCTGCTACAACGGCCTTTCCATCGGCGGCGGCGGATTTACACTGCCCAGGCTCAGACTCTATGAGTGTTCCCTGGACGCGAAGAGCGTGGAGGACTTCCTCGAAAACGAGCTTCCGAAATACATCGATTTGCAGCTGGAATACATGGACAAGCGCGTCAAATTCATCGTGGAGCAGTCCAGCTTTTTCAAGACCAACTTCCTTGTCACGGAGGGCTTTGTCCGCCAGGAGAACTTTACCGGCATGTTCGGCGTGGTCGGGCTTGCGGAGTGCTGCAACAACCTTCTGCACATTGCGGACAAGAAGAAGGGCTTCGGCATGAACGAAGCGGCCACGGCGCTGGGCATCCGCATCATGGACGCCATCGAAAAGCGGGTGAGCGAGCATGTCGCGCCCTATTGCGACGCCTATGATCATCGCTACCGCCTGCATGCCCAGGTGGGCATCGATACGGACGGCATGGACGATTCGCCCGGAACCCGTATTCCTATCGGCGTGGAGCCCACGATGCTGGAGCAGCTTGAGGTCAACGAGAAGTTCCACCCGTATTTCCCCACCGGCACCGGCGATATTTTCAAGTTCGAGGAGACGTACCTCAAGACGCCGGAGGCCGTGCTTCCCATCATCAAGGGCTCTCTGGCCAACGGCCTGCGCTATTTCTCCGGGTACCTGGAGAACAACGACGTGGTGCGCGTGACGGGCTATCTGGTCAAGAAGAGCGAGATTGAGAAGCTGCGCCAGAAAAAGCAGTCCCTCAACCAGGTAACGCTCTACGGCATGGGCGCCCAGGATGGCGGCCACGCCCTGGACAGGAGGATTCAGCGCCATGATGAGAGCGCCGGTTAACAGGATAATTCCCTTTTCAAACGTGGACGGTCCCGGAAACAGGACCTCCATTTTTTTCCAGGGCTGTCCCTTCAACTGTCTGTTCTGCCATAACCCGGAGACGATTCACATGTGCCGCGGCTGCGGAGCCTGCGTGGACAAATGCCCTGTGAAGGCCCTTCGGATGGACGACGGAGGCCGCGTGGCATGGGATAGCGGGCTGTGCGTTGGCTGCGATACCTGCATACATGTCTGTCCCCACGATGCCTCGCCCCGGGTCCGCTGGATGACGGTGGAGGAGGTGATGGCCCAGGTGCGCCGCGCCGCGCCGTATATCGGCGGCGTCACGACCTCGGGAGGAGAGTGTACGCAGCAATATGATTTTTTGATCGCCCTTTTCAGGGAAGTCAGAAGCCTGGGCAAGACATGCCTGGTCGATTCAAACGGCTCCTTTGACTTTGAGGCCGATCCCAGGCTGCTCGAGGTCTGCGACGGCGTGATGCTGGATGTAAAGGCGGTGGACCGGTCCTGGAGCGAACGCCTGATTGGCTGCGACGGAGAAATTGTGCTGCGCAACCTCGATTATCTTCTGAAAGCCGGAAAGCTCCAGGAGGTTCGGACAGTCATTTTCCCGGACCGGGACGCGGACAATGAGACCACGGTGCGCTATGTGGCCGGGCATATCGGCGATGCGTGCGACTATAAGATCATTTGCTACCGACCCTTTGGCGTGCGCGAGCGCTATCAAAAGCTGCTGGGGGAGGATACGACCGATTCGGCCTATGCCGAAGGCTACGCCCGTCTGGCCCGTAAGCTGGGAGCCGGGAGGGCCTTTGTAGTTTGACAATTCCCTGAAAAACAGCGGCGGGCCCTGCCCGCGCGCTCAGATATGACAAAAGAGCTGCCCGGCGGGCAGCTCTTTTGCGAAGAAAACCGATCAGTCGTCCAGGGTGAACTCGGGCACGTCGTCCACGGAGGTGGGCACGGTCTTTTCACCGGCGATGATGGCAGCCTTGGCATCCTCAACCAAAGCCAGAACGTCCTCCGGGATGTGATCGCGGGTGGGAGCCAGGTCGACGCCGCCATTGGACAGGTCATACATGTGGATGCCGGCCTCGAAGGTGCCGTCCTTGACAGCCTTGGAGATGTCCTGGGAAGCGACGTCAACGCGCTTCATGGCGGAGGTGATCACATGATCGGGAGCCAGGATGGACTGGTCGGTGTCAACGCCGATAGCCCAGATCTTCTCCTCGTTGCAGGCTTCGATGACGCCCATGCCCGTGCCGCCGGCAGCGTGATAGATGACGTCGGCGCCGTTGGTGATCATGTTCTTGGCCGCGGTGGAGCCGCCGGCGCTGTCACCGAAGTTGTTGGCATTGTACTGCTGGATGGTGGCGTCGGGGCACACTTCCAGAACGCCGGAAATGTAGCCGATGCCGAACAGGTTCATGGAATCGGAAACCATGCCCTGGACATAGCCGACGTTCTTGGTCTGCGTCACGGAACCGGCAACCAGGCCCACCAGGTAGGAAGCCTGCTCCTGGGCGAACATCAGGCAAGCCACGTTGGGCAGATCGATGGAGGAATCATCGATGATGGCGAACAGCTGATCGGGGTTCTCCTCGGCAGCCTCGCGGGTGGCGTCGGCCAGCATATAGCCCACGCAGATGATCAGGTCATAGCCTTCTTCGACGAAGGTGCTGATGTTGGTCTGATAGTCGGCGTCGGTCTTGCTCTCCAGATAGTTGACTTCAAAGGAATCGTCCTCGGCGGCCAGGGCCTGCAGGCCTTCCCAGGAAGTCTGGTTGAAGGACTTGTCGTTGACGCCGCCGACGTCGGTCACCATGCCGATTTTGACGGTGGTCTTCTCAGCGACGGCAGCCGGAACAGCCATCATGAGAACCATGCACAGAAGCAGAGCGACAGAGAGAATCTTTTTCATATCCGTGCCTCCAAAGAATTATTAACCGACATGTATTGCATGTCCGTCTGCGGGTATTATAGCATGACTTAATCAAACAAATCAAGATGTGCGCCCGCAAAAAAGGAGGAAATTTGAAGAAAAAACCGTTCATTGCGACAAAAATGTAAACGGGCGCCGCGAAGACGGGTATTCTGTTGTGATTTACGGCGGAATGGACCTGCCCGGGCGCGTATTATATAAAAATGACCCGAAGTGGCTTTTTATGTTGACATTCTATTGCCGGAATGTTATAATCGATTGTAAAGCTGCAAGCCGCTTCAGAAATGCTTTTCATGGGTTATTCGGGGCGAAAGCACCCTGTTATAACAAAAAACAAGGAGGTAGAACCCAATGAAGAAAATCCTGGTCCTCGTGCTGGCTCTCGTGCTGGCGCTGTCCTGCTTCGCCGCTGTCGCGGAGACGAAGGACGAGTACAACATCCACGTTCTGGTCTGGAAGTTTGACGACACCTACGGCTCCACCGTGCGCACCGGCATGATGAAGTGGAAGGATATCGTCGCGGAGGAGCTGGGCGTGACCATCAACCTGACGATGGATGACGCGCAGGACGACATGGCCAAGCAGGTCGAGCAGGCCGACCAGATCATCGGCAAGAAGCCCGACTTCGTGATCATTAACTTGGCGGAGCCCGCCGGCGGCCAGACCCTGGTGGACAAGTTCACCGCGGCCGGCATCCCCTTCCTGTTCTACAACATTCCGCCGTCGGAGGATACCTATGATTCCGTCGTGAAGGATTCCGGCGCTTTCTTCGTGGGCACGCTGCCCCGCGAGGCCGGCGACATGCAGGGCGAGATCCTGGCCGATCTGTGGGCCGCTGATTCCGCCGCCATCGACCTGAACGGCGACGGCACCGTGCAGTTCGTGGAGTTCAAGGGCGTTGCCAACAACCCCGAAGCCATCGCGCGTACCCAGTACTCTGAGGAGACCGCCAAGGAGCTGGGCGTGCCGCTGGAGATGGTCAACGACATCATCGTTGCCGACTGGGACACCGGCAAGGCCAACGACGCGATGCTGTCCATCTGGCAGTCTCATCCTGAAATCGAGCTGGTCTTCGCTAACAACGATGACATGGCCATCGGCGTCATCGCGGCTCTGAACCAGTCCGGCTACAACACCGGCAACGAGGGCGATCCTTCCATCGCCGTCATCGGTGTCGACGCCACCGACGCCGCCATCGAGGCTATCAAGGCCGGCAAGATGACCGCTACCGTCAAGCAGGACGGCGACGCCATGGGCGAAGCCAACATCCGCTTTGCGATGAACTGGCTGCTGAACGGCGCGTGGATGGAGGGCCTGGAGGACAAGTACACCGTGAACGACGACGGCTGCTCCGTGTACATCCCCTATGCCAAGATCACCGCTGACAGCGTGGCAGAATAAGTTCTGGCTTTCGGTCAACGCAGGAAGTCAGATCAGATGGTTCCGGCGGCTTCGGCTGCCGGAACCGTTTTGAGATATGGAGAGCTGTTTGGAACAATCGATATTTGCTGAAAAGTGGTGAAGTTAACACATGTCAGAAAGTCAATACCTGCTGGAAATGCTGGATATTGAAAAGCAGTTTCCCGGCGTCAAGGCGCTGGACCACGCAAAGCTCCAGCTGCGCCCCGGCACGGTACACGCGCTGATGGGTGAAAACGGCGCGGGCAAGTCCACGCTGATGAAGTGCCTTTTCGGCATCTACACCCGCGACGGCGGCACCGTCACGATGGATGGAAAGCCCGTGGCGTTCACAAGCCCCAGGGACGCGCTGGACAACGGCGTGGCCATGGTACACCAGGAGCTGAACCAGGTGCTGCGCCGCAACGTGATGGAAAATGTCTGGCTGGGCCGTTTCCCCACCAACAAGCTGGGCATCGTGGACAGCAAGAGGATGTACAACGAGACCAGGTCGATCTTCGAAAGGCTGGAGATCGATGTTGACCCGAAGCAGATCATCGGCGAGCTGTCCGTGTCCAAGCGCCAGATGGTGGAAATCGGCAAAGCCGTTTCCTATAATGCGCGCATACTGGTGCTGGACGAGCCGACCAGCTCTCTGACCGAGGACGAGGTGGAGCATCTGTTCCGCATCATGAAGCGCCTGACTGCCGAGGGCGTGGGCATCATCTATATCAGCCACAAGATGGATGAGATCCTACGCATCTCCGATGACGTGACCATCATGCGCGACGGCCAATGGATCGCCACCAAGAGCGCCAGCGAGCTGACCAAGGCGGAAATCATTCGCCTGATGGTTGGCAGGGAGATGACCAACCAGTTCCCGCCGAAGAACAATCAGATCGGCGATGTGCTTCTGGATGTGAAGGACTTCTCCGGCATGTATGAGCCGACCTGCCACAACGTCACCTTCCAGCTGCACCGCGGCGAGGTGCTGGGCGTGGCGGGCCTGGTGGGCTCCCGGCGCACGGAGCTGCTGAACTCCCTGTTCGGGTATTTCACCCGCGGCGGGGGCGAGGTCGTCATGCAGGGCAAGCCCATCAACAATGTGACCACGGACGAGGCCCGCAGGAACGGCTTCGCCCTGATCACCGAGGAGCGCCGCGCCACGGGCATCTTCGGCGAAAACACCATCCTGTTTAATTCCATCATCGCCAATGTGAACAGCTATGGAAAGCTGCTTTTGAACGGCAGAAAAATGGACAGGGACACCGACTGGGTCATCGATTCCATCAAGGTCAAGACCCCCAGCAAAAAAACCCACATCAAGAGCCTCTCCGGCGGCAACCAGCAGAAGGTGATCATCGGGCGCTGGCTGTTGACCCAGCCGGACGTGCTGCTGCTGGACGAGCCCACCCGAGGCATTGATGTCGGCGCGAAGTATGAAATTTACCAGCTGATCCTGAATCTGGCGGAACAGGGGAAGGGCGTTATGATGGTCTCCTCTGAAATGCCTGAGCTGCTGGGCATCTGCGACCGCATCCTGGTCATGTCCAACGGACAGCTGGCCGGCATCGTGGAGCGGGGCAAGGACTTCGGCGATATCCCCGGCGAGCAGGAGACGATCATGGCTCTGGCGGCCAAGTATGTATGATGAGGTGACGACAGAATGAGTAAAAAGAGAATTGCCAGCATCATCATGCTGGTCGTGCTGGCGATCGGCATCGCTTGCGTTGTGTACGGCATGACGGGTACGGGCATCTATGAAAACGCGGCTGCCATGATGGGCAGCGACAAGAAATCGGCGATGACCTTTATCCAGGAGCCGGACAAGCTGACGGAGCTGGGCTCTGTGAACAAGATCGGCCCGGACAAGGTGAAGGGCTTCCTGAAGGAGCTGGGACTGGACGCGGCGGCGGTGGACGCGGCGGTAGACGCGCGCGTGGCCTATGAGACCGCCACGGACAACGCCAAGGACCGCAACAGGTTCCTGGAGTACGCCCACGCCCAGGATGAATCCTGGACCGAGGAGAACATCAACGACCTGATCAAGGACCACGACACCAGCGATCCCATGAAGAAGGCCATGGCCATGACCGAAATGGGCATTGCGGACGAGGCGCAGTTCGATGCGCTGGCCTCCAATGAAGCGCTGCTGGGCATGTACCGCGAGGGGCTTCCGAAGCTGCTGGACAACAGCCATATGACCATGGCCGTGACCATTCAGTTTATCGGCATCATACTGGTTGTGGCGGCGCTGGCTTACTTCCTCATCCAGGCCATGGATATCAAGCCCAAGGCCCGGGTGAAGGCGTCCAATCCCAAGATGGAAAAGATCACCTCGGTTCTGCTGAACTACGCGCTGTTCATCATTCTGGGCCTGATTCTGATCGTGGTTTCCATCATGCGCCCGGATTTCCTGAGCATTGACAACATCCTGAACATCCTGCAAAACGCCTCCACCAAGGGCATCCTTGCGCTGGGCTGCGCGGGATTGATCGTGCTGGCCGGCACCGACCTGTCCATCGGACGCGTTCTGGGCATTTCCGCGGCCATGACGGCTTCCCTGGTGCAGTCTGTCACCTATGCCAGCCGCATGTATCCCACCATGGTGAACCCGCTGGGCGGCTTCGGTCTGGTGGTGCCCCTGCTCGCCTCCATCGCCGTGGCCGTGCTGTTCAGCCTGATCAACGGCTTTGGTGTGGCAAAGCTGCACCTGCACGCCTTCATCGTCACCCTGGGCACCCAGCTGATCGCCTATGGCGCGAACTGCCTGTACATTGAGTCCCAGCCCTCCGGCACGGCCCAGGCGCTGTCCACCTTCGATTCCACGTTCCTGAACGTGGCCGCGGGCGGCATCTTTGTGGGCGGCATCCGCATCCCGCTGGTGGTTATCTACTTCATTGTGATGGCGGCCATCGTTTGGGTGATCTGGAACAAGACCACGCTGGGCAAGAACATGTTTGCCGTTGGCGGCAATACGGAAGCCGCCGCGGTTTCCGGCGTCAACGTGGCAAAGACCATCATGCTGGTTTACCTGATGGCCGGCGTGCTGTACGGCATCGCTTCCTTCCTCGAAGCGGCCCGTATCACCGCGGTCGGCGCCAACACCGGCCTGAACTACGAAACGGACGCCATCAGCGCGGTCGTGGTCGGCGGCGTCTCCTTCTCCGGCGGCGTCGGCACCATCCAGGGCGTTGTCATCGGTGCGGTGATCATGCAGGCCATCGTGTACGCCCTGAACTTCCTGGGGGTCAACCCCTATATCCAGTATATCATTCGTGGCCTGATCATCATTCTGGCCGTTTCCATCGACGTGCGCAAGTACATCGTGAAGAAGTAATACCGAATGATGAAGGGATTAAACAATACGGATAAGGCGGCGCGCGCGCGCATGGAACAGGCGGAGACGGCCTCACGGAATCAACAGGAGGCCGCCGAACGGGCCAGGACAGGGCGGCCGAGGCGCTACAAGCTGTACGACAGGATCGGCGACAAGCTTTCGCTGACGGCGATCAACGTGATCATAGCGGTCACGGCCCTCCTGCTCGTCGCCGCGCTGGTCTATGGCATCGCCACCGGAAATCCGCAGTAACACAATCCTTCGTTTCACTCAATCGGCCCAAAGGCGCATTGAGCGAAACGAAGGATTTTTCATGCTGTGTCATGGCACCGCGTCAGGCCATTTTGGCCATTTCCTCCCGCAGCTTGCCGATGATCCGCTTTTCAAGGCGGGAGATATAGCTCTGGGATATGCCCATCATGTCCGCCACCTCCTTCTGCGTATGCTCTTTGGCCTCGCCCAGCCCGTACCGAAGTCCAACAATGTACTTTTCCCGGGCGTTCAGCGTTTCGATGGCTGTGTGCAGCATCTGCTTTTCCACGTCGGCGTCCAGATCCTTGCTGACCAGGTCAGGCTCTGTCCCCAGGATGTCGGACAGCAGCAGCTCGTTGCCGTCCCAGTCCGTGTTCAGCGGCTCGTCAAAGGAGACCTCCAGCTTCAGCCGGTTCGTCTTGCGCAGCACCATGAGGATCTCGTTTTCGATGCAGCGGGAGGCGTAGGTGGCCAGCTTGATGTTCTTGTCCGGGTCGAAGGAGTTGACGGCCTTGATCAGCCCGATGGCCCCGATGGAGATGAGATCCTCGATGCTGATGCCGGTGTTTTCGAACTTGCGGGATATGTAGACCACCAGCCTGAGATTTCGCTCGATCAGCGTGGCCCGCGCGACGCCGTCGCCCTGGTTCGCGCGGCGCATCAGTGCGATTTCCTCCTCCCGGGACAGAGGCGGGGGAAGCAGGTCGCTGCCGCCGATGTAGCACACGGAGCCTCTGCGAATCTGGACGATGAGCCCGAAAATGGATTGACGAATGGATTTCATGGCCATATAGAGTCCTCCTTTATGTAATGAATCGTTCGATGGGCTATGGATAAGCGGCAAACTCACAGGGTGCGAGGGCGCGGGCAAGGCCGGGCAGCGGCGACTGCGCCACGGCGATCCAGACGTCCGGGGCGCGCTGCCTGCGCCTTCCGCGCTCTATCCAGACGGCGCTGGGCTTGAAGCAGGCCAGACGGCCGTCGCCGCCCAGCGCGCCAAAGCGCAACGCACGCCATCCGGATTCGGGCAGCACCCCCTCCAGCAGCGGAGCCTCCGCGATCAGCACCGGCAGGCCAGAGATGGGCTCGCGCAGCCGGTTGCCGGTGTCGATCAGCGCCTCAAAGCGCACGGTTCGCACGCCGACCCGCAGCGCGACGCGGACCTGCCAGCCGTCCCGAAGCGGGTGCTGCGCCGACAGCATCGCCCATATCAGCAGCGCACCGCTGCCGGCGCAGGGAAGGGCGATAGCCGGGCCGGAAGGGAAAGACACATTCAACAGCCACAGTCCGCCTGACACCAGTGCCGCGCCCGGCAGCAGCAGGGCTATCCTTGCCGCACGCAGGCAGAAGCGCCCGGCCAGCAGCGCGGATATGGCGGCCAGCAGCGCCAGTTGCACCACCGGCGAGCCCCACACGGGCCGGGCGACGGCCAGCGCGGCGTATGCGGCGCACAGTCCCCCGGCAGTCAGCGTGCGCCGCCAGGCAAAGCAGCCCAGCGTCCGTGTGACGGCGCAGATCAGAGCCGTGTCGGCGAAAAGGTTGACCAGAAGGAACAGCTCAATGCTCAATCGGCGTCACCTCGCAGAGATGATAACGCCCCAAAGCTGCGTTATCAACGATTTTGTGTCGATACGCTTTAACAAATTATCGGGGAAATGTCGCCTGTTTCGCGCGTCGGCGGGCGTTTTTCGACAGCGAGGGCGGGAAAAACGGGCAAACAAAGCCGATCATGACCGGGATATGACCGTCTGAACGGTCCGAAAACACAGGCGCATACGCCTCTTCGCGCCGATTGTCGAAGTCCCGGGACATTGTCGATGAAATTCGATATTATCTGGACATGACTGCCCGCGAATCGATAATTCGACATTTTTTTTTCACGCGCGGAGGGCGAGTGCATATTCTTAAGGAGGGGGCGATCAGATGAGCTTTTCGGAAATCAAGCGCAAGGATGTCGTGAACATCTGCGACGGCAGGAAACTGGGCAAGCCGATCGATCTGATCCTGAACGACAACGCAGCCGCGGAGGCGCTGGTGGTGCCGGGCGGCTCCGGCGGGCTGCTGGGCTTTCTCAAACAGGACCGGGAGGGCTGTGTCATACCCTGGAGTCGGGTGCGCAGGATAGGGGACGATGTGATTCTGGTGGAGGTCAATTCCGAGCGGGCGGAGGCGTAAACTGTAAATATCGGAGGATAATGCATAATTTCCGATGGTTTTGTGCAATTAATTTAGAAAAGGTACTGGACTTTACGTTATTTTTTGTGTATAATATATTACATGAGGTGATACAAGCATGAGGTGTGCCTATTGCGGGTGTATGCAGAGCCGGGTGGTGGATTCCCGCCAGAACGAGGACGGCTCCTCCATCCGCAGGCGCAGAGAATGTGAAAACTGCGGGCGGCGCTTTACCACCTATGAGCGCATCGATCTGGTGCCGCTGATGATCATTAAAAAGGATCAGACGCGGGAGGCCTTCGACGTGGAAAAGCTGCGCTCCGGCATTGTCAAGTCATGCGAAAAGCGCCCGGTCTCCCTGGGAAAGATCGATGAACTCGTGCGTGATATTGAACAAAAGCTCAACAATCAGCCGGATTCGGAGATCACCAGCAAAATGGTGGGGGAGCTGGTCATGGACGGGCTGAAAAAGCTGGACGAGGTCGCCTATGTGCGCTTTGCCTCCGTCTATCGCCAGTTCAGGGACATACAATCCTTTAGAGACGAGTTGAACAAGCTGCTTGCGGACTTTGATTCGGGTACAGCTGACGAATAAGTCAGATCAACCATAATACTATGAAAGAGAGAGGATACGCACATGGCAAACGAACTGATTTTGGCCGTTGACGATGAAGCCCACATTCTTGAACTGCTTTCGTTCAACCTTGAGGCTTCCGGCTACCGGGTAGTTACTGCCGCCACAGGCGAGGATGCGCTGGTGGTTTGTGCGCATGAGCGTCCCGCGATGGTATTGCTGGACATTATGCTCCCCGGAATCGACGGCATGGAAGTGTGCCGTCGCTTGAAGAGCGCACCCACGACGGCGGATATCCCGATTATCATGCTGACCGCAAAGGGCGACGAGGTGGACAAGATTCTGGGCCTGGAGCTGGGCGCGGACGACTATATCACCAAGCCGTTCTCCGTGCGGGAGCTGATCGCGCGCGTAAAGGCGCTGTTGCGCCGCGCCGCGCCCCAGAGCGAGGAAGAGGGCATACTGCATGTCGGCGGCCTGACCATCGATGTGGGCAATTATGAAGCCTTCAGGAACGGCGAAAAGCTGTCGCTGACGCTCAAGGAGTTTGAACTGCTCAAGCTGCTTGTGTTGAGCCGCGGCAAGGTGTTGACTCGCGATTTCCTGCTGGATCGCATCTGGGGCTATGAGTTCTATGGCGAAACCCGCACGGTCGATGTCCACATCCGTCACATTCGCCAGAAGCTGGGCGACGATGCGCATTATATCGAAACCATTCGCGGCGTTGGCTACAAATTCAATGACCGTCAGGAGAATCGCCTGTGAAATCAAGGGTTACATTGATTGTGACCCTGATTTCCCTGGTTGCTCTGGCACTGTTGTTCACCTTTAACTGCTCCAAGCTTGCCGAAGAGGCAAACGACGAGGTGCGCAGGGATCTCTCCATCGTGTGTGAAGCGACCGGCTGCTTCAGCCGAAGCGACACGATGGAGGATCGTGTGCGGACGCTCAGCGTGCTTGAGGTGAGTGAGGAGACGGTGAAGGCCCTGTATGACGCAAACGGCGATGCCGTCTACGCATCCAACGAGGCTTATCGACAGCTTTCCGGCGATGACGTTGCGCAGACCGCGGTGAACAGCACCGTGGTCTATCAGCGTGTCAACCCTGACGGGGCGACAGCTGTTTACGCCATCTATCAATATGAGGATGGCGGATTTTTGCTTTATGCCAAGCCGCTGGTGAACATCGGCGCGGTACTGGGCAGGCATAAATCCCTCATATTGCTTGCCGCGATTGTTGGCTTGAGCATGGTGCTGTTCGTGTCGGTGCTGGTGAACGTGCTGGAGCGCGAAAAGCGGGTCAACCAGGTCATGCAGGCGCTGGATCGCTTCTCGGACGGGAATTTCGACGCGAGAATCGAGGGCTTTTCCGACAGGGAGCCCATGGTGGCCCAGTACAACGCCATCATTGCCCGCATACAGGATCGCATATTCAAGCAAATAAACAGAAATCACGTGCTGAGTACGGTCATGTCCCAGATGCAAAACGGCATCATCGCCGTGGATCAGCAGCTGAACGTGATTTATATCACCTCTGTGGCCAAAAAGCTGCTGGGGATCGTCGGAGACCCGGAGTATAAAAACGTCAACGACGTATCCAAGGATGTCAAGCTGGACGAGGTGTTCACCGAGGCCATGCGCCAGGGCGGCGTCTATACCAACGAGGTGGCCGCCCGCACCGCCGTGGGCAGGGGACACCGGCCCCTGAGACTGTATGTGTCGCCCATGCGCCGCGATGAAGAGGTGGTGGGCGCGCTGGCCATCGTGGAGGACATTACGGAGCTTCGCAGACTGGAACAGGTGCGCACCGACTTTGCGGCCAACGTTTCCCATGAGCTGAAAACCCCACTGACCAGCATCCGCGGCTTTGTGGAGACGCTCCAGGCCGGGGCGATCGATCACCCGGAGATGGCGCACAAGTTTTTAAACATCATCATGATGGAAACGGAGCGCCTCACGCGCCTGATCAACGATATCCTGTCCATCAGCAAGCTGGAATCGGGCAACGACGAGGTGGCGACCGAGCGCATAAGGCTGGACAAGAAGGCATACGATGTATGCGAGATGCTGCAAATCCACGCCCAGGAAAAGCAGGTTTCCATCAATTGCCGTCTGAACAGCGAGCCCGTGTTCATCATCGGCAACCCGGACCGCGTGGAGCAGCTTTTGATCAACCTGACGGAGAACGCGGTCAAGTACAACAAGCCCGGCGGCTCCGTGACAGTGCAGGTGTTTTCCAACGGCCAGGAGGCCAATGTCACCATATCGGACACGGGCATCGGCATCGCCGAGGAAAACCTGCCCAGGCTGTTTGAGCGCTTTTACCGTGTGGACAAGGGCCGCTCCCGGCAGATGGGCGGCACCGGCCTTGGACTGGCCATCGTCAAGCACATTGTGCGTTCCATGAACGGCGAGATTGAGGTCCACTCCAAGCTGGGTGAGGGCACGGAGTTTTTGATCACGCTGCCCCTCGCCCCGAAGGAGAACCCGGAGAAGGAGACCATATTCGATCAGATGTGACCGAAAAACACGGGGCGCGCAGTCTCAATGACGCGCGCCCCGCTTTTCCTAAATTGGAGGTAGAAATCCGTTGGCATCCAAAAAACCCGGCGCTCTGGCCTGGCCCTTCGTGCCGAAGGAAGTTGCGCTGAACAGGGACACGAACCTGCTGAAGCTGATTGCCATGATCGCCATGCTGTGCGATCATGCCGGCAAAATGTTCTTTGGCCGTTACCAGGTCCTGCGCATCATTGGCCGTCTGGCCTTTCCGATCTATGCCTACTGCATCGCCGTGGGCTGCGTCTATTCCCGCAACCGGCTGAAATACCTGTCCCGCATCCTGCTGATGGGCCTCGTGTCCCAGCCCTTTTACGCCATGGCACTGGCACATACCGTGCCGGCCATGTTCACCGTACGCTTTGCGGACAATCCCATCGGCGCTATCCTCAATTTCTATGTGCGGAGCTGGGCGGTCCCGAACATCATGTATACCCTTGCCTTCGGCCTGCTGATCATCTGGTCCCTGCGGGACAGGCAGATCGTTTGCACGCTGGCGCTGGCGCTGCTGGTCTATAAGCTCCAGGGCAGCATCAATTACGGCTGGAAGGGCGTGGCGTTGATCGTGCTGTTTTATCTGTTCATCAACCGCTGGTGGCTGTCCCTGCCCATTATACTGGCCTTTATGATCTGGTGGGGGCTTGAGTGCAGCAGCTATCAGCTCTTCGGCGTGCGCTTTGGCATACAGATGTTCGCCGTGCTGGCGCTGCCGCTGATCTATATTCCCACCTACACGAATCTGAAGATCAACAAATGGGTGTATTATCTCTACTATCCGGCGCACCTGATCGCCATTATGCTGATTCAGTTCGCGCTGAAGCAGGGGTGACGAAAAAAGTCAAAAAACGCTTGACAACACTCTGATAAAGTGGTAAACTGTATCGCGTTAAAGGCAGTGACCGGGAACAAGTAGATGGGCGATAACGTATTCAGAGAACCGTCGGAGGGTGCGAGACGGCATACGGCGTCCGATTGAATTACATTCCGGTAGCCGCGCGCTGAAAGGGGATGCCCGATTAAGCGGCGACGGGTTCGCCCGTTACAGCGATAGGGTTTGGACGCATCTGTCCGCACCCGACGAGGGCGCGCTTCGTGAGAACGCGCCGAATAGAGGTGGTACCGCGGAACGATCCGCCCTCTGCGACATGCGGAGGGCGGTTTTTTGCGCCTCCGCGACAAAGGACAAAGGAGGAATCTGCTGTGTTCATCAAGATTCTCATGCTGGTGGTTTTCTTCGGCATCATGGTCGGCGTCGGCTTCTACAGCCGCAAGCACGCGACAAACGTGGACGGCTTTGTACTGGGCGGGCGCTCCGTCGGTCCCTGGCTGACGGCCTTTGCCTACGGAACCTCGTATTTCTCCGCGGTCATTTTCGTGGGTTATGCGGGCCAATTCGGCTGGCGTTTCGGCCTGGCCTCCACATGGATCGGCCTGGGCAATGCCTTCATCGGCTCTTTGATGGCCTGGGTGGTGCTTGGACGCCGCACCCGCGTCATGACGCAGCAGCTGCAAAGCGCCACCATGCCGGAATTCCTGGGCAAGCGCTATAACAGCAACGCCCTGAAGATCGGCGCATCCGTCATCATATTCATCTTCCTGATTCCCTACACGGCCTCGCTGTACAACGGCCTGTCCCGCCTGTTCGGCATGGCCTTTAACATCGATTACACGGTGTGCATCATCATGATGGCGGTGCTGACCGGCGTGTACGTCATTGCCGGCGGCTACATGGCCACCGCCATCAACGACTTCATACAGGGCATTATCATGATCTTCGGCATCATCGCCGTGGTCGCGGCGGTGCTGAAGGTCAACGGCGGCTTCATGGAGGCCTACAAGGGCCTCGCCCAGGTTCCCGGCGAGGGCATGAACGGCGCTTTTGCCTCGTTCTTAGGCCCGGACCCGCTGAACCTGCTGGGCGTGGTCATATTGACCTCTCTGGGCACCTGGGGCCTGCCCCAGATGGTGCAGAAGTTCTATGCCATCAAGTCTGAAAACGCCATCTCCAAGGGAACGATCATCTCCACTGTTTTCGCGGTGATCGTGGCGGGCGGCTGCTACTTCCTGGGCGGCTTCGGGCGGCTGTTCACCTCGGCCATCGATCCTGCCGGGACGGGCGTTCCCGCCGCAGGCTACGATTCCATTGTGCCCACAATGCTGGAGGGTCTCTCTCCGCTGCTGCTGGGCGTCATCGTGATCCTGGTGCTTTCCGCCTCCATGTCCACGCTGTCCTCGCTGGTGCTGGCCTCAAGCTCCACGCTGACGCTGGACTTCCTCAAGGACAACATCGTCAAGGATATGGATGAGAAGAAGCAGGTCATGACCATGCGACTGCTGATCGTGGTGTTCATCCTCATCTCCGTCGTCATCGCCATCATACAGTACAGCACGACGGTGAATTTCATCGCCCAGCTCATGGGCATTTCCTGGGGTGCGCTGGCGGGCGCGTTCCTGGCCCCGTTCATGTATGGCCTGTACATGAAGAAGGCATCCTGCGCCTCCGCCTGGTGCAGCATGATCTTCGGCGCGGGCATCATGGTGGCGAACATGTTCTTCAAGGGCGCTTTCCCCGCGTTCCTCCAGTCGCCCATCAACTGCGGCGCGTTTGCGATGCTGGCAGGTCTGGTGATCGTGCCGGTGGTCAGCCTCGTGACGCCTAAGCCGGACAAAAAGCTGGTGGATTTTGCCTTCGAGGGCTACAACCGAAAGGTGGTCGTCACGGCCAGAGACGCCCTGGGCGGCAAGCGGGAAGAGGTAAAATAATCGCGCATTTAACAGGCAAGGGGCGACAGACGTCGCCCCTTGTGCTATAATCAACATCAGAATACACCTATGGGGGTCATCACGTGAACAACAGCAGAGCCATCATTGTCGTGGAGAACCGGGACGCGCTGCGCGTCGCCGCGTCCTCCGCGCGCATATCCACCCAGCAGGGCACGGCCATGGAGATCTTTGAGCGCAGTCTCGGGGACGAAAGGGACCTGAAGCTGATCGACAAGGTGCTTTCCTCCGGGCATAAGTCCGTCATAGAGCATCAGACCTTCGGCGTGGCCTTCGACAACGTCTCCGTGCTGGTGGAGCAGTTCGTCATAGAGGCGCGCCTGGCCTCCTACACCGTCAAGTCCCGCCGCTATGTGGATTTTTCCAACGCGGGCTGCGTCCGCCCGGCGAACCTTGAGGGCGAACTGGCGGAGCTTTACGACCAAACGATGGCCGACCGCTTTGGCGACTATGAAAAGCTCATGGCGCTGGGCGTTCCCAAGGAGGACGCCCGATTCGTGTTGCCCTACAGCCTGCGCAGCAACTTCTTTATGACCGTGAACGCCCGGGAGCTGATCGCCCTCGTCTGCGCCATGCTCCAGGGGCGCGGCGCGGGCTTCGGTGAAATAGAAAGCCTGGGCACGCAGCTGAAGACGCAGTTTGACGCGCGCTATCCCGGCGTGATCGACGGGGAGCTGCACCGCCGCGCGATCAGCGCCCCTATGCCGCTTCCCACCGGGCTCAAAACGCCGTGGGAGGGCGTGGGCGATGCGGAGCTGATCTCCGCTCCGGCGGATGCCAGGGGCCTTTTGAGCGCCGCGCTGGCCTTTTCCGGGCGGTTCGGGGCGGGGGAGGGTCTGACGCCGGAGCGCGTCAAATCCCTGCTGACGGACGCGCGCCCCAGGGAGCTTGAAATGCTGAATTATGCCTTCAGGATCAAGGGTATATCGCTGGCCTGCCTGACGCACTTTGCCCGCCACAGGATACAGTCCTCCGTGATCCCGCCGGTATTGACGGCGCTGGCCGGAGGGCGGTATGTCCTGCCGGATTCCGTCAGGGCGAACCCGGCGGCGGAGTCCGTCTATCGCGGCGCATTTTCGGCGCAGACCGACGCGGCCCAAAGGGCGCTGTCGCTGGGCCTGTCCGCCCAGGACGCGGGCTATTTCGCCATGAGCGGCCACCAGCTGGATATATTGATGAGCATGAACGCCAGGGAGCTGCTCCACTTCATGAAGCTGCGAACCTGCGCCCGCGCCCAGTGGGAGATTCGCGGCGTGGCCGGTCGGATGCTGGCGCTGCTGCAAGAGGAGCTGCCCGAGCTTTTCGGCTGCTATGGGGCAAGCTGCCGCCTTGGACCCTGCCCGGAGGGGAAGATGAGCTGCGGCAACCCGCAGCCGAGGGCCTGGCCGTAAGGCCTGAAATGACCGCCGGAACGGCGGTGTTAAACCTCCCAAATAATGTGGCCGGGCGCGCGGTGCGTCCGGCCTTTATTGGAATTGTACATGATTGGGAAAACGGAACGTTTTCCGGGTCGGCGACATCCGAAGGATGGCGTCGACAATCATTGTAAAAACCGCCAGATATCCTTTAGAAGCGTCCGCCGCCGAAGCCGCGGGGGCCGCCGGGCCCGAAGCCACGGGGACCGTGAGGTCCGAAGCCGCCCATAAACATGCCTCCCATCGGGGGACGGCGCCACATGTGCGGCCCGCCCATGAACATGCCCCAGGGGCGATAGCGGCGCCAGGGGATCATCATGCGGAATACGAGAAACAGTACAATGAGCGTCAGCACAGTATCATCTCCTTTGCAATGCGAAAAAAACGCAGTCAGCTTACAGCCGCTCGCCCAGCCGGTAGAGTATCTCCTCCACCTGTCGGCAGATCTGCTCCAGCCGGGCGCGGGCCTCGTTGATGCGCTGCTGCACCAGGAAGTCCGCCAGGAAGCCGTCGAAGAAGAAGTCGGCGAAGGTCAGCAGATCGTCAATACGCACATCGGGCATATCCACGTCCTCAAGCTCCCGGCAGAAGTCCCGCAGATCGTCCTGGGCCTGCTCCACGCAGCGCTGGGCATCGTCGAGTTTGGAGTGCTTGATGAGACTTGAGATCATGCCGCCGCCCAGCATGTCGAAGATGCCCCAGCTCCGGGCGCTGTCCATGTGGCGCTGCGCCTGCCGGAGGCTGTTCAGGGCTCGGATGCCGGCCTGGCGCGCCTCGCGGATCTCCTGATCGATGTTGGTATGGGTCATAACGATTACCTCCTGTCACTGTCGCGGTGTGGGTATGAAAAAAGACCCATATCGCGAACATGGTTCACAATATGAGTCTTGCCGTTTCATCTGCTCCGGGCGCTGGCGCACCGTACTGACGGTTTCAGACCCGCCCGACTTTACGGGCGTTCGGCTACTCCCTCGTACTGATTGGCATCATTATAGCACCATTTCCGGCAGGCGCAAGGCCATTTCTCCCAAAACCGCGCAATTGATGCACGAAATGTCGTTCGGCGGCGCCGAACGACAGCGCATATTTTCCCCAAATGCGGTTGACCCGGCTGCGCTTCTATTGTACAATACATATTGGAGTTGAATATATACGCGCGCGCGCGCCTTGGGAGCGTGAAAAGCCTTGGGATTTTTGCATGAAGTGCGGATGACCTTCAAATATGTACACCTCATCGTGGAGCTGGTCAAGCGGGATTTGAAGCTGAAATACAGGCGCAGCTTTCTGGGCTATTTTTGGAGCCTGCTGAATCCGCTTATGATGATGACCGTCATGATGATCATCTTTTCCTATATGTTCCGCTTTGAGATTGAAAACTATCCTCTGTATCTGATCTGCGGCCAGACGATCTTCAACTTCTTCAACGAATCCACCACCCGGGCCATGTACGCGGTGCTGGAGAACAGCACGCTTTTGAAAAAGGTGTATGTGCCCAAATGCGTGTTTCCGCTGTCGAGAGTGCTGTCCTGCTTCGTGAGCATGGCGCTGAGCCTGCTTGCGGTGGTGATCGTCATGCTGGTGACGCGGGTGCAGCTCCACTGGTCGATGCTGCTGTTCTTCATACCGCTGATCTACCTGCTGCTGTTTGCCAGCGGCGTGGGCATGATCACGTCGTCCCTGGCGGTGAAGTTCCAGGATGTGCTGCACCTTTACAACATTGTCACCATGGTTTGGATGTACGCCACGCCCATCTTCTATCCCATCGAAGCCGTGCCGGAGAACGTGGCGCGGTTCATACGGCTGAATCCCCTGTACATCATCGTGAACATCTTCCGGGAGCTGATGCTCTATGGCCGCATCCCGCCGCTGGGGAGCTGGCTTCTGGGCGCGGCCATGTCCGTGGCCATGTTCCTGATCGGCGCGCTGGTGTTCGACCGACTGCGCAAGGACTTCATCTACTACATTTGACAGGCGGGGGATGCACCCATGGAGAATTTGATTGAAGTAATTGGTGCGGGTATGCGCTTTATCATGGAGCAGGAGCGCACGGATACGCTCAAGGAATACCTGGTCAAGCTCGTCCGGCGCAATTTGAAGTACACGGGCTTTACCGCGCTGAAGGACGTGAGCTTCTCGGTCCGCCGCGGGGATTCCGTAGCCCTGATCGGTCAGAACGGCAGCGGCAAAAGCACCATGCTCAAGCTGATTGCGGGCGTGATGGAGCCCACCTCCGGCAGCGTTCGCGTGCGCGGGAGCATCGCGCCGCTGATCGAACTCAGCGCGGGCTTCGACGTGGATCTGACGGGCCGGGAGAACGTGTTTCTGAACGGCGCGCTGCTGGGCTACAAGCGCCCCTATATGGAGCGCATTTACGATGAAATCGTGGATTTCGCCGAACTGCATGAGTTTATCGACGTGCCCGTGCGCAGCTATTCCTCGGGCATGATCGCGAGGCTCGGCTTTTCCATCGCCACTCATGTGCAATCGGATATCCTGGTGGTGGATGAGGTGCTGGCCGTGGGCGATTACAACTTTCAGCAGAAGTGCTACCGGCGCATGGAGGAGATGCTGGATACGGGCAGGACGCTGCTGTTTGTCTCCCACGATGCCGAGCAGGTGAAGCGGCTGTGCCGCCGCGCGGTCTGGCTGGATCACGGCATGCTGATGCGGGACGGCCCATCGGACCAGGTGTGCGACGCCTACCTGGATTGGATGCAAAAGAGGGAAGCGCAATGATGGTATTGCAGGAGCTGCTGTTCCCGGCCCCCGATCTCTGTGGCGCGCCGGAGATGTATTTCAGATCTGACGGCGCAGTACCGGCGCGGGACACTGCGCGGCTTGAAAAGGGCGCGTCCATTTCGGCGGACACCTTCTTTAACGCCTTTTCCGTGGGCAAATGGCGCGGCTATACGAGGCTGGACAATCTGAGCCTGCGTCTTGAGGTCGAAGGTGCGGCACGCGTGGCGCTCACGCACATCCATGCGGCGCAGGATGGCGCGGCGCGCAGCGTGCTGGCGGAAAGGGCGCTGAACGTTCCCGGAGGCGGCACGGTTGAGCTTGCCTTTCCGGGCCCGCTGCCGGAGGACGGCCTGCTCGCCTTCGCGCTGACGGCGGAGGGGGAGGGCGCCGTGCTTCGCGGCGGCAGCTATTGCACAAAGGTCAATGAAGCGGAACTGAACGACGTGGATATCGCCATCGACATATGCACCTATCGCCGGGAGGCCTACGTCGAAGGCAACCTGGCGCTGCTGAACGAGACGTTTTTGAACAACCCGGACAGTGAATTGCGAAAGCATCTTGAGATCTACGTTTCGGACAACGGCCAGACGCTTGAAGCCGCGCGGCTTGAAAGCGACCGCGTGCATATCTTCAAAAACAGGAATACCGGCGGCGCGGGCGGCTTTGCCCGGGGGATGCTTGAGATCATGGACAGCCCGCGGCGCTTTTCCCATGTGCTGTTGATGGATGACGACGTGCTGATCAGCGCCGACGCCTTGCTGCGCACCTACCGGCTGCTGCGGCTGCTGCGGGCTGAGTTTGCTGGAAAGACCATCGCGGGGTCGCTGATGCGGTTGGATGCGCGGCATGTGCAATATGAAAGCGGTGCGGTGTGGGACGGCCTTGAGCCGAGGCCTCGCAAGGAAAACCTGGATTTGCGGACGCTAAAAAACGTTCTGGAAAACGAGCGGGAGGAACGGCTGGATTTCAACGGATGGTGGTACAGCTGTGTGCCCATGGCGAAGATACGCCCGGACAACCTGCCCCTGCCGGTGTTTGTCCACCGGGACGACGTGGAGTTCGGCCTGCGCACCGGCAGCGATATTCTCACGCTGAACGGCATCTGCGTGTGGCATGAATCCTTCGACAACCGCTATTCCTCGAGCATGGTCTACTATGAAACGCGCAACGACCTGATCCTTAACGCGCTGCACAGGCCGCGCTTTTCCGGCATGGACGCCGTGAAGCTGATGGCCCGCAAGCTGATTGTGAATGTGATACGATATCGCTACCACGATTGCGAGCGGGTGCTGAAGGGCGTGGACGACTTCTGCGCCGGGGCGGATTTCCTGATGGGCGCGGACGCCGAGGCGCTCAACCGGCAAATCATGGGAAATGCCTATCGCTTTGAGCCGGTGGAGAAGCTGGAGATACCCTTTGACGAAAGGCAGTACCTCGACAGCCTGGAAAAGGGCAAGACGCGGAAGGTTATGCTGCGGGTACTGTTTTTGAACGGTCTGTTCCTGCCGGCACAGGGCACGAACGTGGTCAACGCGGCCACCTGCTGGCCCCGCACCTGCTATCGCAAGAAGGCGCTTTTGAACTACGACAGGACCACAGACAGGGGCTTTGTCACCCGGCGCAGCTTTGCAAAGTCCATATCCATGGTGCTTCGGATGATCGGCAGGGCACTCAGACTGCTGCGCTGCTATCCTGCCGCCGCCGAAAGCTACCATGTCGCACGGGGGCAAATGACCTCCCGGGAATTCTGGACGGGCTATCTCAATTTATAAAACACAAAAACCGCGGATTCGGAGCAGGAATCCGCGGTTTTTTGCGAGATGGGTTATGCGTGGACCACGGTGCCGATGGCTTCGCCCCTGGCGACGCGCAGTATGTTGTCCAGATCGTCCATATTGAAAATGCGAATGACGGGAATGTGCTGCTCCCGGCACAGCTGGAAGGCGGTGATGTCCATGACCTTCAGGCCGCGCTCGATGGTTTCGCGGTAGGTGATGTCCCGGATCAGCTTCGCGTCGGGGTTCGTGCGGGGATCGGAGTCGTAAACGCCGTCCACCGTGGTGCCCTTGAACACGGCGTCAGCGCGCAGCTCCGCGGCACGGAGCGCGGCGGCGGTGTCCGTGGTGAAGAAAGGGTTGCCGCTGCCGCCGGCCAGCAGCACGATATCACCGGCCTCCATGCGCTCGATGGCGCGGTCGGCCCGGTAAAGCTCGGCAAAGCGGGTCATCTCCTGGGCAGTGAAAACCGTCGCGCCATGGCCCAGCCGCACGATGGCGTCCTGCACGGCCAGGGCGTTGATGATCGTCGCCAGCATCCCCATCTGGTCCGCCAGAACGGGGTTCATCTCGTCGGTAAAGCGACCGCGCCAAATATTGCCGCCGCCCATCACCACGCCGACCTGTACGCCCAGTTCCGCCAGCTTCACGATGGCCGACGCCGCGCGGTCCACGCGGGCCGCGTCAAAGGAAAGGGAAGCGTCGGTGGGGGAGAATCTTTCGGGAGCCAGCGTCTCGCCGCTGAGCTTTAATATAATGCGCCTGTACATGGTCAGACTTCCTTTCATATTGTGCTATGCCGCGGGCTTGTCGTCCGCGTATTTGCGCCGGGTGGCGTCGATTTCGTCATAGGCAGTCTTGAAGGCATCCACAACCCGGGCGTCAAACTGGGTTCCGCTGCCCTTGACGATCTCGTCGTAGGCGTCCTTGGGGTCCCAGGCGGTCTTGTAGCTGCGGCGGCTGGTGAGCGCGTCGTACACGTCGGCCACGGCCACGATCCGCCCGTCCAGACTGATGGCCTCGCCCTGCTTGCCCTCGGGATAGCCCTTGCCGTCGTAGCGCTCGTGATGCTCCAGGGCCACCAAGCGGGCCAGGGCCATGGTTTCTCCCTCCACGTTGTGCAGCAGATGTTCGCCGTACACCGGATGCTTTTTAATCACGGCAAACTCCTCGTCCGTGAGCTTGCCGGGCTTATCCAGGATTTCTGAGGGGATCATCAGCTTGCCCAGATCGTGCATGGTGGAGGCCAGGCGAAGGTTCCGGGCGGCCTCCGGGCTGTAGCCCAGCTGCCTGGCGAGGATGCGTGAATACTCCGATACGCGGCGGATGTGCTGGCCGGTTTGCTCAGATTTGTTTTCGGTGATCTCTGCCAGAGAGACGATGACCTCCTCCTGTATGCGGCTGGTCTCGTCCGCCTGGTCCTGAAGGTAAGCGCCATATTCAAAAATTACGGCGAAGAAGCGCATGATCATAAACAGCGCCAGGCCCAGCACAGGGTTGATCAGCACCGGCAGCAGAAGCCACCACGATCCGCTGGTCATGCGCCGGGCGCTCTCGTGGGAGAAGGGCTGCTGCGCCTTGATGATGTGCCCGATCAGCTTTTGAAAGAAGATGATATAAAGCAGCAACACCAGCAGCGAAAGCAGCGTGATGAACAACTCGATGGCCTTTTGATAGACCGGGTCCATCGCGCTCAGATCGGCGATGTCATGCAACACCTGAAACAGGGCGCTGCGGCCCAGGATGCTTTCGATTTGCTCGATCCCGCCGTCGTAGAAGTCGGCCATGAAGGGCGTGTTCAGCGAGAATGTCGCGATCATTTGCAGCACGGTGACGACCATCCCGACGATTACAAAAACCCTGGCGATGATGGCCATGATGTTAAGCGCCTTCGCGTAGCGCACAATCCTGTCTTTTACTGTGTTCAACCTGTTCACCTCGGCTGTGGGGGAATGGAGCCCCGTGACTCATAAAAAAGGGAACGCGTTTCCACGTTCCCTTTTGAAGTTTTTCTTACTTTTTGCCAATCTGCTCGGCCACTTCCGCCGCCAAGTCGCTGACCTTCTTCTCCAAGCCGTCGCCCATCTTGTAGCGGGTGAATTCCACGATCTTCATGCCGGGCACCTTCTGCTCGATCATCTTGCCGACGGGAGTCTCGCCGTCCTTGACGAAGATCTGCTCCACCAGGCAAACCTCCTGGTAGAACTTCTGGATGCGGCCGGCGACCATCTTCTCGATGATCTTTTCGGGCTTGCCCTCGTTGCGGGCCTGGGCCGCGAGAATCTCGGTCTCGTGGTTCAGGTGGTCGGGGTTCACCTGGTCGCGGGTCACGTACTCGGGAGCGACGGGGGAGGCGGCGGCAATCTGCAGCGCCACGTCGTGCAGCACTTCCTTGACAGTGTCATTGACCTCGGCGACCTCGGCCTTCACCAGCACGCCGACCTTGCCGCCCATGTGGATATAGCTGTCCACGAAGCCGTTGTCGCCGCACTCATAGCGGGCGAAGCGGCGGATGGAGATCTTCTCGCCGATCTTGGCGGTCTTTTCGGTGATGACATCGGACACGGTCTGGTCAGTGTCCAGATACTTTTCGGCCAGCAGGGCGTCCACGTCGGCGGGATTGCCGCGCACGATCTGCTGGGCAATATCGGCCACCATCTGCTTGAACTCGGGGGTGTTGGCCACGAAGTCGGTCTCGCAGTTGACCTCGACGATGGCACCGGTGCCGCACTTATTGCAAATGAAGCTGCCCACGATGCCCTCGGCGGCGATGCGGCTCTGCTTCTTGGCGGCCTTGGCCAGGCCTTTTTCACGCAGATAGTCGATGGCCTTTTCGATATCGCCGTCGCACTCGGTCAGGGCCTTCTTGCAATCCATCATGCCGCAGCCGGTACGGCCGCGCAGATCCATAACGTCCTTAGCGGAAAAATTAGGCATGGTATATTCCTCCCAGAATTGATAGTTGTCTGAGCGTCGAAACGCTCCTTTACGCGATTCAAGCGGCGCCTGATTAAAGGACGTCGCATGAATCATAAGCTGTTATGTTATTCGGCAGCGGCTGCGGGCGCGGCATCGTCCTCGGTCTGCTCGCCCTGCTTGCCCTCCAGCACCGCGTCGGCCAGCTTGCCGGCGATCAGCTTGACGGCGCGGATGGCGTCGTCGTTGCCGGGGATGACATAATCGATCTCATCGGGATCGCAGTTGGTATCGACGATGGCCACGATCGGGATGCCCAGCGTGCGGGCCTCGGCCACGGCGATGCGCTCCTTGCGGGGGTCGACGATGAACAGCGCGCCGGGGAGCTTCTTCATTTCGCGGATGCCGCCCAGGTTCTTGAGCAGCTTTTCGCGCTCGGCGCACAGCTTGATGACTTCCTTCTTGGGCAGCGCGTCAAACTGGCCGTTGGTCTCCATGGCGTCGATGTCGTTGAGCCTCTTGATGCGGGTCTGCATGGTGCGGAAGTTGGTCAGCGTGCCGCCCAGCCAGCGGTTGTTCACATAGAACATGCCGCAGCGCTTGGCTTCCGCCTCGATGGACTCCTGGGCCTGCTTCTTGGTGCCGACAAACAGAAGGCTCTTGCCCTCCAGCGCCAGATCGCGCACGAACATATAGGCTTCGTCGATCTTGCGAACGGTCTTCTGCAGGTCGATGATGTAGATGCCGTTGCGCTCGGTGAAGATGTACTGAGCCATCTTGGGGTTCCAGCGGCGGGTCTGATGGCCGAAGTGAACGCCGGCCTCCAGCAGCTGCTTCATGGAAATGACTGCCATATTGGGTTTCCCTCCTTGTTTTTTCCACCTTTCGCTTCAACTCCGCCCGGCACCATGAGCATGAGCCCTACGGTCAACCGCCGCGCGAATCGGCGAAAGTGCGTTTTCCGAAAGATTATAACACAATCCGCGTTCCGTATTCAAGGGAAAAAAGTTAAATCTTGGGGAAGTGTTTGGCGGAAGCGGCTTGCTTCGGTCAATTTGCCGTCTCGGAGTCCCAGGCCAGCTTTTCCCATTCCTCCCGGAACTGGTTGGAATACAGCGTGTAATAGTAGCCGCGCTGGGCCAGCAGCTCGGCGTGGGTGCCGCGCTCGATGATGCGCCCGCCCTTGATGACCAGGATCATGTCCGCGCTGTGGATGGTGGAGAGCCGGTGGGCGATGATGAAGGACGTGCGGCCCTTCAGCGCCGTGGCGATGGCCGCCTGAAGCTTTTGCTCCGTCTGGGTGTCCACCGAGGAGGTGGCCTCATCCAGCACGAATATGGCGGGATTTGCAATCAGGGCCCGGGCGAAGGAAATCAGCTGCTTCTGGCCGGTGGAGAGCCGGTTGCCGCCCTCGCCGACCTCGGTGTCATAGCCCTTTTCCATCTCCAGTATAAAGCCCTCCGCGTCCACCATGCGGCAGGCCTCTTCTATTTCCTCGTCCGTGGCGTCCAGCCTTCCGAAGCGTATGTTTTCACGGATGGTGCCGGAAAACAGGTGGGGCTGCTGCAGCACATAACCCAGATGTGCCTGGAGCCAGAGGATGCTGCGGTTTTTGTAATCCTCGCCGTCTATGCGGATGACGCCCTTGGTGGGCTCATAGAACCGGCAGATCAGGTTGACGATGGTACTCTTGCCGCTGCCGGTTTCGCCCACCAGCGCAACGGTCTGCCCGGCCTTCACCTTCAGGGAGAAGTCATCCAGCACCTCCTCGCCTGTGGAATAGTGGAAGCAGACGTGGTCGAACTCCACGTCGCCGCGGATCCCCGGCCAGTTTTCGGTCCTGGGGTTGAAGCTGTCGCCGTATTGCTCCACGATCTCCGGGCGGTCGAAGATCTCCGGCTCCGTCTCCAGCATACTCACTACGCGCTCCGCCGCGGCCTGGCTGGCCTGCAGGTCGGCAAAAATGCGGGCGATGCTGCTGATGGGCTCGAAAATGCCGGTGGCGTACTGCACGAAGGCTGCCAGTGTGCCCACCGTAACCAGGCCCGTGGCGCTGAACACCTCCGTGCCGCCGCGGTGCAGCACGAGGGCCGTGGCCACGGAGCCCAGGGAGGTGACGATGGGCAGAAACAGTGCGCTCAGCACCGCCGCGCGGATGGAGGCGCTGCGCATGGTGCCTGTCAACACGGCGAACTCCTTGCAGTTGGCTTCCTCGCGCACCAGCGTCTTGCTGGTCTTGGCTCCCATGATGCCCTCGTTGAACGCGCCGGTGATCTGGGAATTGGTCTTGCGCACCACGCGGTAGCCGGCCAGGATGCGCTTCTGGAACCACACGGCGGTCACGGCGATGATGGGCACCACACTCAAAACCAGCAGCGCCATGCGGGCGTTGAGCATGAACATGGCCACGGCGGTGATGACGATATAGGCGGCGGCCCAGAACAGGTCCACCAGGCCCCAGCCCACGGTTTCGCCCAGGCGGGCGGTATCGCTGGTCATGCGGGAAATGATGAAGCCCACGGGCGTCTGGTCGTAGTAGGAGAAGGACAGCTCCTGCAGCCGCTTGAAGGACAGCTTGCGGATATGTCGGTTGATGCCACATTCCGCGCGTCCGGAGAGGTTGATGAAGGTGAAGATGCAGGCCGTCTGCAACAGCACCGTGCCGGCATAGCGCAGTATGAACCACAGCCGGCCGCCGGATGCGCCGCCGGTGATGAAGGTATCGATGGCCTCCCGGGTCAAAAGCGGGAAGATGGTGTCGCAAAGCGCGCTGACGGCCATCGTCGCCATGATGCCGAACAGGTGCTTGTGGTAGGGCTTCATATATCGAATCAGCCGCCGCCACAGCCCGGCGTCGAGACGCTTGGTATAATCCGTTTCCTGTTGATATTGCATGTTTGGCTCCTTTTTTCTCGGGTTGGGAAAGGGGGCTGCTTTGCGGGATTTACGGCTGCGCGGCATTTCCGGCAAACCTGCCGGACTTCAGCTCATCCTCCAGCGCGGCCTGGATGCGGTACACGCGCTGATAGAGCCCGGGCTGGCGGATCAGGTCCTCATGCCTGCCCTGCTGGGCGATTTTGCCGTCCTCCAGCACCAGGATCAGGTCCGCGTCGGCCAGGGTGGTCAGACGGTGGGAGATGATGAAGGTGGTGGGCGTCCTGCCCGTCAGACTGCGACCGTCCTTCAGGGCCTCGCGTATGCTGCGGTCCGTCTCGGTGTCCACAGCGGACAGGGAATCGTCCAATATCAGGATGTCGTTGTCCCGAAGCAGGGTGCGCGCGATGGCGATGCGCTGCGTCTGCCCGCCGGAGAGGGTCACGCCCCTCTCGCCAACCATGGTGTCGTAGCCCTCCTTGAACTGGCTGATGAAGCCGTCGGAGGCGGTGACGGAGGCGACCTTTCGCAACGCATCCATTTCGGCGCCTTCCCGGGTGATGGCCAGGTTGTCGCGTATGGAGCGGGAATACAGGAACGGCTCCTGGAGGACGTAGCCCACGCGGGAGCGCAGGTGTTTCTTTTCGATGGTCCGTATCTCGCGCCCGCCGATGGTGATTTCGCCGCCGGTGGGGTCGTACAGCCGCTGCAACAGGTTCATCATGGTGCTTTTGCCGCTGCCCGTCGCGCCCAGTATGGCCACGGTCTGTCCCGCCCTGGCGGTGAAGGACACGTCCTTGAGGACCGGGTGCGCGCTGTCGTAGCTGAACTGCACATGTTTGAATTCGATATCGCCGTTGAGCGGGGCCTCTGTCGCGCCGGGGGTGTCGGCCTCGGCGGGGGCGTCCAGAATCTCATACAGGCGCTTCATGGCCACTATGGACTTGCCAAGGTCCTGCAGGATGCGACCCAGCTGGCGGATGGGCCAGATGAGCATGGAAATGTAGCTGACAAAGGTCAGCACGTTTCCCGTGGTGATCTCGCCCCGCACGGCAAAGAACACCCCGAAGAGCAGCGTCAGCCCGGTCTGGGCCATGCTGAGCATATCAGAGCCGGCCCAATAGACGGCCATGACCCGGTTGATGCGCATGGATTCGTCGTGTACGGCGTCGACGCACACGTTGAAGCGCTTGTCCTCATAGCGCTGACGGCCAAAGGCGCGCACGACGCGCACGCCCGTCAGGCTCTCCTGGAGCATGGCGCTCAGCCGCCCGTCCGCTTCATCCGCCTCCCGGAACAGCTTCTGTACCCAGTGGAAAAACCAAAAGGCCAGGCCGAACAGCGGGGGAATGAGGATCAGCGATATCAGGGTCAGCTTCACGTGAATGGTGGACATCAGCGACAGCGCCAGCGCGACCATGATCACGGTGCGGAAGATTTCAATGACCTGAGAGGCCAGGAACCGCCGCACGGTGTCCACGTCGGTGGTGCAGCGCTGGATCAGATCGCCGGTCTGGGCCTTGACGTGGTAATCGTAGCTCATGTTCAGCAGATGGGCGTACAGCCGCGTGCGCATACGCTCGGCGATGGTTTCGCTGGCCTCGGCGCTCCACTTGCCCCGAAGATACTGGAACAGCCCGCCCAGCAGGCTGACCGCCACCAGCAGCGCGGCGACGATCCAAATGTGCCGTGCCATGTACTCAGCTCCGCCCCGGGCGTTGAACCAGCCCGCCAGAAAGCCGGGCAGGTTTACCGGGCTGTCGCCGTGGCCGTTCATCGTGGCGGTGACGGCGTCCACTGCGCCGGCAATCAGCAGGGGCGTCAAAAAGGCGGTCAGCACGCTGACGGCCACGGCGAACACGCTGCCCGCGTATTTCAGCGCGCTGCCCGACATGAATTCAGAAAACCGGCGCATGACAAACAGGTTTTCAGGCATATTTTTGGAACGGTTTTGCATGGGAACCTCCGAATTATGTATCGACAGTTTGCTCGCTTGTGTACAAAAAAAGCCGGACACCTGCGTGCCCGGCACATTCAAGCCCGATCAATTCAGGCGAAATGAACCCTTCGACGACGGCAGGCGAAAGAAACCCCGGAACTTGCGATGCTGCGCAGCTTCATTTCACACACCTCCGCTTACGAAATTTATGACGCATTTAAGCGCCGCTGGAAAAGAGTATAGCCCAAATCACGCCGCGTGTCAATGTGTTTTCGAGTGTGAACAAAAACTTCATTTATATAGGTTCCGTTCGATTTGTGTTGTGGAAAAGTGAATGAATAAAGGCGAAATTTATCTGAAATATTCGTGTATTGACAAATTTTGGACATAATGATAGAATAGAATTGTAATATCAACCGATATGGGTATTCGATTCAGGAGGAAGTATCATGCGACCAATCAAATGGATGGCACTGACGCTGGCCATGTGCCTGCTGTTTTCAATGATGCCCGTTGGGCTGACCGAGGCCCAGGAGGCCGTGACCGAAGCTGTGGGAGCGGGCCAAGCGGCGGCTGAGGGCGGCGATGTGTCAGCGGCCATCGAGGAGGAAGCTGTCCCGGCTCAGAGCGTGGATACGTCCACGGGTCTTTATGTGGATGAAATGGCTCAGCAGAGCGCGCCCGGAGCGGTCCAGTCGGAGGCGGCACAGGAAGGCGCGCCCGGAGCGGTCCAGTCGGAGGCGGCACAGGAAGGCGCACCCGAAGCGGTCCAGTCGGAGGCGGCTCAGCAGAGCGCGTCCGAGGCGGCCCAGGCGGAGGCGCCCGAGTATACAATTGAAGAGACTTGGGTGCAGGAGCCCGTGCCCCAGGCGCCCGAGACGGCCCCGGAGGCTGTACCGGAGGTCAATGACGCGGCCCAGGCGCCCGCGGCCACGCTGTTCTATGCACAGGTGGTTGCCGATGGCGCGCCAGTGTATGTGCGCGCGGAGGATTGGGATACCGCGGCGCTTCTGAGCGCGCAGGACGTAGTGCTGGCGACGGGCTTTGTCGGAAGCCGCGCGGCGGTGGCCTTCAACGTGGCCGGTTATGTGCTGGAGGGCTTTATGGAAGCGGGGGATATCCTGGCGCTGGACGCTGCCGGAGCCGCCGCCTATCAGGATGCCGCCGCGACGTGCGCCCAGGTGGTTCTTTATGCAAACGACCTGAGCTTGCCCCTGGTTCCCCTGGCAGACGCCGTCTGGGGGGAGGACCTGGCGGTGCTGGCCAATTATTCGGACTACAGCAACGACACAGTATTCACCATGAACGGCGTGCAGGTGTGCGCCAACATGGTGCCCGATCCGGGCTCCGGCCACTGCTGGACCTATGCCCAGGGCATCTACCAGCTGGTGTGGGGCTGCAAGTTCAGCGAGAACTTCAGCGGCAACGCCTCCACCGGCTACAATCTGCTGCGGGAGCTGAACGATGCCCAGCGCCGCCTGACCCCGTCCCATCTTCGGGCGTTCATACAGCGCACCGAGCCGGGCGCGACGATCCGCATCGGCGGCTGCACCTCCAGCTGCGGCAGCTTCAACAACGACGGCCTTGGCTGCGGTCATACGGGGCACAGCCTGATCGTGGTGGACAAGAACGACGAGGGCCTTGTAACCATGGACTCCCACTCCAATTCCCAGCACACCCGGTTCTATTCCTGGCAGGGCTTCTGCAATGCCTGGAGCAGCTTCCCGTATGTGAAATACATCAAGTGGCCGGGCGCTGGCGCGATTCCCTCCAATGAGATTTCCGAGGAGGGCGGCTCCAATATCGCCGTCACCGGGGTTTCGCTCAGCCAATCCGAAATTACGATGTACATGGGCGAAACCGTGACGCTGACGGCGTCGGTGCTGCCCGCAGACGCCACTCAGACGGGCGTATCCTGGGCTACCAGCGACGCCAATATTGCCAGCGTGGCCAACGGCGCGGTGACCGGCGTGAACGCGGGCACCGCCACCGTCGGCGTCACCACCGTGGACGGCAACAAGACGGCCTATTGCACCGTGATCGTGAAAAACCCCGTTATCCCCAAGGCTCTTACCAAGACCGGCGGCAACGGCACGGTCACGCTGGCGCTGGGCGAAAAGATGCAGCTTTCGGCGGACTTTGCCGTTGCGAAGGGCTGGACGCTGGGCAGCGTGAAATCCTCGAAGCCCGGCTGCGCCAGCGTGGACGCCTCGGGCCTCGTGACGGCGCTTGCGGAGGGCAAGGCCAAGATCACCGTCGCCACCACGAATAAAAAGAAGGCCACCGTAACGGTTCAGGTGGTGGACCCCGCCAAGCCAACCGCCATCGCCATCACCCAGGGCACGAGCGCCACCCTCGCCGTGGGCGATACCTTACAGCTGACCACGGCGCTGTCTCCCTCCACCGCGCAGGCGACGCTGGGCTGGGCCAGCAGCAAGGCGAAGGTCGCCACCGTGAGCGACCAGGGCCTGGTCACCGCGGTGAAGGAGGGCAAGGCGAAGATCGGCGTCGTGACCCAAAACAAGAAAAAGGCCGTCATCACCGTGGAGGTGGTGGACCCGAACAAGGTTTCCAAGGTTGTGCTGAACAAGAGCGGCACTGTCAACCTCAAGGTAGGCGGCACGCTGAAGCTGGAGTGCGGCGCGCTGCCTGCCAGCGCCGTGACGTCCTTCACCTGGAAGTCCTCCAACGCGAAGGTGGCCACCGTGGACGCCGACGGCAATGTCACCGCCCTCAAAAAGGGCAGTTGTTACATCGCCGTCGCCGCCGCCAACGGCAAATACGCCAAGGTGAAGATCAAGGTTTCCAACTGATTGTGCGAAAAAACATCTCCCCGCGACCCAACGACGGGCGCGGGGAATTATACATGATTGGGAAAATGGAACGTTTTCCGGGTCGGCGACATCCGCAGGATGGCGTCGACAATCATTGAATTGTACATGATTAGGAAAACGGAACGTTTTCCGGGTCGGCGACATCCGCAGGATGGCGTCGACAATCATTTGAAACCGGCATGACTTGTCGGTCGACATGGCGGAAACACGCGCCCTGCGCGCAGGTAAAAGGCAGGCGCATGCCGCCTGCCTTGCCGATTGAGACGGCTCTATTCCTCGCCGCCCTGCTCCGCGTCCTGCGCTTCGGGCGCGACCTGCTCCGCGTCTGTCTCTTCCTCGTCGTATGCGTCCTCGGGCAGCTCGCCCAGCTCCAGATCGTAGCCCGCGGTG
>JAFUCP010000020.1 GCA_017459565.1 Clostridia bacterium | reverse complement strand
TGGAGCCGGAGTTGACCGTCCAGCCCGTGGTGGAGCCGACCCCCGTGGTGGTCATCAGCAACGCCACGCCGGTGCCCAGCGTGGACATGCGGGAGGGGCTTGGTCCCCTCATCCTTACCCGGTGCGCGCGCTTCAACCGCGTCGCGGCCAGCGTGGACAATTCCGCCTGGGTCGACGGCCTGGGCAGGCCGCATGTGGTGGGCTCCAACGAATACGGGCAGTGCGACGTCGAAGGCTGGCCGAAAATTACGGCGATTGCCCTGGGCGACCGCCACGCCGTGGGCCTGACGGAGGCGGGCACGCTGGTGTTTGCCGGGAGCAACGAAATGGGCCAGTGTACGCTGGATACCGGCAATGTGCCGGTGATCGCCATCGCCGCGTCGCCCTACGCCACCTTCGCCCTGCTGCAAAACGGCGGGCTGCGCATGTGCGGCGCGGCCCAGATGTCCAACGATGATTTCGCCGCCGTCGAGGGCGCCATCCGCGTCAGCGCCTCCGATACCCACGTGGCCGTGCTGAAGGCGGACGGCACCGTGCTGGCCTTCGGCAACAACGCCAGGGGCGCCTGCGATACCGGGGCCTGGAAGGATATCGTCATGGTCGCCTGCGGCTTTGATTTCACCATCGCCTGCGACAAGGCCGGAACGGTGTATGTGATCGGCTCCAACGATTACGGCCAGGCCGCCCTCGACGGGCTGACCACCGCCTACGCCGTGGCCGCGGGCCAGAACACCTGCTTCGCGATCCTCGCCAACGGTCACGTCAAGGCCGCCGGGAGCAATTCCATGGGCCAGCTGGACGTGGGGCTGTGGCGCAACTGCGTGGGAATCGCCGCGGGCTATCGCCACACCATCGGCATCAACACCAAGGGCATCATCTATGGCGCGGGCGACACCGAGTATGGCAAGCTGAAGCTGAACTGACGATCCGGGGGGAAAAGCACATGAACGGGATACTGAGCTGGCTGGCCGCGAACGGCGTTTCCGTGGGGGTCTATCTGATGATGGCCGTGATATTCATTATCGGCTATACCCAGTGCATCCGCCCCCTGGGCGCGGTCCGGCGCGCGCTGGACAAGGCCACGGGGCGTCTGGACATGCGCACCGAATCCGGCGCGTATATCTATGATTCGCCCACGTTCCTCCAGTGCAAATACATCGATACCTGGTGGGAGCGCTATATCTTCAACCTTCGGGAAATGCGGCGCACCAACGGCGATTGCGACGTGCTTGGCTTTATCAATTCCAACACCGTCATACAGTCGCCCTCCCACAGCCAGTTCGCGGAGCTGATTCCCGGCATGATGACCTCCCTGGGCGTGCTGGGCACCTTCGTCGGCCTCGTGCGCGGGCTCTCCGGCCTGCAAATGCGCACCGACGATATCGCCGTGCTGCAGCAGTCCCTGGCGACGCTGATCGAGGGCATGAACGGCGCGTTCTATACCTCCATCGCCGGCGTGGTCTGTGCCGTGGCCTTCCAGCTGATCCGCCGCCTGTCCATCACCCGCGCCACCGACGCGCTGAACCGCTTCGTTACGGCCTGTCAGACCGTGGTCTCCCGGCCCTACACCCAGGATACCAAGCTGATTCAAACCATCTATGCCCTGCTGATCGAGGTGCGCCGCTCCAACGAGGCGGTGCAGCGATTGCTCACAGAGCAGAATGGCCGGAAGGGATAGCACTATGAAGCTGGATCAGAATTCCTTCATGGAGGACAACCGGGGCGAACGGTTCAGCCCGTGGACATCCTATTCGGATATGTTCTGTTCGCTGATGATGCTTTTCGTGCTGCTGTTCGTGTTTTTGCTGATGCAGTATGTGAGCGTAAAGGCGAAGGACGCCCTGGAGCTGAGCCAGGCCCGGTCCGAGCTGGAGCAGAGCCAGGCGGAACTTCAGGGCGCTCAGACGGATCTCAGCCGCAGCGAAGAGGACCTGGCGGACACGCGGACGGCTCTGGCGCAGCGCGAAAGCGACCTGGCGGATGTCCGGACGGCCTTGGCGCAGCGAGAGGGCGACCTGGCGGACGCCCGGACGGCTCTGGCACAGAGCGAGGGCGACCTGGCGGACACGTTGAGCGCGCTGGAGCAGAGCCGGTCTGAGCGGGATGGCCTGAGCGCCGACCTGTCCCGGACGCAGTCAGAGCTGGATGGCGCCCAGTCCGCGCTGCGGCAGAGCGAGTCGGACCTGGCCGTAACGCAGCTGGCGCTCACGCGCACCCAGCAGAAGCTGGACACCGCCCAGTCGGCGCTGACCCGGCGGGAGGAAGAGCTGGAGGCGGCGCGCGCGTCGCTGTCGCAAACCCAGGACGAGCTGCAGAGCGCAAACGACGCCCTGAAGCAGCGGGAGAGCGACCTGGCCATGGCCAGCGCCCAGGCCAGCGACAGGGGCGCGCAGCTGGACGCGGTCAACGCGGCCCTGGACGATACCCGCGCGCAGCTGGACGCGGTCAACGCGGCCCTGGACGATACCCGCGCGCAGCTGGACGCGGCCAACGCGGCCCTGGACGATACCCGCGCGCAGCTGGACGCGGCCAACACGGCCCTGGACGATACCCGCGCCGAATTGGATGCCGCCAACGCGGCGCTGGTCGAATCGGACGCGGACGGGCTGAAGCAGCGCTTTGCCCAGGCCGAGGCGGAGCTGAAGGACACGCGCCGCCTGCTGGACGAGGCCAACGGCGAATTGGAGCTGCTGCGCTCTGACGATTCCGTCGCCGTGCTGACCGATCAGGTCGCGCAGCTGGAGCGGGAGCTGCTGGAGCAGCAGGCCGCCTTTGAGCGCGTCGCGGGCCTGCGCATGGAGATCGTCCAGGATGTCAGCCGCGCGCTGGTGGATTCGGGCATCTCCACATCGGTGGACCCCGACAGCGGCTCCATCGTCATCGGCAGCGAAATGCTGTTCTCCGTCAACCAGTCCACGCTGAGGCCCGAGGGTAAGGCGTTTCTGGACGCCATTTTCCCGGTTTATTTCCAGGTGCTGACCGAAGGTACCTATTCGGATTCCGTCGCTCAGATCATCATCGAGGGGCACACGGATTCCCGGGGCGATTACCTGACCAACATGGAGCTGTCCTCCGCCCGCGCCCAGTCCGTGCTGGACTATTGCTACGGCATGATGACGGGCGAACAGCGCCAGACGTTCGTGCGCAAGGTGGTTGCCACCGGCTGCTCCTTCTCCAATCCCGTGCTGAACGCCGACGGGACGGAGAATTCGGATCAGTCCCGCCGCGTGGTGATCAAGTTCAACCTGAAGGACCAGACGATGATCGAGCAGATGACGCAAATCGTCAGCGGTAACTAAGGGCAGGTTTGTTCCTGTGGCCTTTCCCATATCACATTTTTACCGGAGGTAACGCGAGATGAAGACAAAGAGGATGCTGAGCAGGCTCATGGTGCTGTTGTGCGCGCTGGCGCTGATGGCCGCGGCCATTCCTTCCGCGCTGGCGGAGGGGGAGTGGGTGCGCATCAACCGAGGCAGAATCGACGAAACCGGCGTGATGTTCTACATCAACATGCTGGATGCCGGCGGCAATTCCCTGGGCAGCGCTGCCAACTACCCGAATGACAGCTTCGAGGTCTGGCAAGGGAACAATTACTATGCGCCCAATGACGTCGAAACCCTCAGCGACATGGACCAGGGCACCCATTACTATATTTGTGTGGATGCCTCCAGCTCCATGACGAAGGACAATGTCTCGAAGGTCAAGTCGGCCCTGAAGCAGTTCGTGGTCGGCCTGAACCCCGGCGCGTATACCAACAACTTCACCTCCATATGGTCCTTCGGTACCCAAATAACGAAGCTGGTCACCCAGAGCAACGATTCCTCTGAACTGGCTCAGAAGGTCGATGAGTTCAAGGCCAACGAGAATTACACCCACATGTACGAGGCCATCGACAACGTCGTCAAGGATGCCCGCGGAAATACGGACAACGTGGTCATCATCGTCATCACCGACGGCGCGGACGACCAGGGCGATCTGACCAGAAACGGCGGCACCCCGGCCTATACCTTCCAATCCATCTCGGATACCGTCCGGGAATCCGGGATGCCGATCTACGGCATCATGGTGCCCGGCAACACCGGCTCCGTCACGCCCAATACCAGCGAGCTGGACGCCCTGTGCCAGTCCTCCGGCGGCGTGCTGTCCATTCCCCAGAATGGCGCGGACGATGTGTTCGGCCTGTTGAGCGCCATACGGCGCATCGCGGACGATACCACCGCGATCCACGTGAACATGTTCAACGATGGCACGATCACCAAGCGCACGGCGGATTTCTCCATCCGCGTGAACAGCAATTCCGCCGGCTGGATCAGGTCCAAGAGCAATTACACGGTCCGCGGCGACCACAGCAACTGGCCTACCCCCAGCCCCACGCCGGAGCCCACGCCCGAGCCCACGCCCACTCCCTCGCCGGAGCCCACCCCCACCCCCACGGTGAACCGGCCCACGCCCCCGCCCACGCCGGAGCCCACGGACACTCCCAAGCCCACGGAGGTGCCCAAGTTCGATACGCCCGCGCCCACGATCAGCCCCACGCCGGAGCCCACGCCCGAGCCGGGCATCATTGAGCGCGTGAAGAATTGGGTCACCGATAACTTCACCGGCGAAAACCTCAAGAACAACTGGTGGATGCTGGCGGCGGCGGTGGTGTTGCTGATCGGCATTGTGCTGCTGATCGTCGTGCTGATCAAGAGCGCCCGCAAAAAGGCAAAGAACAAGCTGATCACCCCCACCGGCGGCCCCAACGCGGGCGGCAATTCCGATAACCACGCCACCGTGCGCTCCGGCGCGGGCGTGCCCGGCTCGAACGCCGGCACGGGTACCCGGCGCGCCGTAACCAATGTGGAAATGACTACCACCGAGGAAATCGGCAAGGGCAGCGGCTATGGCAGCGGCTACGGCGGTGGCTATGGCGGTGGCTATGGCGGCGGCTATCAGAGCGGAACTGCCCGCGTGGATGGCAAAACCGTGTTTGATACGCCCGCGCCCGCGCCTGTGCCCCAGTCCACCACGGGCTTCGGCGGAACCGTGCGCTTCTCCGACGAGGGAACCGGCGCCACGGGCGGCACCGGAACCGTGCGCTTCACCGAGCAGACCCAGGGCATGGAGATGCACATTGAAGAGCGCCGCGACCGCGAAGGCTTTGTCAAGGAGCATCTGCTGTACCTGGACAAGGAGATCCGCATCGGCCGTACCCCCGTCAATGACCTGGCCATCAACGACCAGCACGTCTCCACCAACCACCTGAAGATCAGCCATGAAACCGACGGACTGTATATCACGGACCTCAATTCCGCAAACGGAACGACGGTAAACGGCGAAAAGCTCAATGGCATCCAGCCCCTGCGCAGTGGGGATATCGTCATCATCGGTATCACCACGCTGAAGATTACTTTCGATGAATGACGAGGTGTTTATCGTGAGGATACGCAGAAGTCTATCGCTGCTGATCGTGGCAACGCTGCTCCTCTCCGCGCTTTGCGGAGGGGCAGCGTCGCTGGCCCTCGCCGAGAGTGCAGGCCTCGAAAAGCCCAATTACTATTACAGCTTCCCCACAGAGCAGGAAATGCAGGAACTACGGCCGAGCGATATCAGCGACAGGAAGGCCTGGAAAATCGAGCAGGGTAAGCCGCTTGAGGTGACGCTGTATGACCTGAAGGGCGCTTTCACGGGCGTTCGCTTTCAAATCGACGACCGGGAAACTCAGGATTTTCAGCTGGACCAGTATGCGCAGACCTTTTCCATCCAGACCGACGCGATGCAGGGATACCTGAAGGTTTACGGCATCAACGCGGGATATGAGCCTGTTGCGCTGGCTTGCGTGCCGCTGAGCATCAACGGCGAAAGAGGCGATAGTCTGGCCCTGTGCATGTTTCGGATAAAACATGCGGCCCGGAACAACAAGGTTGCGAGCGAATCAATGGATGGAGATGCGCTCCAGCTGGCATGGGAAGGGGATTCGCTGGATTTTTTCCATGACAGCGATGTAGAGACTTATATAATTTTTCAACCCACTGGCGGGAACGCCGATATACAGCAGTATGAGGACAGCGGCAGCAAGGCGTATGTCGTGGAGAAAGCCCCCTTTGATGCTGTCAATGGATTTGAACTCGTATTGAACCGTGGGCCTTATAAGATGGTCTACAACTTCAAAAAGACCGGGGAGGCGGAGGATGAACCGCTGGTTCTGGCCCCGCCGACCTGCATCGGAATGAAGATTGCAAAGGCCTCGCCCGCGTCCGCTGCGGCCAATGCGTCGGCACAGTCCGTGTCCGAGACGGAGCAGGACGAGGTCGAGGTGGCGGCTCCGCCCATGGCCGAGACGGCGGCGCAGGTCGAGGTGGCGGTTCCGTCCATGTCCGAGGCCGCGGAGCCCGCACCCGAGGTTGTACAGCCCGTGCCAGAACCGGCGGCGGAGCCCGCACCCGAGGTTGTACAGCCCGTGCCAGAACCGGCGGCGGAGCCCGCGCCCGAGGCGGCGCAGCCCGCGCCCGAGGCAGCGCAGACCGCGCCCGAGGCGG
>JAFUCP010000019.1 GCA_017459565.1 Clostridia bacterium | reverse complement strand
TACATCGACGAGTGCTTCAAGCGCCACGCGGACGAACTGACGGAGCGGGGCGTGCGGTTCGGAGTGTTCTTCTACAGCTGGGCGGACAGCGAGAGAAAGGCGCGGGACGAAGCCTGGGAATTCGTGAGGTACGCCAGGGCCTATGACCCGCTGTTCTGGGCGGTGGACGTGGAAAGGCCGGAGATCACCCGAGAGGCCATCCTGGCTTTTGCGGAGGAGCTGCGCGGGCTGGTGGGGGATGTGGAGAAGATCGGCGCGTATGTGGCCAACCACCTGTATGCCGATTACGGCTTTGACGCCGTCCGGGACCGGTTCGATTTCGTCTGGATTCCCAGGTATGGCCAGACGCCCCCCGCCCATCCCTGCGACCTGTGGCAGTACACCAGCGACGGCAGCGTGGCGGGCATCGACAGGGGCGTGGACCTGAACAGGATCACGGGCGAGGGGCACGGCCTTGCCTGGTTCACGGAGGGATGAGGCATGAGCGAAGCGATCATTGTAGCCGCCGTATCGCTGGCGGGCACGGTCATCACCGTGTGGGCGGCGAACCGCCACACGCTGGCGGAATTGGACAAGAAATCGGAACTGTCTGACGCGAAGATCGACGCCAAGCTGGAGCGGCACCAGGCCGTGACGGACACGAAGATCGACGAATTGACCCGCAAGGTGGAAAAGCACAACAACATGACCGAGCGGACCTATCAGCTTGAGGGCCGCATGAACGAGGTCGAACACGACATACGGGACTTGAAGGGGAGGAATATAATATGAAGCGGGATTTCATGGCGTGGCTGCGTGCCGCGGGCATCCGGGCCGTCAGGACCGTGGCGCAGACCGCCGCGGCCACCATCGCCACCGCCGCGGTGATGAGCGAGGTCAACTGGCTGGCGGTGGGCAGCGCCTCGCTGCTGGCGGGGATACTTTCCCTGCTGACCAGCGTGGCCGGGCTGCCGGAGGTGGAGGAAGGCTGATTTTCGGGACGAAACGCCGAGAAGGCATCGTTGGCGCAATATGCCGCTGAGAGAGGCCGTCAACCGCCTGCCTCCGATTCTCAGACAGGCCCCCGCGCCTTCGCCCGGCGAATCCATGTTTGTTAAATCATACATCAAATCCTCCCAAAATCAAAAATCCTTTCAAAAAGGGGTTTTCAAAATGGCGATTTTCTGTTAAAATGTACATACTATGGCATATAAGCGCGTATAGGGTGGACAATCCGTTGCGCTTGTGCGCGCAGTAAATCAACATACAGGGGGAATTCGCTATGAAAGACTATCAGGCCAAGAATATCCGCAACCTGTCCCTCATCGGGCACGGCGGCGTGGGCAAGACCACGCTGGCGGAGGCGATGCTGTTCACGGCGGGCGCCATTGACCGCCAGGGCCGCGTGGAGGATGGCCAGGCCACCATGGACTATGATCCGGAAGAGATCAAGAGGCATATCTCCATCTCCGCCGCGATGGCGCCGCTGGAGTGGAAGGACAAGAAGATCAACCTCGTGGATATCCCGGGTTACTTCGACTTCGCGGGCGAGCAGGTCGGCCCCATGAACGTGTGCGAGGGCGCGCTGATCGTCGTGGGCGCGGTTTCCGGGCTGGATGTCGGCGCGGAGAAGGCGTGGTCCATGTGCGACAAGACCCACGCGGCCCGCATGGTGGTCATCACCAAGATGGACCAGGAAAACGCCAACTTCGACAAGGTGCTGGGCGAGCTGACCGGCAAGTACGGCGCGCACCTGGCCCCCATCGAGGTGCCCATTGTTGAAAACGGCAAGTTCACCGGCGTGGCCTGCCTGCTGGAAAACAAGGCGTTCATCGGCGAGGGCAAGGGCCTGAAGGCCGTGGAGATCCCCGCCAGCGTCCAGGCGGAGGTGGAAAAGTGCCACGAGGCGCTGGTCGAGGCCGCTGCCGGCGCGGATGAAGAGCTGGAAATGAAGTATCTGGAGTGGCTGGACGGCGGCGAGGAGCTGACCGAGGAAGAGGTCATGCACGGCCTGCGCAAGGGCATCGTGGACGGCACCGTGGTTCCCGTGGTGTGCTGCTCCAGCCTCACCCGCGTGGGCATCGCCAAGCTGATGGACAATATCAACGATCTGATGCCCTCTCCGGCGGGCAGGGTCCTGGAGGGCACCAATCCCAGGACCGGCGACGCCGTGGAGCGCGTCTGCGCCGATGACCAGCCCTTCTCCGCCCGCGTGTTCAAGACCATGGCGGACCCCTTCGTGGGCAAGCTCAGCCTCCTGAAGGTCACCTCCGGCACCCTGGACAGCAGCACCGCGCTGTACAATGTCAACGCCGAAAAGTCCGAAAAGCCCGGCACCATCTATATCCTCAAGGGCAAGCAGCAGAGTACCACCCAGAAGGTCTGCGCGGGCGATCTGTGCGCGCTGGCCAAGATACAGTCCCTGGCCACCGGCAATACCCTGTGCGACGCTGGCAACCCCGTGCAGTTTGCCGATATGGAGTTCCCGGCGCCCTGCATCTCCAAGGCCGTGTATGCCAAGAAGGCCGGTGAGGAGGACAAGATCTTCGGCGGCCTGAACCGGCTGATGGAGGAGGACCCCACCATCAAGGTGGAAAAGAACGTGGAAACCGCCGAATCCGTGCTGAGCGGCCTGGGCGAGATGGCCATCGACGTGGTCGCCGCCAAGCTGGCCAGCAAGTTCAAGGTGGAGTGCCTGCTGCAGGATCCCAAGATCCCGTACCGCGAGTCCATCCGCAAGCCCATCGACGTGCAGGGCCGCCACAAGAAGCAGTCCGGCGGTCACGGCCAGTTCGGCGATGTCAAGATTCGCTTCCGGCCCAATGACGATCCCAACGATACCGAGTTCCACTTTATCGATTCCGTCGTGGGCGGCACCGTCCCGCGCCAGTACATCCCGGCCGTTGAAAAGGGCCTGATCGACAACATCAAGCACGGCGTGCTGGCCGGCTTCCCCGTGGTGGGCCTCACCGCGGAGCTGTACGACGGCGGCTATCACCCCGTGGACTCCTCCGAAATGGCCTTCAAGACGGCGGCCCGCCTGGCCTTCAAGCAGCTGACCACCGCCAACCCCGTGCTGCTGGAGCCCATCTACCACGTCGAAGTGGATGTGCCGGACGCCAACATGGGCGATATCTACGGCGATATGAGCAAGCGCCGCGGCCGCATACTGGGCTCTGAAAAGGTGGGCGACCTGCAGCGCGTCACCGCCGAAGCGCCCCTTTCCGAGATGTTTAAGTATGCCACCGACCTGCGCTCCATGACCCAGGGCCGCGGCTCCTTCACCATGC
>JAFUCP010000128.1 GCA_017459565.1 Clostridia bacterium | reverse complement strand
GTGTTCGACGCCTTGGTCTCCAAGCGCAGCTACAAGGACGGTTTCCCCTTCGAAAAGGCCATGGCCATCATCCAGGAGGGGGCCGGCAGCCACTTTGACCCGCAGATCGCCGCCGCCTTCATGCGCGCCTCGGACGAGGTGTGCCGGGTGATGAACACCTATATGGGCGGCTGACGGGAAGCATGAATGACAGGCCGGGGCAATGCGCCCCGGCTCAGACCGCTGACAAAGCCCGCAAACGCAGATATTTCCGGGAATACCGCTTGTGCGGTTGAAATTTCTGCTTACTGCGTCAGGACAGCCTGCAAATTCGGTTACTTACATCCGTGTAAGCGCCCTCATTTGCAGGCTGTCCTTTCTTGTCTTACAGACTTTTCAACGGCCTGTTCGTCAAAATATAAATCGCTTATTCCTGGTCAAGCCAGCTTAGATAGACCTCCGGGCAGTAGCCCACGGCGGCCTTTTTGCCGTTGCGCACGATGGGCTGCTTCAACACCTGGGGGCGCTCCAGCAGCGCCTCCTCCCTCTGGGTAGCGGCGATGCAGCGGACCATCGCCAGGGCGTCCCGGTCCCGGCAGGACTCGTCCAGCAGCGCGTCCAGCCCGCCGCAGGCCTGGGCGACGCCGCGCAGCTCGCCCCGGCTGATGCCCTTGTCCATCAGATCGATGCTCTGGAATTTGATGCGGCGCTCCTTGAACCAGCGCTCCGCCTTGCGGGTGTCGCTGCTCTTTTTTGTGCCGAATATCTGTATGTTCATTCGCCCTGTTCCTCCGCCCTGAGCAGCTCAAAGTAATGGTCGTGGGCCGCGTGGTATTCCCGGTTGAAGGCCTCGTCCTTGCCGGCGTGCAGCCTGGAAACGTAATCGTGAATCTCGTGCTTCATTTCAGGCTTGATCCGGGCGATGGTGAACACGCCCACGTTGGAGCAGATATCGGATATGCGCTCGATATCCGAAAGCATGTTCAAAAACACGGTGCCCGCCAGCACGGAGCATTTGCGCTCCCGCAGGCGCTCCAGGTGGTTCTGGCGCAGGGCGTTGACCATGTCGTCCACGACCTCTTCCAGCGGCTCGATGTGTCGCGCGGCGGAGGCGTCGCACTTTTCAAAGGTCTTGCCGGTATAGCTCAGTACGGCCTTGATCAGATCCCGCACCACGCTCAGCTCCCGCAGGGCGTATTCTGAAAACGCCGCGCCCTCGCCGTTGAGCTGCTCCGCGTCTTCGGCGATGTTCATGGCGTGGTCGCCCAGGCGCTCGAATTCGGATATGGCGGAGTAGTAGTGGTTCATGATCTCCACCTGATGCTCACTGGTCAGGTGGGCGGAAACCTGCATCAGATAGTTGCTCACGCGGTCCGCCATGGCGTCCAGCGATTCCTCGTCGTCGCGAATCTGCCGCATCAGCGCCGCGTCGTAGCGGTTGACCAGGTCAAAGGCCCGGTTGATGTTTCCCCGCGCCAGTCGGAACATCTCCAGCTGCACGTCGTAGCAGGCGTTCAGCGCCAGCCCGGGCGTGGCCAGGAACACCGGGTTCAGGCGGTCCAGCACCTGTAGCTTTTCTGTCCGGTCGTCGGGCAGCGCCTTCGCGGGGGTGTCCTTGACCAGCTTGTGGCTCAGCTTTTCATACACGCCCACCATGGGCAGCATCAACAGCGCGCATAACAGGTTGAAAACCGTGTTGGTGTTGGCGATGTCACCGGAAAAGACCACGCGGTTCCACAGCCCGTCCAGCCATCCGACCCTGTGTGCCACGGTGATGGCCAGCAGGATGATCACGGTCTTGCTCAGGTTGAAGAGTATGTTCACCACGCCGACCCGCTTGGAATCGCTCTTCGCGCCGATGTTGCATACGATGGCGGTGGTCACGCAGTCGCCCAGGTAGATGCCCACCAGCACCGCGTAGATGGCATTGAACGTCAGCTGGCCGGAGGTGGAGAAGGCCTGCAATATGCCAATGGTGGCGGAGGAGCTTTGCAGCACGAAGGCCACGCCCGCGCCGATCAGATAGCCCAGCACCGGGCTTTCGCCCAGCCGGGAGAAAAGGGATTCGATGATGCCGGTCTGGGTTAGCGCGCTCACGGCGTCGGTCATGTTCAAAAGCCCCGAAAACAGGATGCCAAAGCCTATGACGATCCGGCCCAGCTTGTCTGAATTCTTTGGCTTGCCGGACATGATGATGACGATGCCGATGATCAGCGCCAGCGGCGCCAGGGTGGAGGGCTTGAAGAATTGCAAAAAGGCCGTGCCGGAGGCGTTCAGGTCCAGCAGGCGGATGATCTGGCCCGTGACCGTGGTGCCCACGTTCGCGCCGATGATGATGCCCAGCGACTGGTGCAGCGATATGATGCCCGCGCCCACCAGGCCGGAGGTGATGACGATGGTGGCTGTGGAGGACTGTATGACGGCTGTCATCGTAAGCCCCAGCAAAAATGCCTTGACAGGGGTGCCGGTCACCCGCTCCATAAGGCCCTTCAGAGCCCCGGAGGAGCTTTCCTTCAGACCGTCGCCCATCATGCGCATACCGTACAGGAACATGGCCAGGCCGCCGAAAAGAGTGATGATGTTGAAAATACTCATTCAATTCTTCCGTTCATTACAATTGTATGTTTTATCAGATCAAATATATGTTATTCTAACTGGGCGGGACAAACAACGCTGAACATGTTATTTTTGCATATCAAACTATAAGATGAAAGGATATATATATAATAAAATATTATGAAATGGCGCAAAAAAGGCGGGAACCCATCTGGATTTCCGCCCGGAGCGCTTGCCTGTATCAGCTGTAGAACGCATAGGAGCCCACCACGGCCAGGGGCTTGTCCGTCCTGGGCCGGGAGGCGCTGAGCGACTGGTAATACAGCGCGTCCGCGCTCAGCGCGCGGCGCCCGGAAAGCACTGCGTGGGCAGCCGACAGGCTCTCATCGTCGTAACGGCTGCCGATGGGGAACTGGTGCTGTTCGTTCAGTACGCCGCCCAGCGTGTCGGCGAACCACACGTTGTCCAGCCGGTTCATGGCCACCGTGCCGATGGCCAGCTTGGTATCATAGGATTCATTGCGCGCCAGCGCATAGATGGCCCGGGCCAGCAGCACCGTGTCCCGGTCTTCCGTAAAGCTGACGCCGGGGGCCAGCGCGCACACCAGCAGCGCCGCCAGCGCCAGAACCGCAATCCATTTCCGCATAAAACTGCCTCGAATCTTCCGCCTGGGCGGTGCAAACACCGCTCAGCTGCCGGATATTTCATTGACAGTTTTGATTATAAATCATTCTGTAATACTTTTCAATCGATCTGCAATAAATGTGAAACAATTGCCCAGATTCACGGTTTTTGTCACAATTGGGCGGGTGTCCGTGCGGTCAATTTGCGCGGCGCCACGGCTCCAGCCGCTCGCCCTTTACCAGCCAGGCCTGTCCGGCCAGCCGCGCCAGCGGCGCGTCGGAATATGAATCGGAATAGAAGGCGTCGATTTTCCCGTCCGGGAAGCGTTCCCTGAATCGCCGGACCTTTTCCTCTCCGTGACAGTTGGGGCCAAGGAAGCGCCCGGTTCCCTTTTCCACGGGGGAGCCGATCACATGCCGGATGCCGAGGCTGCGGCAGGCGGGGAGGATCAAAAATTCCGGCGAGGCGGAGATCACCACGTCGTCGTCCCGGTGCCGGGGCGCATACCATGCCTTTACGCGGCCCAGGTTCTTGCGCCAAAAGCCGGCCACCGCGGCGTCCACGTCGCCGATGAGGGCCAGGTAGTGGAACATGCGCTGCTTGAAGGCCTGCTTTTTGCGCAGTCGCAGCGCAAACAGCAGCCCGTTGAGGGCCTGGGCGGGAATATCCGCCCACATGCGCGGGAAGCGGCGCAGGCAATAGGCGAAGAAGCGGGCGGAGCTGTCCCCCCGCAGGATGGTGTTGTCAAAATCGTATACGTTCATTGCGCGCTCCCGCTCATTCCGGGCTGGGAATGTATGGAAATCCGGGCCCGGTTCTGCCTGTGAATATTCGCTGCGAAGGCCCGGAAATCCTGCGTGGACGGGCATTTTTTCAGCTGTCACACCCCGGCCCCAATTATGAAATCGGCTTTATATGTATTTGTATTTTCGCCGGATGGGATTGATTTTGCGCTCCGGCGCTGATACAATGTTGTTGGAGAATCGAATACATCTATTTGAGATATGGAGGATAAATATATGTGGATCAAGAAGACCGTTGCGATGCTGGTGGCGCTGGGCATCATGCTGTGCGGCGTATCGGGCGCTCTGGCGGAGGACGACGTGGTGGCCGATCTGCTTTACTATTTCCTCGGCGACAGCGCAGAGCAGGGCGAGGAGGCCGAAGCGCCCCAGCAGACCGCCCCTGAGCAGGCCGATGCGGCGAACGAGGAAAGCGCGGACTATGTGGACGGCGAGGATTACATGGACGAGGACACCGGAGAATACGGCTTCGATGAGGAAGAGGAGGAGATCGTAGTCGACAAGCTGGTGGAGGTGACCGACTATGCCGTCAACGAGAACCTCCCGGACGATTGGACGAACGTACTGCTGCTGGGCACGGATTCCCGGGGCAGCACGAAATACCTGCGCACGGATACCATGATCGTGCTTTCCGTCAATGCGAACACCAACGAAGCCAAGATGACCTCCATCCTCCGGGATACCTGGGTGGAGATTCCCGAATACGGCTGGCAGAAGCTGAACGCGGCCTGCGTGTACGGCGGCCCGGAGCTGACCATGCGTACGATCAACCAGTATTTCGGCCTGAATCTGAAGAGCTACGCGCTGGTGAACATGCAGTGCCTGGTGAACATCGTGGACGCGCTGGGCGGCGTGCGCCTGGATATCAGCCCCGCCGAGGCCGGGGCCATGAACCGCCTGATCACCAGCGACGCGGAGGCCAGCGACGGCAACCGCAATTTTGCCACGGATAAGGTCCATTCCGGCGAACAGGTGCTGCTCAACGGCAAGCAGACGCTGGCCTATGCCCGCATCCGCAAGCTGGATACCGACTATGCCCGTACCGCCCGCCAGCGCACCGTGCTGACCACCATCGCGCGGCAGATGCAGCAGGTGAGCGTGTTCAGCCTGGCCACCCTTGTGACCGACATGCTGCAATATGTAGAGACGAACCTGAGCTTCGACCAGATCATGACCATCGCCGCCGTGTGCATGAAGCTGGATTTGGACAACCTTGCCGAGTTCCGTATTCCCGCCGACGGCACCTTCGAGGCGGGCATGTTCGGCAACACCTGGTGCATCAAGCCCGATTTCGAGGCCAACGCCGCCCTGGTGAAGCAGTTTATCTATGGGGAGTGATCCCTCTTATCCCTGACAGGGAACAGCCGCGAGCGCGGGCCCTCTGAAAGCGGCTCCGCCGCAAACGGACAGCACAATGCCGCGGGGCGCCGACGTCGCGCCCGCCGGGTACGAATCGCCGTGCCCGGCGGACGTCGCGCCGGCGCCCCGCGGCGTTTACAGCCAGCGCGCCGCCTTTTGAAGCGCGCGCTGAACAGCTAACATCCCCTTTGTTGACATCATTCGCAAAATCGCTATAATGTATACTGTCATAATGTGTCACCGCGCGGATAAAGGGAGGGCGAAGCAATGAAGGACAGGCGGATTACATGGGTGGCCCGCGTATTGCTCGTACTTCTGAACGTGGGCCTTTTCGCGCTGGTGTGGCTGAAGTTTTACAACGCCTATGCCTTCAGAACCCATCGCACCGAGGGCGCGCTGGGGGCCATCGCGGTGTATTACGTCGTCTATATCTGGCTGAGCAAGCTGTACCGGGCCACTTCCATCGCCTCCTCCTCCATTGAAGAGACGGTGCTGTCCCAGTTCATCAGCTTCGGCATCGCGGACCTGGCGCTCTACGTGGCGGCCAACCTGCTGTACAGGCAGTATGTGGACATATTGCCCGGCGCGCTGACGGTGGTGCTCCAGCTGGGCGGCAGCACGCTGATCATCTGGCGGATGAAGCGCTATATGCTCGGTCACATCAAGCCCTCGTCCACGCTGCTGGTCTACGGCGGGCCGACGGATCTGCCCCGGGCAGAGCAGTTCGCGCGGCGGCTGATGCGCAAATACAGCCACCTGTTCGCGGTGGACAAACTGGTGCATGAGGCCGATGCCGACGCGGTACTCAAAGCCATCGATGTCTGCGACGCGGTCATATTCATGGAGATCGACGTCACCCGGCGGGCCGTTTATATGGAACACTGCCTGGAAAGGCGCACGGTGTTTTTCCTCGTGCCGGAGTTTGCCGATATCATCTGCCGGGGTTGCACGGTGAAGAACTTCCTGGACACGCCCCTGATGCGCTATGAGTACAATTATGACCGGCGGCAGGGCTATGCGGTGAAGCGGCTGTGCGATATCGTGTTTTCGCTCTTGTTCCTGGTGCTGCTTTCGCCGGTGATGCTGGTGGCGGCCATCGCCATCCGCCTGGAGGACCGAGGCCCCGTGTTCTACCGGCAGGAGCGCGTGACGTTGGACGGCAAGCCCTTCAACATCCTGAAATTCAGGAGCATGGTGGTGGACGCCGAGCGATACGGCGCGATCCCAGCCACAGAAAACGACCCCCGCATTACCCGCGTGGGCAGGCTGATGCGCAAGACGCGCGTGGACGAACTGCCCCAGCTGTTGAACATACTGATGGGCCAGATGTCCTTCGTCGGGCCGCGGCCGGAGCGGCTGCTGCACGCGGCGCTGTATGAGCAGCAGGTGCCCGAATTCAAGTACCGGCTCAGGGTAAAGGGCGGGCTGACCGGCTACGCCCAGGTCTACGGAAAGTACAACACCTCGCCCGAGGACAAGCTGAAGCTGGATATGCTGTACATCGAGAACCAGTCGCTGCTGCTGGATTTCAAGCTGGCGCTGCTGACCATCAAGATCATATTCAGCCCGGAAAGCACCGAGGGCTTTGACAAGGAACGGTCCGATGAGATCAACCGCCGGGCCGGGAAGGGAATGAAGCGCAGTGGTTGACCTTACCGCCATTATACTGACCAAGAACGAGGAACAGAACATCGCCACCTGCATCGGCAGGCTGAAGGGCTTTGCCGCGCGCATCGTGGTGGTGGACAGCGGCAGCACGGATCGCACGCTGGAAATCGCCCGGGGCATGGGCGCGGATGTGTACACACATGAGCCCTATTGCGACTATGCCACCCAGTTCAATTGGGGCATCGAAAACACCGGCATCGATACGGAGTGGATCATGCGCGTAGACGCGGACGAGTACTGGACGCCTCAGCTGTGCGAAGAGGTGGAGGCGCTTTTGACAGAACACGCCCACGACGATGTCAACGGCATCCTCACCGAGTCCATATTCTTCTTCCTGGGAAGGCGCATCAACCACGGCGAGCGCAAGCGCCGCAAGATCGTGGTGTTTCGCCGGGACCACGGCTTCATAGAGAAGCGCCGACGGGACCAGCACACCATCCTCCGGGACGGGCGGGTCATCGAGGCGAAGCACCGCTTTGAGCATCACGATTTCAAGGATCTGGACAACTGGACCGCCAAGATGAACACCTATGCCAACCGGGAGGTGGAGGATTATTTCACCGACCGGGAGCTGTACAGGAAGGGAAACGTGAACCTGGACGGCGTTTCCGACGCCAGCCTCAGCGGGCGGCGGAAGCTGAAATTCAAGCTGTACTATCGGATGCCCAAGTTCTTTCGCTGCTGGCTGCTGTTTATCTATATCTATATCTTCCGGCTGGGCTTTCTGGACGGCAGGGAGGGCTTTGTGTACAACTACCTGTTCCACCGCTGGTATCGAACGCTGGTGGACGCCAAGATCCTGGAGCGGGAGCTGCTGGAGAAGCGGGACAGGCTGTGAGGGGTTCGACGGCGCCGTCCGGCGCGCGATGGGGGTAATTGCAAATGCACTGGGATATCGGCATTGATCTGGGCACACATAGCGTGCGCATGGCGGAGCTGAAAAACGGCCCCGTGATGAGCGCGCCGGCGGCGCTGGCCTTCCGGGAGGGCAACCGCGTGCCCATCTGCGCGGGGGAGATTGCGGAGCGGCTGGTGGGGCGGACCTGCGAAGGCGTTTCGGTGGTATATCCGCTGCGGGACGGCGTGCTGGAGAACAACCTGTACGCCGCCAGCCTGCTCCAGTGGCTGTTCAGGCGCTCCGAGGGCGTGAACACCCGGCGGCGCTTCGGCGCGATCATCACCTGCGCCCCCTTTGCGCGCCCCGTGCAGAAGGAGGCCATGCTCACCGCGGCCATCGATGCCGGCGCGGCAGAGGCCATGCTGGTGCGCTCGGACGCGGCGGCGGCCGTTGGCGCGGGACTGGATCTGAACAGTCCCGAGGCCAAGCTGCTGGTGGACGTGGGCGCGGGCAAGATCACGGCCACGCTGTTCACCTTCGGGCGCGTGGCCGCCTTCGGCTATCTGCCCTACGGCCTGAACCGGGTGGACGACCGCATACGCCGCATATTGCGCAGCGACTACGGCTATCGCGTCGGCAAGACCGCTTCGGAGGAAATCAAGCACACCCTGGGCAGCGCCATGCCCGACAAGGCTCCCCGGGACATCATCATGCATGCCACGGGCATTTCCATGGCCAAGCGGATGCCCGTGAACTTCGACGTGGAGACCAAGCCCGTGCTGGATGCCTGCGAGGACGTGGTTTCGGAGCTGACCCGGCTGTGCCGCGCGGTGGTGGACAACGCCCCGGAGGAGCTTTCCGCTGACCTCAACGATGCCGGGGCGGTGCTGACCGGCGGCGGCGCGGCGATGACCGAGCTGGACCGCCGGGTGGGCCAGGCGCTGGGGATTCCCTGCCGCGTGGCCGACGTGCCCGAAAACTGCGCCATTCGCGGCCTGGCCCGCATCATGGAGGATCCGAACGCCTATAAGGAACTGCTGCTGGGACGCCAGACGAAGCAGGTGTGGTGAGCCATGAAGCGCGCAGTCATTTCAGAGGGCCGGCGCATTGAGTATACGCTGATCCAGTCCGACCGGTCCAACGTGCTGTTTCAGGCGTTGCCCGGGGCGGGGATTCGCGTCTATGCGCCGAAGTACATGCACCTTCGGGATATCGACGGCATGGTGCGCCAGCGGGCGGCGCAGCTGGCGGAAATGCAGAAGAGCGTGGAGGCGCGGCTGGCGGCGGACCGGCGGGCCCATCCCGTCACGGACGGCAGCCCGATCCTGATCGAGGGGCGGCGCCGCGTGCTGCGGCTGCACGAGGGCGCGCGCCGCGCCGGGCGGCTGGTGGGGGAAGAGTACCACCTGACGCTGCCGGAGCCAGACAGTGACGACGCCGTGCGTGCCGCCATCCGCAGCACGCTCTCCGCCGTGGCGCTGAAGCGCATACGGCAGCGGCTGGATTATTTTGCGCCGCGCGTCGGCCGTGCGCCGGGGCGCGTGGCCATCCGGGACCAAAAGAGCCGGTGGGGGAGCTGCTCCCGCAAGGGCAACCTGAACTTCAACTGGAAGCTGATCATGGCGCCGCCCCAGGCGTTGGACTATGTGGTCATCCACGAGCTGTGCCACCTGTGGGAATTCAACCATTCGCCCCGCTTCTGGGCGCTGGTGGAGGCGCAGATGCCGGAATATGAGGTCTGGAAGAAGTGGCTCAAGGCGCATACGGACGATCTGTATATGTAATTATATAATATGACAAGGATGCTTTGGAGGGATTTGAGATGTATCGCAAGAACGCATGGGAGCAGTACACCGTGGAGGACAGGGCGCGTCTGGCGGCCTTCGCCGACGATTACCGGGCGTTTCTGGACGCCGCCAAGACCGAGCGCGAGGCTGCGGATTGCGCGCAGCGGCTGTGCGTGGAAGCGGGCTTTCGCAACCTGGACGCGCTGATCGAAAGCGGCGAGCCCTTAGGCCCGGGGGACAGGGTATACCGAAAGTGGATGAACAAGAGCTTTATGGCCTTCGTGGTGGGCACCGAGTCCATCGAAAAGGGCATGAACATATTGGGCGCCCACATCGATTCCCCGCGCATCGATGTCAAGCAGAACCCGCTGTTTGAGGATGAGAGCCTGGCCTATCTGGATACCCACTATTACGGCGGCATCAAGAAGTACCAGTGGCTGGCCCTTCCGCTGGCGCTGCACGGCGTGGTGGTGAAGAAGGACGGCTCCACGGTGAACGTGGCCATCGGCGAAGACGAGGACGACCCGGTGCTGTGCATCACAGACCTGCTGCCCCATCTGGCCCAGGACCAGATGAGCAAGACCGCCTCCAAGTTTATCGACGGCGAGGCGCTCAATATCCTCATCGGCAGCGCGCCGGAGCGTGACAGTGAAAAGGACGCGGTGAAGGCGGCGGTGCTTGCGGTGCTGGCCCGGGATTACGGCGTGGAGGAGGAGGACTTTATCTCCGCCGAGCTTGAGGCCGTTCCGGCGGGCAAGGCCCGGGACATGGGGCTGGACCGCAGCATGGTATTGGGCTACGGCCACGACGACAGGGTGTGCGCCTATCCCAGCCTGCGGGCCGTGCTGGACTATGAGGGCGTGCCCGAGGCGACGCTGTGCGCGGTGCTGACCGACAAGGAGGAAATCGGCAGCATGGGCGCGTCGGGCATGAATTCCCACTACTTTGAAAATACCGTGGCGGAGCTGGCCGCGCTGCTGGGCTTCGAAAAGGAGATCTCCGTGCGCCGCGCGCTGCAAAACAGCCGTATGCTCTCCAGCGATGTCAGCGCGGGCTTCGATCCCTGCTATGCCTCGGTCTTTGAAAAGAAGAACGCCGCGATGCTGAACCTGGGCGTATGCTTCAACAAGTACACCGGCTCCAGGGGCAAGAGCGGCGCCAGCGATGCCAACGCGGAGTTCATGGCCCGGGTGCGCCGCGTGATGGACGATGCGGACGTGTGCTGGCAGACCAGTGAGCTGGGCAAGGTGGACATCGGCGGCGGCGGGACCATCGCGTGGCTGTGCGCAAAGTACGCCATGAACGTGATCGACTGCGGCGTGCCGGTGCTGTCCATGCACGCGCCCTGGGAGATCATCTCCAAGGCCGATCTCTGGGAGGCCTACAAGGGCTATTGCGCGTTCCTGGAGCTGGCATAACGGTATAGCAAGGGGCTGCCTGAAAATGATCACTTCGCGTCATTTTCAGGCAGCCCCTGTTATGCCTCAGTCTCTGGTCAATGCGGCCTGGGCGGGCGGGCGCGCTTGATTTCATACAGCGCGTTGTCCGCGGATTCGATCAGGGCGTTGGCGTTCATGCCGGGATGATATTCCCCGACGCCAATGCTGAATTTCAGCGTGTACGGCTTGTGGGCGTTTTCGTTCAGCTTGTCCAGAGCCTCGCGGATCCGCACGATCAGATCGTCGGCCTCGGGCCGGGTGCACTCCACCACCACGATGAACTCGTCGCCGCCATAGCGCGCGATATAGGGCCGCCGCTTGAAGCTGCCGCAGGCCATCTTCAGGGCGCTGGCGGCGCGGATCAGCGCGTCGTCGCCCTCCAGGTGGCCGTAGCTGTCGTTGATGGTCTTGAAGTAGTCCAAGTCCATCATCAGCAAAAACAGCTTTTCATCGTGGTTGACCAGCTTGTAATCCAAAAAGCTCAGCAGGTTCTGGCGGTTGTTGACCTGGGTCAGCTTGTCCAGGGAAATCTGCTGGCTGGAGGTGCCCATGAGCAGGCACAGCAGCTCCACCGTGATGATCACGCAAATCACGGGCACGCCCTCGCCCACGCGGGTAAAGGCCCATGCCAGGAGCAGCGACAGCGGGAAGGAGGCGACCAGGTGCTGGTGACTTTTCTTGATGGGGTCGGTCTCGTTCTGGGTCAGCAGCAGAAGCCGTATGCTGAACATGGCGGTAAAGGCCACCATTATCCCCATCTCCAGCTGGAAATGGGCGCCGCGGTCGTAGACCAGCCCCTCGCCGAAGGTGAACAGCTGTCCGGTCCACAGGTTGGTGACAATTAACGCCATAAGCCCGGCCAGGGGGACGAGGGTGAGCGCCAGCGTCTTTTTGTTGTGGAACAGCGTTCCCCGCGCCTCGGTGTCGGCATAGCCGCACCATCCGTATACGCCGACACACAGCATGGCATGGTAGGCCGTTTTAAATAGATAGGATGTAAACGGAGCGATGCCCGGAATGAGCTTTATTCCGTTGAACAGCGTGAACAGGAAATTGGAAATAAAGCAGATCAAAAAGCTGATCAGCGTAATGCGCAGCCATAGCTCCGACGCGGAATTGGTCGGACCGCGTGACGACCAATACAGGCACAGTGCAACGATGATGATGCAGATGAGGTATATCTCAGCGTAGAGCAAAGATGCCATGTGCGATTCCTTTCCGGCGTCGCGGGCTTGGCACGCTCCGCCAGGATAAAAAGTTGATTCTCGGTTTATTATACAACATTTAACGTTGAATGGGAATATCACATTTACAATTAAATAACAAATTTATGTTAAACATGTATTAATGTTACAGAGTAACCTGAACATGTAACCCCATTTTGACCGGGCAAATAACAATAAACGAGGGATTTTGCCTAATTATAATATGTATTTTTGTCTGCCATATCGTTGCAATGTCTGTTGCGTTATGATATAATTTAGCTGGTAAAGTAATGGGAGGGTGTTACACAATGCGTAAATACTGTATCCTTCGAATGGGCGTTACAGTGTTTTTGCTGTCGCTGCTGTGGATCGTCGCCGGAAGCGTCGCTTATGCTTCCTCCGCCGATGCCGTATGGCCCGAAAGCTCGGGTGAGGTCGTGCAGACCGATGGCAAGCTGGTGGTGGACGCCAGCCATATGGAGCAGGGATACATCATGTGCTGCGTTTCCGCGCCGACAAATCACCGCCTGAAGGTTCGCATGACCTATGCCAACGGCGCCCAGCTGACCTATGACCTGGACAACGAGGGTGATTATGAGGTATTTCCACTCCAGCTTGGCTCCGGCAATTATGAGTTTGCACTGTTTGAAAACGTGTCCGGCACGAAATATTCATCGGAAGGAAAGGTGACGCTGTCGGCACAGCTGACGGATGAAAACGCCGCGTTTCTCGTGCCCAACCAGTATGTCAACTATGTTCGGACGACCAACGCCGTCATCAAATCCGACGAGTTGGCCACGGACGGCGATGTCTACCAGCGAATCAAGGACTTCATGACCGAGGAATTCAGCTACGACTTCGTGCGGGCAAAGACCATCTCTCCCGGCGAGCTTCCGGAGATCGACCATTGCTTCGAAAGCCGCGCCGGCATCTGCCAGGACCTGTCCGCCGTCATGGTCTGTATGCTCAGGGTCCAGGGCATCCCCGCAAAGCTGATGATCGGCTACGCAGACCAGTATTACCACGCCTGGACGGTGGCGGTGGTGGACGGCCAGGAGGTCTTTTTCGATCCCACGGCGGCCATCAACGCGCTGAACGCCAGCCGCTATACCACGGAGCGCTTTTATTGAACCGATATCCCACGCAAGCAATGAAATTACAGGAGGGTTATGCACATGGCCGGTAAGGTGAAACGCAAGCTCGAATCCGCGGAGCTGTCCAGCTTTTGCAGTCAGGTGGCGCTGATTCTCAGCGCGGGCCTGCCGTTGTACGACGGCATGGAAACGCTGGCAGAGACGGCCAGGGGCACTGATTTTGCTGACCTGTATGAGGATGCCAGCAAGGCGGTAAACGAAACCGGCTCACTCTATCAGGCGCTGCAAAAGGACGGCCGCTGGCCGACCTATTTGGTGGAAATGATTGGCATTGGCGAGCAGACGGGCCAGCTGGAAAATGTCATGAACGGCCTGTCCGATTATTATGCCCGCGAGGACAGAATCCGCTCCTCCGTCATCGGCGCGGTGACCTATCCGCTGGTGCTGGGCGTTATGCTGGTGCTGATCATCACCATCATGCTGTGGAAGGTCATGCCCGTGTTCCAGCGGGTACTCAACAGCATGGGCGCGGAGCTGTCCGCTTCCGGCAGTGTGCTGATGAACCTGGGTTCCACCATCGGCTGGGTGGTGCTGGCGCTGGTGGGCGTCGTGGTGCTGGCCGTTGTGGTGGGCGCCATATTGATGAAAACGCCCGCCCGGGACAGCGTGATGAACCTGGTCCGCAAGCTGTTCCCGCCGATGCGCAGCCTGAGCATGAAACTGGCGGCCTCCCGCGTGGCCAGCGTGCTTTCCATGATGCTGCAGGGCGGCTTCCCCACCGACGAGGCCTTCCGCCTGCTGCCCTCCGTGCTGTCTGACGGCGAGGCGGCGGACAAGGTCCATGGGATTCGCCGTGACCTGGACAACGGCGCAGCCTTTGCCGACGCGGTTTCCAATTCCAAGTTGTTTGACAGCCTGCACGACCGTATGATCCGCATGGGCGTCGCCGCGGGCCGCGAGGACCAGGTTATGGCGAAGATCGCAGATCTGTACGAGGAGCAGGTGGAGGACGGTATTTCCCGCCTGGTGGCCATCATTGAGCCTACCCTGATCGCCCTGCTGGCGGTCGTCATCGGCGCGGTGCTGCTGTCGGTGATGCTGCCCATGGCCGGCATACTTTCCAGTATGCTTTGATCGCATCGCTCACATTGGCATGGAAGGGGATGGACAGATGGCATACCGGCGAGAGATAGCGATTGTTCTGCTGATGGTGGTGCTGTTGGGAGGCGTGTGGCTGCTGGTGTCGCGGGTTGAGAGCGCAAACAACGGCGCGCAGACCCAGTTTGTCACCGAGGCCGTACACAACGCCGCGCTGACCTGCTATGCCGTGGAGGGTGCTTATCCCACCAGCCTGGAATATTTGCGCACCCACTACGGCCTCGCCTATGATCAGTCCCGGTACATGGTGCGGTACGATGCCTTCGCGTCGAACCTGCTGCCTGAGATTACCGTGACGGAACTGGAGGCGGGCAGATGAAAGCAAGAAAGCGCAGGAGTATCCAGCACAGTATGCAGGGCATATTTGTGTTTTTGCTGCTGGGCATGTTTGCGGTGATGTCCACGCTGATGGTGCTGCTGGGCGCGCAGATGTATCACAACACCGTGGACCAGACCGCGGAAAACAACGAGGACCGTATGCTCAGCGCGTATGTGCGCAGCATGGTGCGCGCGCAGGACGCCGCCGGCGCCGTGGCCGTGGAGGAGCAGGCTGGGCTGAAGACGCTGGCTTTGCACGAATCCCTTGAGGGCGAGGAATATGTCACGTGGCTGTACTGCTATGATAATCAGCTGTATGAGCAGTTTACCAGCTTGGGGCATGATTTCGAGCCGGAGGCGGGCACGGCCATATGTCCCGCGACAAGCTTTGATCCGCAGCTTGAGAATGACCTGCTCACGGTGAACATGGCGGACGGCACGGGGGAGCGCTTCCTGGTTCAGGTGGCCCTTCGCTGCGCGCAGTAAAAGGAGTTCGAGATGAGAAACAGAAATCGATCCAACGTGCTATTGGTGGAAATCCTCATCACCGTCTTCTTTTTCATGCTGTCGGCAACGGTGCTGGTCCAGGTATTCGCTACCGCCAGAAACATGACCGAGCGTTCGGATGTGGAGAGCATGGCCCTCATCGAGGCACAGAACGTGGCTGAGGCGCTGTATGTATCCGAGGATGTGGACGCGACGCTTACAGACCTGGCGTTTGCCAGCTCGCACGGCGCGTGGTCCAAGGATTGCGGGAATTATACGCTCTACGTCATGGGCATCACCCAGACCCTGGACGCGGGGGAGCTGTGGACGGGCACGGTGAGCGCCTACTACAAGCTGCGCAATCCCGATATCGCCAGGGCGGAGGACGAGGAATTGTTCTCGCTGCCCTGCGCGCGCTACAGGGAGGTGCTGTCATGAGGCGCAAGAGCAGAATTTCCTTCGGGCCCGGCGCGGCGTCCCTGATCCTGATCGTCGTCATCCTCAGCATGAGCGTGCTGGGTATGCTGGCGCTGATGAACGCCCGGAACGACCGGCGGCTCAGTGAAAGAAGCCTCCAGGTGATAGCGGCGGGCTACGCCCTCAACGAGAAGGCGGAGCGCTCGCTTTCAACGCTGGACAGCCTGGCGGCGGGCTGCGCCGCCATCAGCGACAGCGACGAGGCGTATCTGCTTGCCCTGCGCGGAAACCTTCCCGCGGGGATGCTGATGGTGGGCCGCACGATCAGCTGGTCGGAGTCGGATGAGCTGCGCACGCTGGACTGTGCGGTAGAGGTGCTGCCCCTGGGAGAAGACAACAGGCTGGCCTGGCGCACGCATCGCCTGTTTGCGGTCACGGAGGAAATATGGAATTAAGGGATATTCTGAAAAAGGCATATGAGCTGGGCGGATCGGACATCTTTATTGTGCCCGGCGCGCACGTTACCTGCAAGGTGAAGGGCGACATGGTTCCCCTGACCGATGAAATCGTGAAGCCCGACGGCACCGAAAAGCTGGTCCGCGAGGCCTACGAGCTGGCCCGGCGAGACATTGAGAAGCTGCGGGCGGAGGGCGACGACGACTTTTCCTTCGCGCTGGCAGGCCTGAGCCGCTTCCGCTGCAACGCCTATATACAGCGCGGCACCATCGCTGCCACCTGCCGAATGGTGGCCTTCGGCCTGCCCGATCCCAAGGAGCTGGGCATCCCCGACCTGGTGATGGAGCTGACCCACAATCTCAACGGCATGATTCTGGTCACCGGCCCTGCCGGCAGCGGCAAGAGTACCACGCTGGCCTGCATGGTGGACCGCATCAACCGGGAGCGCCACGGCCATATCGTCACCATTGAGGATCCGATTGAATACATCCATAACCACAAGCAGTCCCTTGTCAGCCAGAGGGACGTGCCCAACGATGTGCCCACCTTCGCCAGGGCCCTGCGCGCCGCGCTGCGCCAGGCGCCAGACGTGATCCTGCTGGGCGAGATGCGCGATCTGGAATCCATCCGCATCGCCATCACCGCCGCGGAGACCGGCCATCTGTTGCTGTCCTCGCTGCACACCACGGGCGCATCCAAGACCGTGGACCGCATATTGGATACCTTCCCGGCTGAGCAGCAGGCGCAGGTGCGTATGCAGCTGTCCATGGTGCTGCGGGCGGTGGTTTCCCAGCGCCTGGTGCCCAAGAAGGGGGGCGGCCAGGTGGCGGTGTTTGAGGTCATGACGGTGAATCCCGCCGTCCAGAACCTGATCCGTGACGGCCGCACCCACCAGATCGACAACGCCATCTTCGGCGGCGCCGGTCAGGGCATGATCTCCATGGACGGAGAGCTGCAGCGCCTGTACAGGGCCGGCGTGATCACCCGGGAAACCGCGCTGATTTATGCGGTCAGCCCCGAGACGCTCTCGAAGCGACTGTAGACGGGCCGTGACAGCGATCGACAAAACCGTTACATTCTTTTGGCTGGAGGTATGCGCGGATGATTACGGACGCCTTGATTCACAGCACCCGCCGTACTGTGCTGATCGTAGAGGATGAGGCCGTCAACCGGGACCTGCTGGGAATCATACTGAAGGGAAACTATGACGTGCTTTACGCCTCGGACGGCCTGGAGGCGTTGGAGATTCTTGAAACGTATCCGGGCCGCGTGGCGATGATCCTGCTGGACATCCTCATGCCCCGCATGGATGGCATCGAGTTCCTCAGACGGCGCGGCGCCGACGAGGCGCTCAGCCGCATCCCTGTCATCGTGCTGACCTCCGACAAGGACGCGGAGCTGGAAACGTTGAAAATGGGCGCGCTGGATTTCATCGCCAAGCCCTATGACATGCCGGAGATTATACTGGCCCGCATACAGCGCATCATTGAATTTGTGGAGGATCGCCAGATCATCCAGGAGGTGGAGCGCGACGAGCTGACCGGCCTGTATACCCGCGGCTTTTTCTTCGAATACAGCCGCCGGCTCCAGGCGGCACAGGGGGGCGAGCTGCGGGATGTCATCGCCGTGGACGTGGATCATTTCCGCCTTGTGAACGAGGTTTACGGCAAGGGCTTCGGCGATGAGCTGCTGTGCGCCGTTGCAGATGGCATCTGGGACGAGCTGCGGGGCGGCTTCGGCATCGCTTGCCGGGGCGACGTGGATTTGTTCTATGTCTATCTGAACCAGCGCGAGGACTACGAGGCCGTGTACAGCCGCCTCATGGACCGCGTACACGCCCTGGGCCGCCAGACCAACGTGCGGCTGCGCATGGGCGTCTATCGCGGCGTAGAGGCGGATCGCCCGCTGGATTGGTATTGTGTGGCGGCCAAGGCGGCCTGCGATACCATTCGCGGCAATTATGCCCGTTCGGTGGTGGTGTACGACAGCACGATGCACGAGCGAGAGCTGTACAACGAGCGGCTGATTGCCGATATGGAGACCGCCATTGCCGAAAAGCAGTTCGTGGTGTACTATCAGCCGAAGTATGACATTCGCGGCGATGTGCCGAAGCTCTACAGCGCGGAGGCGCTGGTGCGCTGGATCCATCCGGAGCTGGGCTTCATCAGCCCCGGCGCGTTCATACCGCTGTTTGAGGAAAATGGCCTGATCAGCAAGCTGGACGATTTTGTGTGGCGGGAGGCCGCGGCCCAGATCCGCGACTGGCAGGACCGGCTGGGCATCTGCCTGCCGGTGTCCGTCAATATCTCCCGTATGGATTTCTTCGACACCGATCTCAAGCGGAAGCTGCTTGAAATCGTCGCTGAAAACGGCATCCCCGTGGACAGCCTGGTGCTGGAGGTTACGGAGTCGGCCTATTCCCAGAATATGGAGCGTATGCTGAAAACCGTGGGCGAGTTGCGCGAGGCGGGCTTCAGGATCGAGATGGACGACTTCGGCAGCGGCTATTCCTCGCTGAACATGCTGTGCGTCATGCCCATCGACGCGCTGAAGATCGATATGAAATTCGTGCGCAACGTCGTGAATTCCGGCGTCGGCTATCGCATGGTGGAGCTGGTCGTTGAGATGGCGCGCGCGCTGGATGTGCCCGCCGTGGTGGAGGGCGTGGAGGACGAGGCGCAGTATCAGATGATTAAGCGCGTGGGCTGCGATATCATCCAGGGCTATTATTTCTCGCGCCCCGTGCCGCCGGAGGACTTTGAGCCGATGATGAAAAAGGACCGCTGAGCCCTTTTGCCGCAATACAGCAGCGTGTCTTCGAGAACGACCATGGAGGCAAGATAGTAATGTTGACCATTGACAGCCTGCGGGCCTACGGCGCAAATGTGAACGAGGGACTGACCCGCTGCATGAACAACGAATCGTTCTATCTCATGCTGGTGGGGAAGAGCCTGGAGGACAGGAACTTTGAAAAGCTGCGCGAGGCAATGGCTGCGGGGAATACCACGGCGGCATTTGATGCCGCCCACGCGCTCAAGGGCTCCACGGGCAATCTGGCGCTGACGCCGATCTATGAACCGATCTGCCAGCTGACGGAGCTGTTGCGCGGCAAGAGCGAGGCCGTGAACGCGGATGCGCTCGTGGATCGGATCATGGAGCAGCTTGAAAAGGCAAAACAGCTGTAGAAAGCCGTAAACCATACCGACATTGCCCGTCCCAGGGTGATAAGACAGGGAGAGGAAACAACATGGGGGACTCCGTTCGCATACAGATGATGGGTAATTTTCTCATCTATATCAACGAACAGCGCGTGGAAAATCCGCTCAGCAAGTCGCGCAAGGGTACGGCGCTGGTGGAATACCTGGTGCTTCACCGGGGCAGGTCCGTTCCGAACCAGCAGCTGCTGCGCTCCCTGTGGCCGGAGCATACCATCACAAACCCTGAAAACGCGCTAAAGACGCTGGTCAGCCGAATGAGGACGCTTCTCAACCAGATGACGCCCGGGCTTGGACATTGCATCGTGTCGGATCGCGGCGCGTATCACTGGGAAAGCCTGCCGGGGATGCAGATCGACGCCCTGGAGCTGATGGACCTGTTCGATGCATTGGGTGTGGAGCGGGATGGCGAGAAGCAGCGCCAGATGTACCAGCGGGTGATGGAGCTTTACGAGGGCGATCTGTATCAGACCGGTGAGCTGGACGGCGACAAGGGCTTTGCCCAGCAGCTGCACAATCAGTATCTGACGTCGGTATATGGCTATATTGAGCTGCTGCGCAAGGCGGAGGATTACGATGAAATCAGCGCCGTATGCCGCAGGGCCCTGGAGGTGGACAGCTTCGATGAACGGCTGCACATCGAGCTGATGAAGGCGATGGTCAGCCTGAACCGCACCAGCGACGCGCTGGTGCAGTACAAGCACGCCACAAACATGACCTATCGCTATCTGGGAACGCCGCCCAGCCCCGAAATGACGGCCTTCTATCGGGAGCTGAACCGATCCCGCCAGTCGCTGAAGTACAACCTGGATACCATTCGCCGGGAGCTGCACAAGAGCAGCCTGGAGCGCGGGGCCTTTGTTTGCGATTATGAGATGTTCAAGGCCATCTATGACCTGGAAATGCGCAACCTGGAGCGATTGGGCACCACCATGTTCCTGGGCATCATCATGATCGGCACGGATGACAGCAGCTTCGACAGCATCCGCCAGGATGGCATCATGAACGGCCTCATCGAAATCCTTCGGGATAATCTGCGCAAGGGCGATATTATCACCCATTTCAGCCCCAGCGTCATCGCGCTGCTGCTTCCCACGGTGAATTACAAGACTGGCAGCATGGTGATGGAGCGCATCCGCGGGCTGTTCTATAAGCGCTATCCCAATTCCAATATTCCGTTCCATTTCCGGCTCGGCGTTTTGGGCAAGGATGCCTTCCGCGTGGAGGCCGAGGAAACATACCCGGATTGACCGCCGGGCCATGAAGGCGGGCCGCCCCGATGATGGGCGGCCCGCCTTTGCGCGTGCGCTTTGGCACACCGCCGTGGGCTGGGCCGGTTTTGATGGTGTGTTGTCATGAGCTTGGCCGCTGTTGATGATGAGCGCTTCGGCGTGAGCCAGGTCGCTGTTGATGTGAACGCTTCGGCATGGGTCTGAACCATTCCGACGGCAATGTAAAAAAACAAAGCATTTTCATTTTTTTTGTGCATAGGTATTGCTTTTTTTCACTGTTTGATGTATAATAACACCTGCGTTCGACGAAAAGCGGACTGCGCTGATGTAGCTCAGTAGGTAGAGCGCATCCTTGGTAAGGATGAGGTCGCCGGTTCGAATCCGGCCATCAGCTCCATTGAAAAGCCCTGTGCCGCAACGGTTCTGGGGCTTTTCTT
>JAFUCP010000127.1 GCA_017459565.1 Clostridia bacterium | reverse complement strand
CCGTGGAAAACGGGCTGTGTGAAAAGGACGTGGACATTCGCGTCCAGGTGCCCGGCGGCACGCTGCTGGTGCGCGTCACCGATGAAACCATCACCCTCACGGGCAGGGTGGAAATGGTGTTCGAGGCGCAGACGGAGTATTAGAGCGCGCTTGCAAAACCGGGGGCTGCCACACTGTAACAGATGTGCGGCAGCCCCCGGTTCGCTTTTGGACGCGGGCGCTCTATCCTTCCAACACCACCCATGCTTTATCTATTTTATTTTCTCCATTAACATAAATAACGTTGAGAAAAGGGATAAAAGGCGTATAATATCTGCCGTTAAATTACATACAGGATTACCTTGGAGGCAGATTGTGAAACAATTCCAGACAGAATACCGGGACGAAGGCAGCTTTTCCGGCTGGCTGCGCGAGATACAGCGCTGCTGCGAGCTGTGGGGGATCCTCGGCAACGAAAAGCTCTTCCATATATATACCGATTCCAGCGATTACGGCCTCGTTGAGCCGGTCGTCGCCCTGATCCGCCAGCACTTTCCCGGCGCGCCCTACGCGGGCATATCGGGCCACGGCGCCATCATCCACGGCGCCACCGCCGCGCGGCACATCGTCGTGGTATCGACGGTGTATGAGCGCCCGGACTCCCGGGTGGAGGTGGTGCAGCTGCCGCTGACCTACGCCACGCAGGAGGCCTCGGCAGACGCGCTGCTGGCGGCGGTCAAAGCGCGCCCCTGGGTGAAGTCCATCGAGATGCTGACCACCGTTGGCGGCGTGAACATGCCTCTGTTCTGCCGCAAGCTGGCCGTCCTGCCCAAGGGCGTCCAGTTTTACGGCGGCGGCGCGCTGGCCACGGATGTTTACGATGGCCACGCGGTGGAGAACCTGGTCTTTTCCTCCGCCGCCGGGCGCTCCCCCGGCAGCGCGGCGTTCGTGCTGCGGGGCGGCGCGGGTCTGCACATCCATACCCGCTATCTCACGGGCTGGCGCAGGCTGGGTATGCCCTTCACGGCGACCTCCGCCCGGGGCAACGTCCTCGCGGAGCTGAACGGCAAGCCCGCCCTCGAGCTGTACCGCCACTATCTGAACATGCCCTTGGACGAGCGCTTTTTTGAGCTGGCCGTGGTGTTCCCCATCTGCTTTGAAAGGGACGGCGTGCCCTGTCTGCGGGCCACGACCAGCTTCCGTGAGGACGGCGCGCTGATCATGGGCGCGGACATAGAGGAGGGGTCCGTGGGCAACATCGCCTATGGCGACCCCGTCCAAATCATGAAGCGCATCAACGAAAGCCTGGCCGCGCTGCAGGATTTTGCGCCGGATGTGATACAGCTGTTTTCCTGCGGCTCCCGTCAGTTCTTCTGGGGGCCGGACGTGGACCGGGAGACGCTCCCCTTCAACAGCATCGCGCCTACCAGCGGTTTTTACACCTCCGGCGAGTTCCTGCGCTCCAACCGCGAGGTGCTGCTGCACAACGTGACCATGGTCATCGCCGGGATGCGGGAGGGGGACGCCGCTACAATGGCGCACGCGCCCGTTCAGATGGACGAGGAGGACCTCTCCCGTCCGAACATGATCAACAACTGCCTGACCACCTTCATCAACAAGGCCGCGGAGGAGCTGAAGGAGGCCAACGAAAAGCTGTTTGAAATGGCGGTGACGGACGGGCTCACAGGCCTGTACAACCACACCGAAATCGAGCGACGGGTCAGAAGCGCCCTCGATGAATACAGGCTTGCCCCGCAAACGACGCGGCCGCCCGTGGTGGTCATGCTGGATCTGGATTTCTTCAAGAGCATCAACGACGCCCACGGCCACCAGGAGGGCGACGCGGTTCTCAGGGCCGTCTCCGGGCTCTTCCGCCAGGCCCGGGCGCAGCGCGGCGAAGCGCTTTGCGTGGGTCGCTGGGGCGGTGAGGAATTCATGTGCCTGATCCGGGACATGGGCCTTGATGAGGCCGGCAAATTCGTGGAGGCCCTCAGAGAAGACTTTGCCGGGATAGATTTCCCCGGGTCCGGGCGGCACACCCTGTCCGCCGGCGTCACCCGGGCCGCCCCGCAGGACACCACTGTCTCCCTCATCGGCCGCGCGGACAAGGCCCTGTACCGGGCCAAGGAGCAGGGCCGGAACCGAAGCGTGGTGCTTTAACACCCATCGCCGCTTTTTCTTTTGCGGCTTATTGACGCTGACGCCAAAACCCGCTACAATAGTGCCGTTGAATTTTCGAAACGGGGGCGGCATGACATGCTAAAACTCTCTCTGAACGGCGCGTGGACGCTGGACGTGATCTCCGAAGACGGCGAAAGGCCCTTCGAAGGCGTGCCCGCCACGGTGCCCGGCTCGGTGTACCACGATTTGCTTACAGCGGACAAAATCCCCGATCCCTTCTG
>JAFUCP010000126.1 GCA_017459565.1 Clostridia bacterium | reverse complement strand
GTTTACAGGCTGCCCAGCAGCGTCGCCAGCTCGTCCTCCGTCAGCTTGCGCCACTGACCTGGCTGCAAACCGTTCAGCCGGAGGTTCATGATGCGGACGCGGCGCAGGTGGGTCACATTGGTCCCCAGAGCCTCGCACATGCGGCGTATCTGGCGGTTCAGGCCCTGGACCAGGATGATGTTGAAGCTGCGCTCTCCCGTGCGGCGCACCTTGCAGGGCAGCGTCACCGTATCCAGGATGGGCACGCCCGCCATCATCCGCTGCACAAATTCCGCGGTCACAGGGCTATCGATGGTGACCTCATACTCCTTTTCATGCCCGCCGGCCGCCCGGAGCATACGATTGACGATCTCCCCGTCGCTGGTGAGCAGCAGCAGCCCTTCGCTGTCCTTGTCCAGCCTGCCCACCGGAAATATCCGCGCGGGATAATCCAGATAATCCACCACATTCATCGGCTCCCGGGGGTCCGCCGTGCAGACGATACCCCTGGGTTTGTTCAAGAGGATGTATACCTTTTCGCTCTCACCGGCCAGGGGTTTTCCGTCCACCGTGACAGACATACCCGGCCGGACCCGGTCCCCCAGCGTGCCGGGGCGATCGTCGAGGCGCACGCGGCCCTCCTCGATCAGTCTGTCCGCCTCTCGCCGGGAACAGTAGCCACTGTCGGCAATGTATTTGTTCAGGCGCTTTCCGCCCTGCTGATTGTCCATAGCATCCTACCCCGCCGTTTTTCTTCGCAGATCATTTTATCACATTCCGCGCATAAAATAAAGAAAAATCCCGATGAAGCGGCTGCTTCATCGGGATGGGAGCGCTCGTCAGCGGTTCAGAGCGGCGTTTCTCTGGGCGATCTTGACCAGCGAGAAGAATTCCTCGCGGTAAGCGTCGCTCAGGGGAGCTTGCTTCAAAAGCGCCAGTACGCTGTCATAGTCGGAAGTACCCTTGTGTTCGCTCTCGCTGAGGATCATGCCGAACTCCGCCACCGCCGAGGCGAACAGGAAGTCGCCGGAAGGCGCGTCGGTCAGGCACTCGTCGCCGATCACGTTGGTTTGCAGCTCGCTCACATCCGCGCCAGGCTGCTTGTAGCGGGTGGACAGGGTCAGCCATTCGTCGCTCAGTCCGGCCTCCGTCAGCTCGCTGCTCTGGTACTTCAGGCTGCTTTCAGTGCCCTCCGCGCCCGCGGGCACCAGCTCATACATCACCGTGACACAGGCGCCCGCGCCGACCTCGCCGGCGTCCTTTTCGTCGTTCTCGAAATCCTGGTTTTCGAGAGCACGGTTCTCATAGCCGATCTGCCGCCAGGCGGATACCTTCGCGGGATTGAACTCGATCTGGAATTTCACGTCGTCCGCCACGGCGTAGAGCGTCTGGGTCAGCTCTTCGCACAGCACCTTGCGCGCCTCGAGGATGGAATCGATGTAGTAGTAATTGCCGTTGCCGTCATCGGCCAGCGTCTCCATCTTCGTATCCTTGTAATTGCCCTCGCCAAAGCCCAGCACGGACAAATAGACGCCGGTCTGCTTCTTTTCAGAAACGTAGTCGTGCAAATCGCTTTCGCTGGTCATGCCCACGTTCAAATCGCCGTCGGAACACATGATCACGCGGTTGTTCCCTTTGGGCCTAAGATAGCGCATGGCGACCTCGTAGGCCTGCGCCAGTCCGCGCTCGCCGTTGGTGGAGCCGCTGGCATAGAGGCTGTCGATGGCGGAGAGCAGGCGCGCCTTGTCGTTTACAGGATTTGCGCCTTCAATGACAATCGTCTCACCGCTGGCATAGGTTACGATCGAGACGGTGTCCTTCTCCGTCAGCTCGTCCACCAGCATGGTCAGCGCGCGCTTGGCCAGATCCAGCTTATTCTCGTCGTTCATGGAGCCGGACACGTCCACCAGAAACACCAGGTTGGAGCCGTCGTCCGCGGCATCAGGCGCGTCAGCGGCGCGCACGCCCAGCAGCAGCAGCTTGTTTGCCGCGTTCCAGGGGCAGTCCGCGATCTGCGCGGTCACACCGAACTTTTCATCCTTGCCGCAGGCCGCGTAGTCATAGCGGAAGTAATTCAGCATCTCCTCCACGCGCACGGCCCCGGCGGGGATGCTTCCGGCATACCAGTCATCGTTCAGCATCCTGCGCAGGTTGCAGTAGGAGGCGGTGTCCACATCGGCGGAGAAGGTACTCAGCGGGTCCGTGGCCACCAGCCGGAAGCCGTTTTCCTGCACCGCGGCGTATTCCTCGGTATTGAAATCCCCCATGGCGTATCCGTTGTAAGCGGACATCATGGTCATCGCGGGCATCTCATATGCCATGTCGTATTCCGCATACATCTCTTCATACGCGCCGCCGTCCATGACCTCCACTTCCGCGGGCTCGTTCTTCATGTCCGTGCTTCTGGTGTAAGTCGCAAAGAGCATCGGGAAGATGCCCGAAAGGGTGCAGCCCGAGAGCAGCGCCGCGATGAGCGCCAGCGTCGCCAGCAGAATCAGTGTCTTTTTCATCTTCAAACCCCTCCTGTTTGTTATTTGGTTGATCTTTGGACGCTGGTATATGGCAATCGGTTCCATTTTGTGGATTTTTTCTGTGAATTCGGCCTCTTTTTTACGTAAACGAACCGAATTTTTACACTCACATGTTATGATGATAACAGAACATCAAGAGAGGTAACGCTTCATGGCAACTGTAACCCTTCGCAAGACGCGGGAAACCCGCGTTCGCGGCGGACACCCCTGGATCTATGCTTCGGAAATCGAGAAGGTCGATGGAGAGTTTGAGAACGGCGATATCGTGGATGTCGCGGACTTTCGCGGCAAATACATCGGCCGCGGGTTCTACAATCCCTTAAGCCAGATTTCCCTGCGCATCCTCACGCGCAACGACGAGCCCTGTGATCGGAATTTCTTTGCCCGACGCATACAGGATGCCTGGGAATACCGCAAGCTGCTGTGCGACCCCATGAGCTGCCGGCTCATCTATTCCGAATCGGACTTCATACCGGGCCTTGTGGTGGACAAGTTCGGCGATATCCTGGTGCTGCAATCGCTGTCCCTGGGCGTGGACCGAATCAAGGACATGCTCTGCGACCTGCTCATGGAGATTGTGCGCCCCGCGGGCATCTGGGAGCGCAGCGACGTGCCCGTGCGCCGTCTGGAGGGTCTGGAGCAGACCGCCGGGTTGCTGCGGGGCGAAGTGCCGGATCAGGTGGAGATGACGGAAAACGGCGTGCGCTTCCTCATCGACGTAAAGCATGGCCAAAAGACCGGCTTTTTCCTGGATCAGAAGCAGAACCGTGCCGCCATCGCGCCCCTGTGCAAAAATGCCCGCGTGCTGGATTGCTTCTGCCACAACGGCAGCTTTTCGCTCCACGCGGCGAAATACGGCGCGGCGGAGGTGCTGGGCGTGGACATTTCAGAGGAAGCCCTCGCTGTCGCCCGGGAAAACGCGCGCATCAACGGCTTCGACAACGTTCGATTTGAGGCGCACAACTGCTTCGATCTGCTCCGGGAGCTGACCGACGCGGGCGAACAATACGACCTGGTGATCCTCGATCCCCCGGCCTTTACCAAGAATAAGGCCGCGGTGCCAAGCGCCCTGCGGGGATACAAGGAGATCAACCTGCGGGGGCTGAAGCTGGTGCGCCCCGGCGGGTTCCTGGTGACCTGCTCCTGCAGCCAGCACGTTTTGAGCGACATGTTCCAGGACGTCGTCTGCCAGGCGGCCCGCGACGCGAAAAAGCGTATCCGCCTGGTGGAATACCGCACCCAGGGCTACGACCACCCCATACTGCCCCAGTCCATTGAAACCAAATACCTAAAAACAATGATAATGCAGGTGATGGAATGAACGGATATCCTATTCTCGAGTACGATTCTACCCCAAGGGCAGTCCTTCAGCCGGATCATGAGGATTTGGGCATCAGTCTGCCCGAAAGCGCGGCCTTCCCCTTCGTGGGCGACTGCGTGGACGACTATGCACGGCAGCACAAGCTGCCGGTGCTGGGCGAATACGTGACCATCAACAAGCGCTACCCGGTCTACCGGGTGTCCGACGAGGTCTGTCTGTGCCAGGCGCCCATGGGTGCTCCCGTGGCGGCAGCCTTCATGGATTGGCTGATCGCCTACGGCGTCAGGCGCGTGGTGACCGCCGGCTCCTGCGGCGCGCTGATCGACCTGCCGGAAAACGCATTCGTGTTGCCGCGGCGGGCCCTGCGCGACGAGGGCACCTCCTATCACTACATGCCGCCCGCACGCTGGATTGAATTGGAGAGCGGCATGAGAAGGCACATCGCCCAATGCATGAGCGAACAAGGCTATGACTATGTCGAATGTGACACCTGGACCACAGACGCCATCTTCCGGGAGACGGTGGACAGCATCCGGCGCTATCGCGCGGAGGGCTGCGGCGTAGTGGACATGGAATGTGCCGCCCTGGCAGCCTGCGCCGAATTCCGAGGGATCGATTTCGGACAGTTCCTGTATACCGCCGATACCCTTGCCAACGCCGACGCCTACGACGCGCGGGGCTGGGGCGAAGGCTCTTTGGTGCCGGCGCTCAAGCTTTGCCTAAAGGCGCTGGGCGTGTAAAAAGAAGCCTGCTTCAACACCTTTTCGGTCATTGAAGCAGGCCCTTTTTTGCCCTTTTCAGACGTTAGCGAAGGCTTTCCATCTCCGCGATGCGCGCCTTCAGCTTCTCAAGCAGGCCCTTGTTGGTCGCCAGCTTTTCCTTCTCGGCCTCCACCAGATTGGCGGGGGCTTTGCTGACGAAGCCGGGGTTGTTCAGCATGTTCGTGGCGCGGGCAATCTCGCCCTCAAGGCCCTTGAGATCCTTGGCGAGGCGCTTGAGTTCCTTTTCCACATCCACAAGCTCGCCCAGAGGCATGAACAGCTCGCAGGGCTCCGCCACGGCGGAGGCGGATTTTTCAGGGTTGGGCGCGCCGTCCGGGAGCAGCTCCAGTCCGCTGGCATTGGCAAGGCGCTTGAAGTAGCCCTCCGCGGCCAGCAGAACGTCGCGCCAGCCCTCGTGGGGCTTCAGGATCAGCGTGGCCTTGCGGCCGGGCTGCACATTCATCTCCGCGCGCAGGTTGCGCACCGCTCGAATGACATCCATCACGCCATCCATGCGCGCCGCCGTTTCGGTAAAATCATACTCCGGCCTGCACTCGGGCCAGCTGGCACTGATCAGCATACCGTCCACGCCGGGCAGGTAGCCGTAGACCTCCTCGGTGATGAAGGGCATATAGGGATGCAGCAGCTTGAGCATACCCGTCAGCACATACAGCAGCACCTCCTGGGTGGTGGACTTCACATCGCCCTCCTCGGCGTAGAGGCCCTGCTTGGCCATCTCGATGTACCAGTCGCAGAAGGTACTCCACACAAAGTCATACAGCTTGGTGGCAGCCAGGCCAAGGTCATAGTTTTCCAGGTTTTCGGTCACGCCGCGCACGGCCTCCTGATAGCGGGTCAGTATCCACTTGTCCGCCGGGGAGAGCTTTTCCACGTCGATGCCCTTGGGCTCAAAGCCCTGCAGGTTCATCAGCACGAAGCGGCTGGCGTTCCAGATTTTGTTGGCAAAGTTGCGGAAGGATTCGATCTTTTCCTCGGACATGCGGATATCGCTGCCGGGGGCCACGCCCATCACCAGGGAGAAGCGCAGCGCGTCCGCGCCGAACTTGTCTATGACCTCGATGGGGTCGATGCCATTGCCCAGGGACTTGGACATTTTCCTGCCCAGCGCGTCGCGCACCAGGCCGTGCATCAACGCCACATCGAAGGGGCATTTGCCGGTATGCTCGATGCCGGAAAACACCATGCGGGCCAGCCAGAAGAAGATGATGTCATAGCCGCAGGACAGCACGGTGTTGGGATAGTAATACTCAAAATCCTCAGTGGCGTCCGGCCAGCCCAGCGTGGAGAAGGGCCACAGCGCGGAGGAGAACCAGGTATCCAGCACGTCCTCGTCCTGATGTACGCGCTTTCCGCACTTCGGGCAGGCGGTAATGTCCTCACGGGTGACGAAGGTTTCGCCGCAATCGTCACAATAGAAGGCGGGGATACGATGGCCCCACCACAGCTGGCGGCTGATGCACCAGTCGCGGGTGTTCTCCATCCAGTGCAGATAGGTCTTTTCGAAGCGCTCCGGGATGAAGCGCAGCTTGCCGTCATACACCACCTTGCAGGCGGGCTCGGCCAGAGGCTTCATGCGCACGAACCATTGCTTGGAAACCATGGGCTCCACGGTGGTGTGGCAGCGATAGCAGGTGCCCACCTCGTGGTTGAGGGGCTCCACCCGCTTGAGCAGGCCCTTTTCCTTCAAATCCGCCACAATCGCCTTGCGGGCGTCCTGGGTGGTCATGCCCGCGTATTTGCCGCAGTCCAGCACGGTGGGCTCGTCCACGGTGGCGCGGCCGCTGGAGATCAGCTCCGCGTTTTCCGCCGCTTCCTTCGCACCGGTCATGAAGCCGTCATAGGTGAACACGCGCACCATGGGCAAATCGTGCCGCTTGCCCACCTCGAAGTCGTTGGGGTCGTGGGCGGGGGTGATCTTCACGACGCCGGTGCCCTTTTCCATGTCGGCGTGTTCGTCGCAGACGATGGGAATCTCCTTGTCGATCAGCGGCAGGATCACGTGGCAGCCGTGCAGGTGGGCATAGCGCTGATCCGCCGGGTTGATGGCCACGGCGGTATCACCCAGCATGGTCTCCGGACGCGTGGTGGCCAGCTCCAGCAGCTCCCCCGTCTCCTTCACGGGATACAGGATGTGCCAGAAATTGCCGTCCTTGGCCTCATATTCCACCTCGGCGTCGGACAGGGAGGTCTTGCAGCAGGGGCACCAGTTGATCATGCGACTGCCCTGATAGATCAGTCCCTTTTCATACAGGCGCACAAAGGTCTCCCGCACGGCACGGGACAGGCCCTCGTCCATGGTGAAGCGCTCCCGCGACCAATCGCAGGACACGCCCAGCTTGCGCAGCTGCCGCACGATGCGCCCGCCGTATTCCTTCTTCCATTCCCATGTGCGCTTGAGGAAAGCCTCTCGCCCGATCTTCTCCTTGGACAGGCCCTCCTTGCGCAGCGCGTCCACCACCTTTACCTCGGTGGCGATGGCGGCGTGGTCCGTGCCGGGCACCCACAGCGTCGGATCGCCCTTCATGCGGTGATAGCGGATCAGCACGTCCTGGGGCATTTCGTCCAGTGCGTGACCTATATGCAGCTGGCCGGTGATATTCGGCGGCGGCATGACAATCACGAAGGGCTTCTTGTCCGGGTCCTTTACCGGCTTGAAAGCGCCGGAGCTTTCCCACATTTCGTAGATGCGGCTTTCAACCTGGTTCGGCTGAAACACCTTTTCCATGTTGAATTCCCTTTGATTTTCCATTGCAGATGTTCCCCCTCTTGTTTATCTGAAGCTATTGTATAAAGACCAACATCGCGCCAACAGCACAGATCGTGACGCCCATCAGCTTGATGGCAACCAGCGCGCGGGCGCGCCGGCTTTCGCCAAACAGCCCGGACAGCCGGGATGCCAGCACGGATGCCGCAAGACCGGCGGCCATTACGGCGATCCCCGCGATTTGCAGGGCGCTCAGCCGCGGCATACGGAATTGGGCCTTCGATGTGAAAATGCCCAGCGCGCCCGCGATGACGACCACCACCAGCACGCCGCGAATCCAGCCCCGGAACGAGTCCGCGCCGTTTCCTTCACCGCGTCCTGACACAGCCATCCCTCCCATCGTTGCGGCACCCGTTTCTTTGCCGGGCAACCGCATAAAACAAGCGGAGCAACGCCCGACAAAGGGCGAATTGCTCCGCTGTACCACCTTATTTCGCCCGTCGCAGCCTGAAACGGCCTGCGGGCCTCACCGCGCTTTAAGGGGCGCGAGCCCGCCGGGCTGATGATTTCACCCGGCCGTCTCCAAAGCGACCTTCATTCCCCCATTGTATCCGGGCGGCCTTTCAGCCCACGAGCCACCCTCTCTTTGGAAATGCGGGAACTACTCCTCTTCTTCATCGACAATACAAATTATAGCACGGCCTGTGTTTTTCGTCAATTTGATTTCATTGGTTTACCGATTATTTAACAGCCGCACGGGATCAGAAGTTGTCGAACTGGTTGCGCGGATCGCTGCTCCTGCGGGGCTTTTCATCGTCCTCCAGGAACTCGATCTCCAGCCGCTGGAACGGCACCTCTTCCATAAAATGCTCCGGCAGGAATTGAGTCCTTCGGAAGTCCTCAAACTCCCGGTAGTGCTTGTTCAGCCAAATCGGCCTGGGAATGTCAAACTGATGGCAAAGCTCCGTCAGCGCGTCCTCCACGCCCTCCCAGGCACATTCCACGGTGGCCTGCCGGTCTATGCGGTGTTTTTTGATGATCCTCGCCCAAAGCCTCGCCATTTGTATTCCCCCGTCATATTTTTCTTCTGTCCATTATAGCCCATCTTCCGGGATTTCGCAATCATTATCTTGCCGGTCCACCAACGCCGCAAAATCAACAGCCTCTCCGTCCTTTGACAGCGCGAAGTGCAAATGCGCCGGCAAATCCGCTTCACAGGGAACCGACGCGCCAACCGAGCTGATCACATCTCCCGCCGCGACAGCATCCCCGGGCGTTACGAGCCTGAGGGTATTCAGGCCCGCGTAGGTGGACCGGTAGCCATCGTCATGGTCGACGACAATCACATTTCCCCACAGCCTGTCGCTCCAGACATCGGCCACCACGCCGTCCCGGCAGGCATAGACCGCCTCGCCCGGCGCGCCCGCGATATCCAGGGCCGGGTGGGTCTGCCACTGATCAAGCGTCTCGGACCACTCCGGCTCATCCGGCGCGTATTCCCCAACGCAATCTCCCGCCAGCGGCCAGAGCCAGACCACGGGTTCAGGCGTGGACCGGGGCGCAGGCACGGCGGTGTACGTGGAAAGCGCCGGCCTGGGCGCCTCAGGCAGTTCAACCGCATTTCGCGCCGCGATTCGGGAGCGCCACGCCCAGGTGGCCGTGCCGAGAAGCGCCAGCAGCGCCGCCAGTGCCAGATACTCTCCCGTGCCCCGCGGCAGCGCCCGCCCTTTGAAAAGGCGCCCCACGCCTCGCAGTGCAGCCTTCAGCTTATCCGCCGTTCTGGCCGGCGCGGCCTTAACGGCCTTCATAAATCTTCCCCACATAAAAAACCCCTCCCACGAAAGAGTATTGGCCGTGAGAGGAGTTTTAATCATTCAGGCATGTTCTTTTCGCAGAATAGCGCCGGGATCAATCGTCGTCCTCGTCGTCGTAGCGCTCCTGCCTGCGGCTCTTTGCCTTGGCCTTGCGGCGGTTCTGGGCGCTCACTCGGCGCATGTATTCCAGCCTGCGCGCCTCGTATATGCGTTTGCGGCGGCGTTCCTTGCGGGTGCTGCGCACCGCGCCGGCGATCAGCAGCAGCACCAGCAGCAGGATCAGCACCGCGGCCAGCAGTACCACCAGCGGGTTTTCAAAGTTTCTGAGGAACGGGAAGAAATCCGTCAGACCCACCTTGGGCGGCTGCTCCGGGATGGTTCTGTCCGCTACCACCATGGCGGTGATGACCTGTCCGGACTGATCGACGTAGCGCAGCCTGCCGAGGATCTCGCCCTCGGAAATCGGCGCCACCATGTCGGAGGTAATAGTAAGCTCACACCTTGAGACAAAGTCGTCAATCGCGCGCTCCATGGCGGAGGCGTTGTCGTTTTCCACCATGCGCACGTAATCCGGCGCGCTGATCTGGGCGATCCTGGGGAACACCATGCCCCCGTTTACATCGCTCTCGATGGCGTTTGATACCTTCAGCGTGGCGATCCTGCTTCCGGCGAAGGTGAACATCTCCTCCATGCTGTAGCCGGTATAGCGGGTGAATCCGTAGTTGAACAGCCTTATGGTGTCCACCCACTTTTCGGCGGCCCCGACACTGTTCAGGTCCACGGAAACCAGACGCACGCCGTCGCGCTCCGCCGCGCCGACAAAGCACTGGCCCGCCATGCTGTGATAGCCGGTCTTGACGCCGATGGCATCGGCGTAATAGTAGCTGCTTTCCTTCTTGAGCAGCTGGTTGGTGTTCGTCACGCGGTTTTCGATGGTATTTCTGCCGCGCTGTATGGTCATGGTATAGCTGGCGGTTGAAACAATCTTTCTGAAGGCTTCCAGCTTGACGGCCTCGCAGGTGATCCTGGCCAGATCCAGCGCCGTGGAGTAGTGGTTTTCGTCGTGATAGCCATGGGCGTTGGCGAAGTGGGTGTCCTCGCAGCCCAGCTCCCTGGCGCGCTTGTTCATGCGCTCCACGAAGCCATCCACGCTGCCGTTGACCATCACCGCGATGGCGTTCGCGCCGTCGTTGCCCGACGTGAGCATAAAGCCGTACAGCAAGTCCCGGAAGGTCATCATATCGCCGGGAAAGACGGGGATCAGGGAGCTGTCCGCCGGGATTTCCGACGCCTGCTTGGGAATAACGATGGTGGTGTCCATGGCGACGCCGCTCTCCAGCGCCAGCAGCAGCGTCATGACCTTTGTGGTACTGGCCGGGTACATGCGCTTTTGGGCGTTCTTGGAAAACAGCACGTCGCCGCTGTCCGCGTCCACCAGCACGGAACATTCGGCGTAAAGATTGGCCTCAGTCAATATCTGCGGCACATTTTTATTGTAATCGGCAGGCGACTCCGCTGCCGCGCAGGGCGCGCACATGAGCGCAAGCAGCGCGGCCAACAGAGCGGCCATCCATCTGAGGCGTCGAAGCATGGTTTACCTCGCTGTTCTATTCTGTGATCCGTGAATGGGTCCCGACCGTTATTATATCATCGTTTGCCCGTTTTGTACAGCTATCTCAGGCTCTTGAGGGCGCGGGCGCGGCGGCGCCTTCTCCTGTGCCTGCGCAAATGTCGGACGCAGATCAACGCCGCGATGCTGATGAGCAGCAGCAGCGAAAGCACCGCGATGACTATGAAAGCACCGTTTCCTCCCGGCCGTGGCGCATTGCCCGGCACGGCGCCGTCCGTTGCAGCCGCCTGTGGAGCGTCCGTCGCCTCCGCCGGCTGCGGCGCGGGCGTCTCGGCAGCACTTTGCGCCATGACCGCGCGGGATGCCGTCAGGCTCGCGGTCACGGTCCCTCCGTTCGGAAGCGTGCAGGTGAGCAGGCCCAGCTGCTCCCCCGCCTCCACAGGGGCCTCCAGCGGGCGCTGCCAGGCAATATCCACGCCCCCGGCCAGGCGGTCCACGGCGCTTTGCAGCGAAAGCGCGCTGCCCTGAACCACGGGAACGGTCTGTTCGCCGCCCTGGATAAAACCGATGTTGAGCGCAAGGCTGCCGCCCTCGGGATCCTGCGCTTCGGCATTTTGAAGCTGTACGCGCGAAAAACGATCTGCGGCGCGCGTCAAAAGCGCCTGCGCCGTTACATCCTCATAGCGTGTAAAGCCATATTCGAACAGTCGCGCGGCGTCGTACCACTTGTCGTTTTCCTGTTCGCATTTCAGCACCACGCAGAGGACGCTTCTGCCGCTTCGCTGGGCGGAGCCCACAAAGCACCATCCGGCCTTGTTGTGGTGCCCGGTCTTGATGCCGGTACAATCCGGGTAGTAATACTTCTGATCGCTTTGGAGCAAACTGTTCCTTGAAAGGATATTCAGCGTCTCCTCCTTGCCGCCGCGCCGCAGGGTAAACGTCCATTTGGGCGTCGCCACGATGTTCCTGAAATCCGGGTTCCGCATGGCTTCGCGGGAGAGGATAGCCAGGTCCTGCGCGGTGGTATAATGCTCCGCGTCGTGATAGCCGTGGGCGTTGGCGTAGTGGGTGCCCTCCATGCCCAGCGCAGCGGCCCTGGCGTTCATGTGGGCGACAAAGGCATCGATGCTGCCATCGGTCAGCACCGCCACGGCGTTCGCGCCGTCGTTGCCCGAGGAGAGCATGAAGCTGTACAGCAGATCGTCAAAGCGCATCACGTCTCCCGGCAGCACGGGTATGACGGAGCTGCCCTGGGCGATGTCCGCCGCCTCCTGAGGAATCGTGACTTCGTCATCCATCGAAATGCCGCTTTCAAGCCCCAGCAGCAGCGTCATGATCTTCGTGGTACTGGCGGGATACATCCTGACGCGGGAATTTTTGGAAAACAACGTTTCCCCCGTGTCCATGTCCACCAAAAGTGCCGACTGGGCATAGAGATGTTCCGGCAGCAGAGCATCAGGACTGCTCATATCATAGCTCGCCGGGGATTCCGCCAGGGTGGAAAAAGCCGGGAGCATAAAAGACAAAACCGCGGCTGCCAGGGCCGCGAGGAAGCGTTTGTGAAATACCATCGGGAACTCCTCGAAGCCGCGCGGAGCCGGAGGCGGCGCGCGGAGGCTCACCGGCGCATACCGCCGATTGTAAATATATTATCACCAACGCATAAATTTGTACAGCGTCCCCCGAAAAACCTAACATTTAAAAAAAACGACTTGAAATAATGTCAGGAATCGTTTATAATAATAACAAAATGATGAAATTGTAATGTCATATACATCCAATTCAATGTTACATAGGTTTGTAAGGAGGATTACCCATGCCCAAGCGGATACTGATCGTTGACGATGAACCTTTGATTGTCAAAGGATTGAAATATTCTTTGGAGCAGGACGGCTATGAGACGGACTCGGCCGCCGACGGCGAGGAGGCCGTCAACAAATTTTTCAACGGTCAGTACGATCTGGTGCTTCTGGACGTCATGCTGCCCAAGCTGAACGGCATAGAGGTGTGCCAGCGCATCCGTGAGCGCAGCAACGTGTCCATCATCATGCTGACGGCCAAGGGCGAGGATATGGACAAGATCCTCGGCCTCGAATACGGCGCGGACGACTATATGACCAAGCCCTTCAACATTCTGGAGGTCAAGGCCAGGATCCGCACCATCTTCCGCCGCACCACCATGATGCAGCGCGAAAGCGGCCAGCGCATCATCACTGTGCGGGAGATGCAGCTGAACGTGAACAACCGATCCGTCACCGTTGCCGGGCGCGAGGTGAACCTTACCGCCAAGGAATTTGATCTGCTGCACCTCTTTGCCACCAACCGCGGCAAGGTGTTTTCCCGGGAAAACTTGCTCGAGACGATCTGGAAATACGACTATCTGGGCGATCTTCGCACGGTAGACGTGCATATCCGCCGCTTGCGCGAGAAGATTGAAAAGGTACCCAGCCAGCCTGAATACATCTTCACCAAGTGGGGAGTTGGCTATTATTTCACTGACAAGGATTAAAGCCTTCATACATTCCATACGCTGGAAAATCACCATCGCCTATCTGCTGATCATCGTGGTGGCCTTCGGGGCCATTGCCTTCTCGCTGATCCAGCTGGTGGGCGAATATCTGTTTACCCAGCGCAGCAGAGACGACCAGAGAATCGCCGAGGGCCTCGCGGAGGAATTTGGCGGTTATTTGGTCGCTTTTGACGCGCAAAGCATGTACGATGCCGCCCTTGAAACCGCGTCCGCAGAGCAGAGCCGGGTGCTGGTGCTGGACAGGCTCTGCGTGGTCCAGGTGGACACCGCCTCCGAAATGAACGGGCGCCGGTTCATCACCGCTGAAATCGACAACGTTCTCAAGGGCGCCGACAGCGACTACGGCTTTTACGACGCCGGCGACACAGGCGCCTATTGGCTGCGTGCGGCGCTGAACGCCTTCTCCGGCGTCGACGCCATGACCGGCGTGTATGCCTGTCCCATCTACAGCCAGGACGCGCTCTCCGGCGTGCTGGTATACATTTCACAGGTTCAGGAGATCTATGAGAGCCTGCGGGACATACAGCTGAAGATACTGTCCTGGATGGCGCTGGTCGCCATCGCCGTGCTGCTGGTCAACGCGTTGGTGCTGCGCACCATCACGCGCCCCATCGGCGAACTGAACGAGGGCATTTCCCGCATGAGCCGGGGCGATCTCTCCGCCCGGGTGGTTCCCCGGGGCAACAACGAATTCGCGGGGCTGGCCCGGGCCTTCAACTCCATGTCCGAACGGCTGGAGCAGCTGGACAATTCCAGAAGCCAGTTTGTGTCAAACGCCTCCCATGAGTTGAAAACGCCCCTCAGCACCATCAAAATCCTCATCGAATCGCTCATGTACCAGGAGCCGCTGGACCCCGGCATGGCCAAGGAGTTTTTGACGGACGTGGACAAGGAGATCGACCGTCTGAACCGTATCGTGTCTGACCTGCTGACGCTGGTAAACATCGACAACGGCACGAAGCTGAACCTGGCGGAGCTGGATATCGGCGCTCTGCTCCAGGAGCAGGTCAAGCGGCTGCTGCCCCTGGCCCGTGAAAACGGCATCGAGCTGGATTGCGCCGCGAAGGATCGGCTTGAGGTGACCGGCGACGCATTGAAGCTGCAGCAGGTCGTCTATAATATCATCGACAACGCCATCAAGTACACGCCCAGGGGCGGCGAGGTCCATTGCACGCTTTCCCGCGCCGCAAGAAAGGCGGTCATACGCGTCAGCGACACCGGCGTCGGCATCCCCCAGGACGATCTGCCGCACATCTTTGACCGCTTCTACCGCGTTGACAAGGCGCGCTCCCGGGACACGGGCGGCACGGGTCTGGGGCTTTCCATCGTAAAGCAGTTCGTGGTGCTGCACGGCGGCACCATCGAGGCCAAGAGCGCACCCGGAAAGGGCTCCACGTTCATCATCGAGCTGCCGCTTTCCAACAAAAAACAGGAAAACTGACGGCGGGAGCCGTCGCGCGAAGGGAGGCATGGATCCCGATGAAAAAAAGCATCGCGCTGTGGGCCGCGATCATTTCGCTGGCCCTGGCGCTGAGCGGTTGCGTGTTCCGCGGCCAGGAAACCAGGACCGTCAGCCAGATCAGCCTGCCTGAGAGCGACGACGAGCCTGAAAACATGATCCTCGGCGAAACGATGCTGGGCAATCTCAGCGAGGTTTCGCTGTACTATGCCGCCACGGACGGATCCAGTTTCTCCACCGTCAGGCGCAGCCTGCGCACAGAAGCGGGCGAAAGCGTACCGGAAGCCGCGGTCCGGGCGCTGCTCTCCTCCCCGGGGCCCACTGGCGTGCGAACAGCCGGGGATGTGCGGGTTTTGAGTTTCGAATATGCCTGCGGCACGGTGACCGTGAACCTGTCCATTGACGCCCGGGCCGCGCAATCGCCCCAGGAGCTGCTGGCCCTGGAGGCCTCCATCGGCAATACCCTGCTGGGCATCGGCGGCGTGCGGGGCGTGAATGTGCTGATTGCGGATGTCAGCGAAAGCTGCTGCCAGCTGCCGACGGGAGTCCAGACCGAGACCGTCGCCAGCGTGGCGGCCGCCTATGCCCAATACCAGGCTGAGCGGGACCGCATTGCCCAGTCCGGCGCGGCGCCTGTCAGTCGAAACGCTCTGGTCTACTTCCCCACCGACGACGGTCACTGGCTTGTTCCGGAGCTGCGCAGCATCAGCGTGACCAGCGATACCTTTGCAACGGCGCTGATCGACGCCCTGAAGGCGGGCCCCAAGGACGTTTCCTGTGCCGTCCCCTCCATTCCCGAGGGCGCGGAGCTGTTGGAGGATCGCCCCGTCATCGAAACGCTGGCCAGCGGCGAGCGCGTACTTTCCCTGAACTTTTCCTCCACGCTGGCAAATTACCTGGCCTTCTCCGGGTTGGAGGTTTGGGAGCTTGCGGGCTCCCTCGCCCTGACAATGACCTCCTTTTTACCTGAGCTTGACGCCGTGCGGGTCATGGTCAACAATGACCCCGTGACCATGTGCGCCCTGGGCGACGATATTATACGCTTTGAGGACGGGCTGATTCGCCGCAGGCACTTTGCGGACCGCATCGGCAGCACCGCCACGCTGTTCCTCATCGACGCAAGCGACGAGCTTCGCGGCATCGAGCGCGCCGTCTCCATGCGCAGCGCACTCTCCCCGCAAAGCCTTCTGACGGAGCTTTTCAGATATGCCGGCGCAGAAAGCGGAGCCCTGCGCCTTCCCATCTCCGCCGTTCTCAGGCCGGAGGACCTGCTGGGGGTACAGACCGTCGGCAACGTCGCCCGCTTGAACCTATCCGGCAATTTCTACCGGCTGTGCCAGACGCTGAGCCCCCGGGGTGAGCGCGACCTGATCTATGCCATCGTCAACACGCTGTGTTCCCTGGAGAGCATTAGGGCCGTTCGCTTCTACATTGAGGGGCGCGCCGCCGACACCCTGGCCGGGACCATCTACCTGAAGAGCGTGATCATGCCGAACCCCGGCATCGTCGCGCCCTCGGCCATCGAGAACGGGGATTGACCCGATGATATGAAAAATGACATGCAGCAACGGCATGTAGACCGCTGACAAAGCCCGCAAGCGCAAAAACCCCTGCCGATCAAGGAGCATCGGCAGGGATTTTTGCTTGCGGCGTTGGAACCGCCTGCAAATTGAAGTCATTTACATCCGGGTAAGCCCATTTTTGCAGGCTTTTCAACGGCCTTTCTTTTCTGACAGGAATTGCCTCACAGCTTTGAATAGCCGAAGCTGTTCACCAGCGCGTCCAGACGACGTCCCTGCCTGCACCAGGGGCACTCCACGGCGTCGTAGGTCTTGTAATCCGGCAGGTCCTTCGGGTTGTAGATGCTGCGCACGGGCAAATCGCCCAGTCGTTCGATGGTGGCGAATATGGCCGCGATGCCCACGGTCCTGCCGCCATAGTAGGCAATCGCCTCCGTGGCGGATTTGGCGGTATAGCCCGTGGTGACGGAAGCCATCATCACCAGCACGTTTTTCCCGGCGATCATCGGCGCGGTGTTTTCGCGGAAGATCAACTGGCTGCCCACGGTGCGCTCCGGCGTCACCACGTTGATATCCTGATGTTCGTTGATGTTCATATAGCCCGCCTTGGTCATCTCGCTTGCCATGCACGCCGCAATGACCTCCGTGCCGTCCAGGCAGAGTATCGTATCGATCATGGTGGCGACCTTGTACTCCCTGGCCAGCTCCAGCGCCACCTTTCTGGCTTCTGACAGGCAGAATTTCTGGGTGGTGACGTCGATATAGTAGTTGATATGGCTGTGGCCGGTGGCAAAGTGTCCCTTGCTGACCTTCAGGGAAATATCGGAGTTTGAGGTCGGATGCTTGATCAGTTCCATATCTGCACTCCTTTCGCCGCGCCGCGCGCGTCTTTTATGTTAATATTATATACCTATATATAACAATTGTCAATGGAGGAATACGTTTCTTTTATGATACGTCAAGGGCCGCACGCATTGCTCTGCGAACGGCCCGTACAAGATATGCGGTCAATACAGCAGGCTCTCCTCCGTCTGCGGATCAAACAGGTGGGTCACCTTCTCCGGGAAAGTAAAGCGCAGCTTGCTGCCGTATATCAGGGAAGCGCGCTGCTGCTCGGTCAGCTCCAGCGTGGGAATCCGCAGGATCACCGGCGTGTTGTCCTGAAGCTGAACATGCAGGTGCAGCTCACTGCCCATCATCTCGTTGACCCGCAGCGTACCCTCGATGGCGTTGGGCGCGCCGTCAAAGCACAGCTGAGCGTGTTCGGGACGCACGCCCAGTATGACATCCTTGCCTCCCACGCCCTTCTTTTCCAGCTTTTCGCACTTCGCGGCGCTCAGCGGCACGCGGATGCCATACAGCTCCACGGCGTACTGTGCCCCGCTCTTTATCAGCTTCGCCTTCAAAAAGTTCATCTGCGGCGAACCGATAAAGCCGGCCACAAACAGGTTCTTCGGCGTCTCAAAGACCTCCTGGGGCGTGCCGACCTGCTGGATGTAACCATCCTTCATGATGACGATGCGGTCGCCCAGCGTCATGGCTTCGGTCTGGTCGTGGGTGACATAGATGAAGGTGGTATCGATGCGCTTGCGCAGCAGTATGATCTCGGCCCGCATCTGGTTGCGCAGCTTCGCGTCCAGGTTGGACAGCGGCTCATCCATCAGGAACACCTGGGGCTCGCGTACGATGGCGCGTCCGATGGCCACGCGCTGGCGCTGGCCGCCGGACAGGGCCTTGGGCTTTCTGGCCAGGTATTCCGTAATGCCCAATATCTCCGCCGCCTCGCAGACACGGCGGTGGACCTCCTCGTTGCTCATCTTGCGCAGGCGCAGGCTGAACGCCATGTTCTCATAGACGCTGATGTGGGGATACAGCGCGTAGTTCTGGAATACCATGGCGATATCCCGGTCCTTGGGCTCCACATCGTTGACCACCCTGTCCCCGATGGTCAGCGTGCCTTCGGAAATATCCTCAAGGCCCGCGATCATGCGCAGCGTAGTGGATTTACCGCAGCCGGAGGGACCGACGAACACGATGAATTCCTTGTCCTGTATCTCCAGGTTAAAGTCGTGTACGGCTACGACATTTTTATCGTAAACCTTCTTGACATGTTCAAGTTTCAAGCTTGCCATTTCCATATCCTCCCAATCTTATCCCTTGACCGCACCGCCGGTGACGCCTTCGACATAGTACTTTTGCAGCGCCAGGAACAGCGCCGTGATGGGCACCGCCACCAGCACGCCGCCCGCGCAGAAGCGGGTGAAGTAGTTCTGGTAGTCGTTGGTGTTGACCCAGTTGTACAGGCCGACGGCCACGTTGTAGCCGTCCTGGTGGCCGAACGCGACATAGCTGGCGAACACGTAGTCGCCCCAGGGCGCCATGAAGGCCATCAGCACCGTATAGATGACGATGGGCTTGGCCAGGGGCATGATGATCTTCAAAAAGACCTGGAAGCGGGTTGCCCCGTCGATGCGGGCGGATTCATCCAGCGACTTCGGAATGGTATCGAAAAAGCCCTTGGAGATGTAGTAGCCCATGCCCGAGGAGGCGCAGTAGATCAGGATCAGCCCCGGGACGGAGCCCGCCTGGGTCAGCCCCAGCTGCTTGAGCAGGAAGTACAGCGTGATCATGGTCAAAAAGCCCGGGAACAGGCCCAGCACCAGCACCGTGTTCATGATCAGCTTTCTGCCCTTGAAGCGCAGGCGGGATAGAGAATAGCTGACGGACAGCACGATGGCCGTCTGGATCACGGCAGTGAACAGCGCGATGGTCAGCGTATTGCCGTACCATTTGAGATACTGGCTTTCCACCATGGGCGTCAGCACCATCTGCAAAATCACGAACGCCGCGCCGAATTCCAGCGCCATCGCGCCGAACTTCTTTGCGCCCTCGTGCTTATCCTCGGCGACGTAACCGGGAATGGAGCGCAGCAGCTTGCTGTCCTGTTTGAGGTAGATGCGCGCGACGATATAGCCCACCAGGGCGAACACCGCCAGCAGGATGAGCGCCTTGACCAGGCAGTCGTTCAGCGCGTACTGGTGCAGCGCGCAGGACAGAGCGACCATGAGCGCGTAGCCTATGGCCAGGCAGCACGCGATCACCGCGATGCCCGCGGCCTTGCCGTTGCCATCGCGCTTGTCCAGCCACTTGCCTGCCGCATGGACCAGCAGCGCCGTCACCAGTGCGCAGCCCGCGGCGATCAACAGCGCCCTGCCCATCCAGGAAAAGAAGTTGCTGCCCTCAAACAGGAAGGCGTAGTTGTCCAGGGAAAACGTCTTGGGAAGCAGATAGTCCACCATGCCGCCCTTTTCCAGCTGATAGGATCGGAAGGACTGGAGGACCAGGAACACGAAGGGCACCAGCCAGACGATGCTCATAATGGTCAGCACGGTGTAGATCGTGCCGTTGATGCGCCTCTCATGGCCCTTCTTGCTGCGCAGCTTTTGCTGCGGCTTGACCTCTTTGATGACACCGGCCTTCTCGTCAACGATGATGTCGACTTCCGGTATTTTCTTCTCAGCCATTACTGGAAATCCTCCTCATTCTTGACGGACGGTATCAGGTTGTAGACCACCAGGTTGATCACAGCCAGCACAACAAACACCATGATGCCGATGACGGCGGCGATCTTGTAGTTGGTGTCGGAAACGGTCATGCGGTACAGCCAGGTGATCAGCAAATCCGTGTGGCCCGCGTTGCCGGCCAGGCCCATTGGCTTGCCCTGGGACAGCAGGAATATGACGTTGAAGTTGTTGATGTTACCCGTAAAGGATGTCAACAGGTACGGACCCGTGACAAACAGCATGTAGGGCAGCGTGATCTTGCCGTACATTTGCATGGCGTTGGCGCCGTCGATGCGGGCGGACTCGTACAGGTCCGCGGGAATGTTCATCAGTATGCCCGTGGCTATCAGCATCAGATAGGGTATGCCGATCCAGATATTGATGAGGATGATGGTAAAGCGGGCCCAGCCGGGATTGGTCCAGAAGGGAATCGGCTGCGCGATCCAGCCCCATTTCATGAGATAGGTGTTGATCAGGCCGTCCTGGGCGAACATCTTGGACACATACAGAAGCGATACGAACTGGGGAATGGCGATGGTCATGACCAGTATCGTGCGCCACATCTTCTTGAGCCGGATGCCCTTTTTGTTGATCATGATGGCCACGAACATGCCCAGGAAGTAGTTCAGGAATGTGGCGAAGAAGGCCCACACCAGCGTCCAGAACAGCACCTGCCGGAAGGTATCGCCATAGCTGGCGCTGCCGGAGGACAGCAGCGTCTTGAAGTTTTCAAAGCCCACCCAGGTGAACAGCTTGGACGGAGGCTGGTGATTGTAGTCAAAGTTTGTAAACGCCACCAGGATCATGAAGAAGATCGGCAGGATGGTAAACACGAACACGCCCAGCGTGGGCAGGGCCAAGAGCGTCTTGTGGAACTGGCTGTCCACCAGGGACTGCAAATCGTCCTTGGTGCTTTTCAGCTTCCTGCCGGATTGGACGATCTGCTGGGCGATCTTGTTCTGCTTGATGTTCACACGCCAGGTATAGATGAAGGCGATGACAAAGAACAACGTCAGCACGCCATACAGCAAAATCAGGAAGGAATTATCGCCGTAGACGGTCTTGCGCCCCTCCTTGTAGGTTTCGACCACGCCCAGCGTAGACAGCTTGCCCAAGTACGCGATGCCGAAATTGACCATGTACAGGTTAAAGACAGTCTGGAACAGGAAAAACAACAGGCCCCTGCCCCACTGGCCCCGGGCAAAGCTGCCCGACCCCATCACCAGATACGAAAGCCGCGTCTTCCAGTCGCCGTCGCGGAAGGTGGTAAACAGATCGACAATGGACAGCGCAAGGCCCTTGATCAGCCTGACGACGGACATGGCAAGCCCCTTGATGCCGCCCGCAATCCTGCCGGGGATCGATTTGAAGAAGCGCCCGGCATTGTACAGCAGCTTTTGGGGTTTGCTCAGCTTGAGATAATTGAGATCAACCATGTTCGCATTTCCCCTTTGCTTCGCTCTCACGCACGTGTTTCAGAAAGCGGATATCCCTTGCAATCCAAAAAGGGACCGGAGGCTCAAATTTCCTCCGGTCCTCTCCACATCCGATCAGCCCGCGTAGGAAATGCAGGTCTCCTGGAAGGTGGTCAGCTCCTCGAGCAGCTTGGCATCGTCAGCGTCGTCCAGATCCTTGGCGATGATCTTGTCGCCCAGGCCGGTGGCCAGAGACCAGTAATCGCCGGGATACTGTCCCTGCGGGATGGTGAAGGCCAGCTGCTCAGCCAGTGCGGACAGGGCCACGTCGCTCTTCACGGCGTCGCTCTGCTGGGCGGTCAGGTTGGAGGGACCCCAGCCCAGCGCCTCGTAGCGGGCCAGCTGCACGTCGCCGGAGGTCAGGAAGGCGGCCAGCGCGTCACAGGCGGCCAGCTTGTCCTCGTCGGTCTGGGGCTTGACGCCCAGCATCTTGAAGCCGCCGAAGCCGGACAGCTGCCAGCCGTCCACGGTGGGCAGCTTGGCGGCGGCGTAGTTGTCACCGAACAGCTCCTGAGCCGCAGTGGCATCCCAGGTGCCGTCCACGATGGCGCCCACGTTGGTGGCGTTGGAGATGGAGGAACCGTTCACGAACGCGGGGCTCTTGGACAGCTCGATCATGGCCTTCAGGGCCTTGACGCCGTTGTCGGAGGCATAGTCCACGTTGCAGGCGACCAGGTTGCCCTCGTCGTCGGAATCATAGGTCAGGGTGCAGCCCGCGCCGAAGAAGAAGGCGGTCTGATACCAGCCGGAGTTGATCTCCATGTAGAAGCTCTTGCCGGCGGCTTCGCAATCGGCCAGGATGCCCTCCAGGGTGGAAGGATCGGACACGACGCTCTTGTCATAGTACAGGAAATAGCCGTTGTCGCTGGTCAGCGGATAGGCGTACATTTCGCCGCCCAAAGTGACCGCGGAAACGGAGCCGGCGTCGTTCTCAGCCTTGACGACCTCGGCGTTGTTTTCCTCGACGACCTCCAGGGCGCCGGCGGCGACCATGCGGGCCAGCTGGTCCTGCGCGAAGCCGAAGATATCGGCGGCGGATTCGACGTCGGTGATGACCTTGCCGGCGGCGTCGCCTTCGCCCACGGGCTCAACGGTGACGTTCATGTCGGCATACTCGGGATTGGCGGCCTTGAAGGCCTCGATCTGCTCATTGGTGAAATCCACGGCAGCTTCGGCGACCCACACCTTCACATCGCCGCTGAAGCCTTCGGCGAAGGCTGCGCAGCTCATGGTCAGCACCAGCGCGACGGCCAGTACCAGAGTCAACAGTTTCTTCATGGTAATTCCTCCTGTGTTTGTAATATTCGTCCGGCGGCATATAAGCGCCGTCTTTATGACAGAAAAATGATAACACCAACGCAACAAAAAGTCAAGTATTCTGTGGGAATTTCAGCACAGAGCGCACGCGCTTTCAGCAGATACGCCGCTTTGTTACCGCTTTTCGCCCAGGCGCAGCACCCTGTAGCCCAAAGGCGGCAGTCCGGTTCTGCCGCCGGCGGTGAGACCCGTCAGGATATCCGTCCCCTCCGGCAGCTCCATCCGGACTTCTTCGCCATTGAAGTTCATGACAAACAGCATATCCCCCCGGACCGCGGCCTGCACCCCGCGGGGCAGCTGCGCCACGGGCCGCGCAATGCCGGCGTTATGCACAAGCCGCGCATAGAAATCATCCAGGAAATCAGCCTCGGGCCGGGTGGCGATGTAATACGCCTTTCCCGCCTCAAAGCTGTTAACGGTCACGCAGCTCTCGCCAGCATAGAAGTCGTCGGTGTAGCTGCCGAGCGTCTCGGCGGTCTCCGGGTGGATCAGATCGCACATCGTCGAGCAGGCGTAACGTCTCCCGTCCGCCATGCGGATGCCATTGCGCTCATCGGGATACAGTGCGTCCGTCTCCTCCACCCAAAGCCCCAGCAGTGCCCGCAGCGGGCCGGGGAAACCGCCCAGGAAGCAGAGGTCGTCCTCGTCCACGCGGCCCGTGAAGCAGCTGCAAACCAGCGTACCGCCCTCCGCCACGAAGCGCGTCAGCCGCTCCGCCGCGCCCGGGCGCAGCATGTACAGCATAGGAGCCGCCACCAGCTGATAGCCGGAAAGCGCCCGCGTCTGATCCACAATGTCCACGGCAAGGCCCAGGCGCTTGAGGGCGCGATAGTGTTCCAGCACCGTGTCCAGGTATTTGAGGTCCCTCAACGGCCCCTGACAGTCGGAAAGCGCCCAGCGGTTCTGGGTATCGTATACCAGCGCGACCCTGGCCTGCGGCATTGCGCCCCGCGCGCCGTCAATGCGCCGCAGCAGCTCACCCACCGCCTGCACGTCCCGGAAGGTGCGGGTATGCTCGTGGCCGGCGTGGTCCACCACCGCGCCGTGGAACTTCTCCGCCGCGCCGCGGCTCTTGCGCCACTGGAAATACTGAACGGTATCCGCGCCGTGGGCCACCGCCTGAAGGCTCGCAAGCACGTGCATCCCCGGCTTTTTCAGCTTGCAGACATCGTGCCAGTTCACCTGGGAGGGCGTGGATTCCATCAGCGCAAAGGGCTTCTGCTTCAAAGAACGCATCCAGTCATAATTGAAGGCGGCGCACAGCGCGGTCCATTCTTCATCGGGGCCGCCCCAGCGCGGATAGCTGTCCATGCTGGTAAAATCCAGCTCCTTCGCCAGCTGCTCATAGTCCAGGCCTTCGAACATCTCCATCATGTTGGTGGTGACGGGCAGATCCGGCGTCAGCTTACGCAGCGGGGCGACCTCCACGCGCAGAAAATCAATGGTCCGCTCCGTGACAAAGCGCCGCCAGGCAAGCGTCAGACCGTGGATGCAGCTTTCTCCCACCCGCGACGGGCTTCGCAGCTGGGACCAGTCGGTATAGGTCTTGCTCCAAAAGCCCGTCCACCAGGCTTTGTTCAGCGCCTCGAGCGTGCCGTAGCGCGCCTTCAGGGCTTCCCGGAACGCCTGCTGGCACAGTTCACAGTGACATTCGCCGCCCAATTCGTTGGATATGTGCCAGCCCACCACTGCCGGATGATGGCCGAAGCGCTCCGCCAGCGCGCGGTTTATGCCCGATACGAAGCGACGGTAGACCGGCGAGGTATAGCAGTGGTTGTGCCGCCCGCCATGGAAATTGCGCTGTCCGTCCTCCCGCACCCGAAGCACCTCCGGGTACTTCTGGCTCATCCACGCCGGACGCGCGCCGCTGGGCGTGGCAAGGAACACGGAAATGCCGTTTTCATGCAGCCTGTCCAGCACCCGCTCCAGCCAGTCAAAATCATATTCGCCCTCCCTGGGCTCCAGCGCAGCCCAGGCAAATATGCCCACGCTCATCAGGTTGCAGCCCGCCAGCTTCATCAGCCGGATATCCTCTTCAAGAATGTCCGGCCGGTCCAGCCATTGGTCCGGGTTGTAATCGCCGCCGTGCCCGATAAAGGGCAGCTTTAACTCTGCCATCGTTCTTCCTCCTGCGTATTTCTTTACCCGCGTGCCGCCTTGCGGCGCTTTTTGCGCTCATACATGCGCGTATCGGCTGCCTGTACAAGCTCGTCCAGCGTCCTTGTCTCTCCGTCCCGCGCGTGGATCACGCCCACGCTGAGCGCAATTTCAAAGGGCAAATCCCCCTGGGCGTTGCGCCGCGCCACAGCGCTCTGGATCGCCCCTTCCGCGTCCCCGGAGCTGCCCGGCTGGATCGCCAGAAATTCATCGCCGCCGTAGCGCATCACGAAGTCCTCCGCGCCGCCGGCTCCGCGCAGACATTCGGCGGCGGCGCGTATGGCCGCGTCCCCAAGCTCATGGCCGAAGCGGTCGTTGATGCTCTTCATGTCGTCCATGTCGATAAACAGGATCCTCGCTTCCCCGTCCTGGCGCATAAAACGGTTGAAGGTCTCCTGGCCGAAGCGCTCATAGCCAAAGCGGTTATACAGCCCCGTCAGCGCGTCGTGGACATACAGATCGTCCAGCACGCTGTTGAGCTGCCGCAGCAGACCCTTTTTGCGCACGTTTTCAATGGCGATGTCCAGAAAGTTAAATATGCTCTCATGCAGGTTCAGCTTCGCCGCCTCGCTGATGCCGTCCATAACCAGGTAGCCGATGGAATAGGTATTGTAATGCAGCGGATAAAACATCAGAAATCGGTTTTTGCGCAGCATGTCGCCGGGAAGCAGCGACGAAGTGGGAAAGCGGACCACACGCGCCTCGTCTTCGCCGATCCCCGCACGGCCGCAGGGGGCCAGTATCATGTTTTTGCCGAAAAACTCAGAACCGTGGCTCCACTGTCTTTTGTCGTAATTGTCGAAATAATAGTCGTTGACGCACAAATACACATTGTCGCAGCCGAAGATGCTGTGGTTGTTTTCGACAATGTCCATCAGCTCCAGCAGGTCCGATGCCTCGAACAGCCGTCCGGCCATCTCGTCCTGCTGAATATAAAAGTTCTTTAAGAACTGGGTCTGCCGGAAATACTTGTCACGAATGTAGCCCGGTCGGGCGTTCTCGCCGCAGCCGCAGGATTCGGAGCAGATGAGCGCATGATCGTAAGAAATCTCCCGCCTGCGCTCCGTGCCGTCGATCAGCCCCAGCAAGACCTCCATGGCCGCATAGTTCAGGCCGCCGTAATCCCTGTGGACCGTGGAAAGCCGCGGGCTGGACAACTCCGCGCTGGTAAGGTTGTCAAAGCCCGTGACGATCACGCTGTCCGGGATGTGGCAGCCCGTCTCTTCGAAGGCGCCGATCATGCCCAGCGCCATCTCATCGTTGGCGCATATGAAGGCATCCGGCAGCGCGCGGCCCTCGCTCAGCCAGCGCCGCGCCACCTTCGCGCCGTCGCTTGTGCGCCATGTACAACGTATAATCTCAATATCCTCCGGCGCGATGCCGTTTTCCCGGCACGCCTGCATAAAGCCGTCCCGGCGCTGCAGGCCCTCGGGACAGCCGTTGTCCAGTATGCCCGTAAGGTAGACAAGCCGCCTCGCGCCGTGCCTGCGGATCACATGCTCCGTCATCTCCCTCTGGGCACGCTCGTTGTCGATGCCCACCAGGACGCAACCCTCCAGCGCACAATCGATGGTAACAGCCGGAATCCCGCTTTCGGCCACGCGCCTTACGATCGATTCGCGCACCTGGCGCAGCACAAGCTGGTTGCCCTGGATCAAAAGACCGTCGAACCGGTTCAGATCGGCCAGGTCGAACACGGCATATTCGCTGCGGTTTCGGGCGTTGTCCACGTCCTTGCCGAAGCAGTCGAATATGCACAGGTGGACGTTCTCATGCTCGTCCACAAAGCGCTTGAGCCCGTGCAGCGTGCTTTCCACCAGCTCGTAATTCCAGTCCGCCGTAAAGAAAGCAATCCGATATTCCCTCATTGCCGTACTCCCGTTCGTATCCCGTCGTATCACGCTTCCGGCGCCTGTGCGCATTTCAGATGCGCCTTCAGCGAAGCGCGCAAGTATTCGTAGCGTATGCGCTTTTCGCGCTTTGCAAAGTGGACCTCGCGCAGCTGCGGATGATCCGTTCCGTAGCGCAGCCGCGCATCGCCGAACTGCTCGCTGGTCAGATCAAAGCACCGCCCGTTAACGCAATTGAAGCAGTGGAAGCCGCCGTCCTTCAGCGGCACGCCGTAGACCTCGCCCCCGAAGATGTCCTGGACCAGGAACGCCGTGATGGAGCATTGGCCCAGTGTCGGGTTGTCGGCGCACCATGCGCCACGCATCCTCGGCGCGCAGGTTTCGGCGCACCAGACGTGCGTCAGCGCGTCGTACAGTTCCACCGGCGTATGAACGCCCGGGTATTCATTCGTCAGGGCGGGCACATCCGCCCGCTCCCAGCCGTAAAAGCAATGCGCCATGTCGGTCCCCTCCGCGCAACCGGGTATCGCGTAAATCAGCTGCCCAAAATATGCCATGTTACATTCTTCATCATTATATAACCTTTCAGCCCGAATGGCAAGCCCCGATTCACACAAGTCAGAGCGCAATCGTCACATTCCGCTCCACCATCCAGCGGTTGATCTGCCACAGATAGCCCAGCAGCTGCGCTCCCGCCATCAGCTGGCC